>NZ_JBEXDX010000062.1:0-44769 GCF_040605995.1 Streptomyces sp. NPDC005492
TGATTTCCTCGGTGCTTTCCAGGTTTCCGCTTCCGCGTTTCCCTTTCCGGCGGTTCCGACTCTATCAGATCCTTTCGGGCCTGACTCCCAGTCAGAGGGGGTTGCCATCCCGGCCGTTGGGCCGTTCCGACGTTTCAAACCTTAGCGGATCCACTCGGCAGTTCCTAATCGAGCTGTCGTACCCAAATCGAATTGAATTCGGGCATGCCGAAATCAATCCCGTTGGGAGGTCGCGCTAATGGTTTTGGTTGCCGCTGATGCGGCGGAGGTGCTGTCGCAGAACCGTTACGGCCCTGCGGCAACCCGAAGAACTCTACGCATCGAGACAGGCAGTGTCAACCACCCTCTGTCAAGATCTTTTAGTTGAGGTCAGTCGAGGTCGCTGAGACGTCCGCCCGCGTCCGGCTGCGCGTGCTCCACCCTACGCAGCAGGCGGGTGAGGACCTCGCCGAGGGCCGTGCGCTCCTCCGGTGACAGGTCCTGGAGCAGCTCGCCCTCGAAGACCGTCGCCATGCGCATCGCCTCCAGCCACTTGCCGCGCCCCTCCGGCGTCAGCTCCACGATCACGCGGACGCGGTTGGACTCGTCCCGCTCCCTGGTGACCAGACCCTCGGCGACCATGCGGTCGATCCGGTGGGTCATCGCGGCCGGTGTGAGGCCCAGGCGCTTGGCGAGGTCGCTCGGGCCCATCCGGTAGGGGGCGCCGGAGAGGACGAGGGCCTTGAGGACCTCCCACTCGGCGTTGCTGAGGCCGAGGTTCGCGGTCTGGCGGCCGTAGGCGACGTTCATCCGGCGGTTCAGGCGGCCCAGGGCCGACACGATCTTCTCGACCTGGGCGTCGAGGTCCTGGAACTCGCGCTGGTAGGCGGCGATCTGCTCATCGAGTGTCGGTTCGCCCATGGGCGTCAGTATCGCACGGGCCCGCTTGGCGTTGAAGTCCTTCTGGATGTACTGTTTAGCTTCTAACTTTAGCTTCGAAGTCTTCGGTACTAAGAAGTGCCGCTGGCGACCAACTACTTGATTGAGGTGAACGTGACCAGGGCGATGGGCGCAGCGATGCGCCGGATCCACGTGGGAAACGCACTCAGCGCGTTCGGGCTCGGCTTCACCGTCCCGTACCTGTATGTCTATGTGGCGCAGGTGCGGGGTCTGGGAGCCATGACGGCGGGTCTCGTACTCGCCGTCTTCGCCGTGGCCGCGCTGATCGTGCTGCCGTTCGCCGGGCGGGCCATCGTCCGGCGCGGCCCCCGGCCGGTCCTGATCGCCGCCCTGGTCCTCGCCGCCCTCGGGTCGATGAGCCTGGGGCTGGCGGGCGATGCGACGGCGGTGCTCCTGTCGGCCGCCGCGCTCGGGGCCGGGCAGGCCGTGATGCAACCGGCGCTCGCCACGATGATCGTGGACTGTTCGACCGCCGAGACGCGGTCGCGTGCCTTTGCCATGCAGTTCTTTCTGCAGAACCTCGGGCTCGGCGTCGGCGGTCTCATCGGCGGTCATCTGGTCGACACGGCGAGCGCCGCATCCTTCACGCTGCTGTTCGGGATCGAGTCGGCGATGTTCCTGGTGCTGGCCGGCGTCGTCGCGACCGTACGGATGCCGCACTCGCCGAGCATCGGGGACGCCCCGTCGCGGTCGGCCAAGGGCGCCTGGAAGCAGTTGCTCGACAACAAGGCCATGGTCCAGCTCAGTGTGCTCGGCTTCGTGCTGTTCTTCGCCTGCTACGGGCAGTTCGAGTCGGGGCTGAGCGCCTACGGGGTGGAAGCGGCCGGGATCTCGACGTCCGCGCTCGGTACGGCGCTGGCCGCGAACACCGCGATGATCGTGGTCGCGCAGTTCGCGGTGCTGAGGTTCGTCGAGCGGCGTCGGCGGTCCAGGGTGATCGCGGCCGTCGGGCTGATCTGGGCGCTGGCCTGGGTCACGGCCGGGTTCGCGGGGCTCGGGCATGGGAGCCAGGAGATGGCCACGGCCGCCTTCGTGTCGACGTACGCGCTGTTCGGGCTCGGTGAGGCGATGCTGTCGCCGACCGTCGCGCCGCTGGTCGCCGATCTGGCGCCGGAGGGGATGGCGGGGCAGTACAACTCGGCCTTCGCGCTGGTGAAGCAGCTCGCGCTGGCCGTCGGGCCCGCGGTGGGCGGGCCGCTCGGGGCGTCGCTGCCGGGGCCGTACGTCGTGATGTTCCTGGTGTTCTCGTTGGGGATCAGCGTGCTCGCCCTGCGGCTGGGGCGGCGGCTCACCGCCGTGCAGGATCAGCCGTGGCGGGCGAAGGGGAGTCTGGTCGTCGCTCGGGGGGCCGTGGAGCCCGTGGGCGTGGAGGCGTAGAACCCCCTCATACCGGGGCCGTCTTGGGGAGGACGAACTCGCACCAGACGGCCTTGCCGCCACCCGGGGTGCGGCGGGAGCCCCAGGTGGAGGCGATGGTCGCGACGATCGCGATGCCCCGGCCGGACTCGTCCGCGGGTTCGGCCCGGCGGCGGCGCGGGAGGTGGTCGTCGCCGTCCGTGACCTCGACGATGAGGCGGCGGTCGGTGCGGCGCAGGCGCAGACGCATGGGCGGGGTGCCGTGCTGGAGGCTGTTGGCGACCAGTTCGCTGGCGGCCAGCACGCCGAGGTCGTGCAGTTCGGTGGGGAAGCGCCAACTGGTGAGGACTCCGGAGGCGAACGCACGCGCGCGTGGGGCCGCTTCGACTCCGCCGAGCAGCTCCAGGGCGGCGTTGCGGAAGAGGTCGCCGTCGTGGCCGGTGCGGGCCGGGTGCTGGAGGACCAGGACGGCCACGTCGTCGTCGTGGTCGGCGGTGACGCCGAGCGCGCGGACCAGGCGGTCGCAGACCACCTGGGGGGTGCCGGTGGCGCCGGCCAGGGCGCGCTCCAGGGAGGCGATGCCCTCGTCCAGGTCCTCGTCCCGGCGCTCGACCAGGCCGTCGGTGTAGAGGACCGCCGTGGAGCCGGGGCTGAGCGGGATCGAGCCCGAGGAGTGGATCCAGCCGCCGGTGCCGAGCGGGGGGCCGGTGGGTTCGTCGGCGCGCTGGACCGCGCCGCTCTCGTCGCGGACGAGGATCGGGAGATGGCCGGCCGAGGCGTACACCAGACGGCCCTCGTTCGGGTCGAAGATGGCGTACACGCACGTGGCGATCTGGTTGGCGTCGATCTCCGTGGCGAGGCCGTCCAGGAGCTGGAGGATCTCGTGCGGGGGCAGGTCGAGGCGGGCGTACGCGCGGACCGCTGTGCGGAGTTGGCCCATGACGGCCGCCGCCCGCACCCCCCGGCCCATGACGTCGCCGATGACCAGGGCGGTGCGGCCGCCGCCGAGCGTGATCACGTCGTACCAGTCGCCGCCGACCGCGGCCTCGGTGCCGCCGGGCTGGTAGGTGGCGGCGATGCGCAGGTCGTCGGGTTCTTCGAGTTCCTGCGGGAGCAGGGAGCGCTGGAGCGTCACGGCGGTCTCGCGCTGGCGGCGTTCGCTGGCGCGCAGGCGCTCGGCGGCCTCGGCGTGGTCGGTGACGTCGGTGGCGAAGATCAGGACGCCGCCCTCGCCGCTGCCGGCGCTCTCGGCGACCGGGGTGCAGGTGAAGGTGTACGAGCGGCCGCCGGGGGCCTTGCGGGACTTCAGGGTGCGGGGCTTGCCGCTGCGCAGGACCTGGTCGAGGAGCGGGAGCAGGCCCAGTTCGTCGAGTTCAGGGAGGGCCTCGCGGGCCGGTGCGCCGAGCGGGCGGGCGCCGAAGGCGGTGACATAGGCGTCGTTGACGTACGCGATGCGCTGGTCGGGGCCGTGCACGAGGGCGACGAGGGCCGGGACGCGGTCGAGGACCTCGCGGACGGGCAGGTCGTCGACGGCGGGGACGGGCGGCGACTCGTCGGTGAGCTGCTCGGCGCGGGCCGCGGGCACGGAGCCTTCCCCCCGCCGGTCCGGGGTGACCGTGTGGTCGGTCCGCGCTGCGGCGCGGCGCTGTGTTCCGGGGAGCCGGGCGCTCCAGCGCGTGAAGTTCACGAATCCTTGCCTCGTGTCAGGTGTCGTCGGCCCACTCCGGACCCTGCCGGGGGTCCGGGGGTTGCCCCCGGGAGATGCAGCACAGTGGGGAAAGCCTCTTGGGTGAGAAGGGCGAGCGTGGGCCCGCCCGAAGTCGTGGACCAGTCTGGCAGTGTGACCGAACCGGGCCGACATTCGTCAGACGCGCGGGCGGTCGGTGGAGTTCCTCGGTCGATCAGTTCGACCCCTTCGGGTCCTCTGGAGGCTTTCCACCGGCCGCGAGTTCGAACTCCGCTCGGGGATGTTCGAGTGAACCGAGGGAGACGATCTCCCGTTTGAAGAGCCCCGCCAGGGTCCATTCGGCGAGCACACGGGCCTTGCGGTTGAAGGTGGGCACCCTGCTGAGGTGGTAGACGCGGTGCATGAACCAGGCAGGGTAGCCCTTCAGCTTCCGTCCGTAGACCTGCGCGACGCCTTTGTGCAGTCCCAGGGAGGCGACCGAACCGACGTACCTGTGGGCGTATGTCTCCAGGGGCTCCTCGCGCAGGGCGTGCGCGATGTTGTCGCCGAGGACCTTCGCCTGGCGTACGGCGTGTTGGGCGTTGGGGGCGGTGTCGGTGCCGGGTTCGGGGGCGGTGACGTCGGGGACGGCGGCGGCGTCTCCCGCGGCCCACGCGTGCGTGGTGCCCTCGACCGTCAGCTCGGGGGTGCACCTGAGGCGGCCGTGCGGAGTGAGCGGGAGGTCGGTGGCGGCGAGGACCGGGTGGGGTTTCACGCCGGCCGTCCACACGAGCGTGCGGGTGGGGAAGCGCTGGCCGTCGCTGAGGACGGCGACGCGGTCGGAGCAGGATTCGAGGCGGGTCTCCAGGAGGACCTGGATGTTGCGCCGGCGGAGCTGGGTGACGGTGTAGGTGCCCATCTCCTCGCCGACCTCGGGGAGGATGCGGTTGGTGGCCTCCACGAGGATCCACTTCATGTCGTCGGCCTGGACGTTGTGGTAGTAGCGCACGGCGTAGCGGGCCATGTCCTCCAGTTCACCGAGCGCCTCGACGCCGGCGTAACCGCCTCCTACGAAGACGAAGGTCAGGGCCGCGTCGCGGATCGCGGGGTCGCGGGTGGAGGAGGCGATGTCCATCTGCTCGATGACGTGGTTGCGCAGACCGATGGCCTCCTCGACGGTCTTGAAGCCGATGCCGTGGTCGGCGAGGCCGGGGATCGGGAGGGTGCGCGCGATCGAGCCGGGGGCCAGGACGAGTTCGTCGTACGGCAGCTCCTGGGTGCCCGTGCCCTCCTCCTCGGTGGCGAGGGTGCTGAGGGTCGCGGTGCGCTTGCCGTGGTCGATGGCGGTGGCCTCGCCGATGACGATCCGGCACAGCGGGAGGACGCGGCGCAGCGGTACGACGACGTGTCGGGGGGAGATCGAACCGGCGGCGGCCTCGGGGAGAAACGGCTGATACGTCATGTAGGGGTCGGGGGAGACAACGGTGATCTCGACTTCCCCGCGCCTGATTTCACGTTTCAACTTCTTCTGAAGGCGCAGGGCCGTGTACATCCCGACGTAGCCGCCACCGACAACGAGAATGCGCGCGCGTTCCTTCACCATCCCATGACGCACCCGGCGCTTGAGTTTGTCCACAGGCTCGACAAATTGTGTGACCGGCGGCGGAGGCCGCGCGTCGGAGCCGGAATTGCCGGAGTGCGGCGCAGGTGCGCAGGTCAGTGCGGGTGATCGGGGTGGTGTGGAGGGGCGCAATCGGGAGGTATGCGACCCGTACTCCGATCGGGGGGCGCTCCGTGCGGAACCTGCCCCTTCTGAATTGACCCCCTCTCAACTATGTTCGTGTGTCGACGGGGTGTAGGGGGATGCGCTCAGCGAGGCCGCGCAGAGCGAGGCTCGCGGACCGGGCTTGTCTCACGATGCTCCGGCTGCCGATGGCGGGGAGTCTCCGGGGGGAGACGTCATTAACCGGGGGAACGTGTATGCATATTCAGGACTCTCATTGGACATCCGCGTCTGCCGTCACATCCGGCGGCGCGGTCGGTGCGGCGGCGGGAAACGGACGCGGGGACAGCTCGCGTACGGCGCCGTTGCGGGTGGACGCACAGCGCAATCTGGAGCACGTACTGCGTGCGGCGCGTGAGGTCTTCGGCGAGCTGGGATACGGCGCGCCGATGGAGGACGTGGCGCGGCGCGCACGGGTCGGTGTCGGCACGGTGTACCGGCGCTTCCCGAGCAAGGACGTCCTGGTGCGCCGGATAGCCGAGGAGGAGACCTCCCGGCTGACCGACCAGGCGCGTTCGGCGCTCGGCCAGGAGGACGAGCCGTGGTCGGCGCTGTCGCGCTTCCTGCGGACGTCGGTGGCCTCGGGCGCCGGCCGGCTGCTGCCGCCGCAGGTGCTGCGGGTGGGTGTCGCCGACGAGGGCGAGGGCTCCCTGCTCGACGAGGCGCGGGTGCCGCAGCAGCGGACACAGCCCGGCACGGGCGAGTTGCGGCTGGTCCCGGAGGAGTCGGCGGGGTCCTTGACCTCCGCGGACTACGACGCCGGGGCGGCGGCGCTGCTGGAGGTCGTGGGCCAGCTCGTGGACCGGGCGCGTGCGGCGGGCCAGTTGCGGGCGGACGTGTCGGTGTCGGACGTCCTGCTGGTGATCGCCACGGCGGCGCCCTCGCTGCCGGACGCGGCGCAGCAGGCGGCGGCCTCGGCCAGGCTGCTGGACATCCTGCTGGAGGGGTTGCGGTCGCGGCCCCTGTGAGGGGCGGCGGCCCGGTCCTGGGTGACTCGTACAGGTGACTGTGGTGCGTGGGTGGTGCGCCGCCCACGCACCGAACACTGCCCGGGAACATTGTCGGACATTTCGAGCCCGTAGATCAACTCCCTCTCAGGGCACGGCAGTTGAGCCTTCCCCGGAGGGGTGAAAGCTAGTACTGCGTTGCGGGAAGACCCCACGGACGAGTGGTTGGCACGTCCGGTCGCTTACTGACGAAAAGTCGATATGGCAGGCTGACCCGTTGTTCGGGTCGGATTGGGCAGCGGCGGGGGCTTTCCGCGATGGGTGTTGACGGGCGGGACGAGTCACTGGGTGACGGTGACCCGGAGGCCGGTGGGCTGACCTCACCACAGGTGCCGAGCCAGGGCGGGCCGGGCGGTGTTCCGGGCGGTGTTCCGGCCCAGCGCGAGGGCAGTGCCCTGCCGCCGCCGCTGGAGATGCCGGCCGCCGACGCCGCGCTGATCGAGCGGATGCGGGCCGGTGACGACACGGCGTACGAGGAGCTGTACCGGCGCCACGCGGACGCCGTGCGCCGCTACGCCCGCACCTGCTGCCGGGACGCCCACACCGCCGACGACCTGACCGCAGAGGTGTTCGCCCGCATGCTCCAAGCGGTGCGCGGCGGTTCGGGGCCCGAGTACGCCGTACGCGCCTATCTGCTGACCTCCGTCCGGCGGGTCGCCGCGAACTGGACGAAGTCGGCGAAGCGGGAGCAGCTCGTCGACGACTTCGCGGTGTTCGCCGCGCAGTCCACCCGGGTGTCCGAGGTGTCGGACGACGACACTCTGGACCTGGGCGCCGACGTCCGGGCCATGCACGAGGCCGAGCAGTCGATGGCCATGCAGGCCTTCCGGTCGCTGCCCGAGCGGTGGCAGGCCGTGCTGTGGCACACCGAGGTCGAGGACGAGTCGCCGAGCGAGGTGGCCACGCTCTTCGGGCTTGACGCCAACGGCACGCGCGTGCTGGCCAGTCGGGCCCGTGAGGGCCTCAAGCAGGCCTATCTCCAGGCCCACGTCAGCGCGACCCTCACCGACGACGAGGACTGCTCCCGCTACGCCGACCAGCTCGGCACCTACGCCCGCCGCCGGCTGCGCACCCGTGCCGAGCGGGGGCTGCGCAAGCACCTGGACGAGTGCGCCAAGTGCCGGCTGGCCGCGCTGCAGATCGAGGAGGTCGCCGGCGGTATCCCGGCGGTCGTCCCGGTCGCGGTCATCGGCTGGTTCGGCGCCGCCGGGTACGCCAAGGCGGTCGCGCTGATCGCGGGCGGTGCCGGAGCGGGTGCGGCCGGTGCCGCGGGCGCCGCCTCGGCGGCGGGCGGGAGTTCGTCCGGCGGCGGCGCCGGTGGCGCGGCGGCCTCCGAAGGGCTCGGCGCACCGGTGAAGGCGGGCATCGCGGCCGGTGTGGTCGCCGCGGCGACAGCGGCGGCGATCGCCCTCGCGCTGACCGGCAACCACCACCCGGCGAAGAAGCCCGAGGCCAAACCGGCGCCCTCGTCCTCCCCCATCGCCAGGCCCGAGTCGCCGACACCGACGCCCCCGAAGAAGCAACCCGCCCAGGAACCGGTCATGTTGGCCCCCGCGCCGACCCCCACCCCGAGCTTGACACCGACGCCCAGGCCCACTCCGAAACCGACGCCGACTCCAAGGGCCACGCCGACCCCCACGCCCACGCCCACACCCAGGCCCACTCCCACCCCGACTCCGACCCCGACTCCGACCCCGACGCCCCCACCGGCGCCGACCGTCTTCCAGGTGAGCGAGCTGTCGTACAACGTCAACGGCGACGGCACCGCTCCGGAGATCCGGCTCGGCGGGAGCAGTTGGGTGTGGCAGCGCTACGGCGTCTCGATCGGCGGCACCCGGTACACCCACGGGGTGACGGTGCACGGCCGGTCCTCCGTCACGATCGACCTCAACCGCCCGTGCGTCTCCTACGACGCGACGGTCGGCGTCGACGACATGATGCTGGGGATCGGCAGGCTCTCCTTCTCGGTGTACGCCGACGGGGTGCGGCTGTGGCGGTCCGGGGAGATCGACGGCGGGGACCCGGCGGTGCCCGTCCATGTGGGCCTCGCCGGGCGCGAGACCGTACAACTGGTGGTCGAACCGCACAGCTCGTTCGACAAGTTGGCGCTCGCGGACTGGGCGGAGTCGAAGTTCACCTGCCGGTAGGACGTCAGGCCGAAGGAGGCAGTTCGGCCAGCGCCTCGGCCATGGTGAGGGTCTCGCCGCGGGCGCGCTCGGCGGCGTAGCGGTCGGCGCCCAGTTCGGCGCGGGCGGTGGCCTCGGCGCGCTCGGTGTGGGCCCGCTCGGGCATGGAGCGCGGGTGGCCACCGCGTAGGCGGTCGCCGAGGGCGAACAGCCGTACCGCGCGCGGCAGTTCGCCGAGGTCGGCGCAGAGCGTCGCCGTCTGGTCCAGCAGGGTCGCGAGCAGCGCTTCGGCGCAGCGCTGCTCGACGGCCTCGCGCAAGGTGGCGCACATCGACGTCAGCCCGCGCTCCGGACCGGACTCGGCGGCGGTGACCAGGGCGTCGACCGCGTTCAGGCCGGCTCTGAACTGCGGTGGGGGCGTGCCCTTCTCGCTCTGCGCACGGGCCTGGTCGCTCAGCTCACGCGCGCGGGTGATCTCGCCGTCCTCCAGGGCGATGTGCGCACGCAGCATCAGGACGAACGCGCGGGCGTCCGGTACGCCGTGCCGCTCGGACTCCTCGGCCGCCGCGTCCAGGCCGGCCAGCGCGCTGTCGCGGTCGCCGGCACGGAACGCGAGTTCGGCGAGGCGGGCGATGAGGAAGGGGGTCTCGGTGTTGGCGCCGACCTCGTAGGCGAGCGCCAGTCCCTCCTCGTAGGCCGCCTTCGCCTCCTCGAAGCGGCCGCGGACCATGGCGGCCTCGCCGACCGCGCTGGAGACCTGGGCGCGCACCCAGCGGTCGCCGACGCGTCGGCCGAGCACCTTCAGGGTCTCCAGGTCCTCGTCGATGCCCGCCATGCCGCCCGGGGAGTCGACGAGCAGGTGCGTGCGGAACATCAGCAGGACGGTGTTCTCCCAGTCCCCGCCGTGGACACGGACATTGGCGACCGCCGCCTCCATGGCCGGGCGGATGTCCATCGCCTCGTTGAGGAAGTAGGCGGTGAGCGGCCAGATGAGTCCCGGCATCCGGGCCGCCTCCGGGCCGCCGGCGGCGAAGTGGTCCTGCACCAGCCGCATGTAGCGGCGCGTGTGCTCGTCCCGCACACCGTCCGACAGCCGCTCCAGGGCCTCGAACTCGGACTTGAGGAAGAGATGCAGCAGCCGGAGGTTCATCCGCTGGATGTGCAGGGGGTGGCGGGCGTCCGCATCCGGGTCGGCGATGTAGCTTTCGAACGGGTCCGGGGCGGCGGACCCCTCCGGCACGGCCAGGGCGAGGACGCGCTCCACCCATTCGGCTGCCTCGGCGCGGTAGTTGCGCAGCCACCAGAACCAGCCGACGGCGAGCGCCACCGCGCCCGCCTCCGCCTCGTCGCGCTCGGCGATGGAGCGGGCGAGGGCCGCGCGGAGGTTGTCCAGCTCGGTCTCCAGGCGGGCGATCCACGGGAGTTGATCGCCCGAGCGGAGTAGCGGCTCGGCCTGCTCGACGAGGGCGCGCACCCACGCGCGGTGCCGGTGCTCGGCCGCCTTTCGCAGGTCCGGGGTCTCGGCGGCGCGCTCCACGGCGTACTCGTGGATGGTCTCCAGCATGCGGTAGCGCATGCCGTCGTGCGCCTCGCCCGGGGTGGCCACGATCAGGGACTTGTCGACGAGCGCCCCGATCAGGTCCGCCACCGGCCCGGTGCACACGGTCTCCGCCGCCGCGAGGTCCCAGCCGCCGGCGAACACGGAGGCCTCGCACAGCACGGTGCGCTCGTCCTCGTCGAGGAGGTCCCAGGACCAGTCGACGACGGCCCGCAGGGTCTGCTGGCGGGGCAGGACCGTGCGGCTGCCGGAGGTGAGGAGGCGGAAGCGGTCGTCGAGGCGGTCGGCGATCTGGCGTGGGCTGAGCAACCGCAGTCGGGCGGCGGCCAGTTCGATGGCGAGCGGCAGGCCGTCGAGGCGGCGGCAGATCTCCGCGACGGCCTCCGTGTCCTGGAGCACGGTCTCCGCGTCGGGCCGGACGGCGGCGGCGCGCTCCGCGAAGAGGCGGTGCGCCTGGTCGGGGACGAGGGGCTCGACGGGGCGCACGGACTCGCCGGGGACGCCCAGGGGTTCACGGCTGGTGGCGAGGATCGTGAGCTCCGGGCAGCGGGTCAGGAGGGTCTCGGCGAGGTCGGCCACCGCGTCGATGACATGTTCGCAGTTGTCAAGGATCAGGAGTGGGCTGCGCGAGGCGCAGTACTCCACCAGCAGGGCGACCGGGTCGTCCTGCTGGACGGTCAGCTCGGTGGTCATCAGCAGGGTCTCGCGCAGACCGAGGGCACTGACCACCGCGCCCGGCACCGCCTCCGGCCGGTCGAGCCGGGCCAGCTCGACCAGCCACGCCTGCGGGAGCCCGGCGGCGGCTTCCTCGGCGAGACGGGTTTTTCCGGAGCCGCCCGGTCCGGTGAGGGTGACGAGGCGGACCCTGTGCATTTCGGAACGGATGGCGGCGATCTCGGGTTCCCGGCCCACGAAAGAGGTAAGCCGTGGACGCAGGTTGCCGTCGCGGGCGGGACGGGCCGGGACGGGTGCCGGCTCTGCGGGATTCAACAACTCGGCGTGCAGGGACCGGAGTTCAGGGCCGGGATCGGTGCCCAGCCCTTCGGCCAGCGCCCGCCGGACCGTCTCGTACACGGCGAGGGCGTCGGCGCCCCGGCCCGTGTCGCGCAGGGCGCGGATGAGGAGGGCGTGCAGCGGTTCGTCGTAGGGATGCGCCGCGGTCAGTTCCTTCAGCTCCGGTACGGCGTCGGCGGCGCGGCCGAGCAGCAGGCCGGCCTCGACCCGGGCGCGCGTCGCCTCCTTGCGCAGCGCATCCGGGCGGGTGGCGGCGGAGCGGTCGGGGAGGTCGGCGAGGGCGGGACCACGCCACAGGGCGAGGGCCTCGTCGAGGTCGCGGGCGGCGCCGGCCGCGTCACCCCGGTCGAGGGCGGCCGTCCCCTGCCGAACCAGCCGCTCGAAGACGAACAGATCGACGTCGTCGCGGCTGGCGGCGAGCCGGTAGCCACCGGGCTCGGAGCCGACCGCGTCCTTGCCGACGGTACGGCGGAGGCGCCCGACGAGAGCCTGCAGGGCGGCCGGGGCATCCTGCGGGGATTCGTCCGCCCACACCTCGTCGATCAGGGTGCCGACGGAGACGACTTGGCCGGGATGCAGGGCAAGGACGGTGAGCAGCGCACGCAGCCGCGCACCACCGAGGGGCACAGCGGTGCCCTGGTCGTCCTCCGCCCGGGTACTGCCCAGGATTCTGTACCGCACCGGGCCATTGTCCCCGGGCGCGCGGCACGAGGTCACGGCGTTCGGTGGCGGGTCCCGCGCTTGGGGCGGTTTGTGGGGATGTGCCGCGCGGGGCCGGGTCGGCTGGCAGGGGTTGCGGTCGGTGGCTCGGTCGAGGGGCGGGTCCGTGTCACCCTCCTGCGGGGGCGGGAGCTACGGCGGGCGTCCGCTTGTTCAACCGTCAGTGCTGGGCCGTGCAGATCGACGTCCACTCGCGTGCTGCGCCGCTCGGCAGAGGCCCGCTGGCAGTGCCTGCCGACTTGCGCCCGCCGCCCGGCGACTCCCGGCTTGCGGCCGCTCGGCGGGTCGGTCGACGCCCGCTACCCCGCCCGTACGGCACGCGCGCGTGGCGGGTCCCCGTGCAGCGGGTCAGCCGGGCGGGCAGGCAACCGCCCCAACGGTTCTGATCACACCTACACGTTCAGGACCATCCCGCCCCAACCGCCCTGAGCCCACCCGAAGTTCAGCCCCCGCTGCAAGCCTGCCCCCGCCGATGCGGGCCGCGAGCATGCCAGGGCCTAACCCGCCCACTCAAGACGACCTCCGCCTCCCACCACCTCAAGCCCCACCCGCAGCCAACGCCCCCCGCTGCGGCCTGATCCCCGCCGGAACCGCACGCGCGCGTGCGGGCGTCCCCGTCCAGCAAGTGCCCCGGCGGGCCAGAAGGCGGCCCAGCCACAGCTCCAGGGACACCAGGTCCGCGAGGCCGTCCAGGGGCAGGGGCTCGCCCTGGGCTGCCGCGCGGAGCGCCTTGCGGACTACTCGGGCCTCCACCAGGCCCGCCTGTGCCAGGAGGGGTGTGTCGAAGAGGGCCATCAGGGAGTCCGCGGCCACCCGGAGGCCCGTGCGGGACGCGGCCGCTGTCGACGCGTGGGTGGGGGCGCCCCAGCCGGGTGGGAGGTCTCCTACGCCGGCGCCTTCCAGGACCGTACGGAGGATGGCCGCCCGGGCGCCGGGCTGGACCCGTAGGGCTTCGGGGAGGGTGCGGCAGGCGCGGACCACCTGGTTGTCGAGGAAGGGGGTGTGGAGGCGTTGGGAGCGGATCTCCGCGGCCTGTTCGAGGATGCGGAGGTCGGAGGCGTGGCGGGCGAGGGCGGCGCGGGCGCGGAAGTCGCCGGGGCGTTGGCCCGGGCCGACGCCCTGGCGGCTGGGCGCGCCTTGAAGACGAACCGATACTTCAGCGAGGGCTTCGCCGGTCAGCCAGCGGGCGGCGGGACCGGGTCTGGCCCAGGTGAGCGCGGCGAGGGACGCGCCGACCGCGCCGCCGGGCTCCTCGAAGCGCTGGTGCAGGAGGCGGTCGGCGAGGACTTCGAGCCCCGTGCCGTAGGGCGTACGGGCGAGGCGGCGGGCCGCGCCGTACACGCGCGCGGGGACCATCACCGAACCGTCCGCCTTCGCCAACGCGGCCACGGGGCGCACCAGATGGCGCCGTTTGCGGTCCATCAGGAGGTCCGCGAGGCGCGCCGGGTGGGCGTCCAGGACCTGCCGGGCGCCGTACCCCGTGAAGTGGTCGGCGCTGCCCGCCGCGAGCCGCGCGCGGTGGCGGGCGGCGATGATCAGGGAAGGCCCGGGTTCGTCGGTGAGGGGGCCGTCGAGTTCGGCGTACGGCAGGACGTCCTCGCCGCCGGTCACGACCACGTGGTGCAGGCGGGGGTTGGCCGCGAGGGTGCCGGCCCGCTCGACCTCGGACTCGCGGCCGCGCACGGCGAGGTCGTTGAAGGTGACGGCCAGGAGGCGTTCGCCCGCGCCGGTACCGTGCCCGAGGACCGTGCCCGGGGCCCCCGGCAGCCCGGCGGCGAGCAGGGCCAGCGTCCCGGAGGCGGGCCCCCCGGAGAGGTCGGCGCCGATCCCGGGGACGGGCATCCCGCGCGCGGCACGCCGCTCGGCGGGTCCCATGCCGGGCACCGGGCCCGGGTCGATGTCGGGAACGTGCCGGGGCGCGGACAGGCGCGCGCGCACCGCGTCGACGAGTGCGTCTCGTACGGCGTCCACCGCACTGTCGGGGTCGACGGGCGCGGCCGCGACGGCGAGGGAGGCGACCGGCTCGTACCCGGCGATCTCGCGCGCCCCCGCGCGCAGGATGAGCGCATGCCCCGGCGGAATGCGACGCACCCCCTCGTACGGCGTCGAGTCGTGCAGCGCGGCCGGCACGTCCGGGGCGGCGAGCAGCGCGGCGAGGTGACCGAAGTCGAGGTTGGCCTCGATGAGGTCGGCGAGCGGGAGCGCGGCCGTGGAGTAGGCCGTACCGCCGGCCCAGGGGGTGTAGAACACCGGCTTGGCGCCCGCGAGATCACCGCAGACCATGGTGCGGCGGCCGATCTTGACGACCGCGGTGTAACTGCCGGACCAGGCGGTCAGATGCCGAAGTGCCCCTCCGCGCGCGGAGAACAGGCTCAGCCGCAGTTCCTCGTCGGAGGCGCCGCAGGTGCCGAGGACGGCGATCCGGGTCTCCGCGTCGACCATCACGACCCGCACCTCGTCGGGCCGCCAGTCGCCGACCGCCCACAGCGGATCCGGGTCGCCCCACAGGAGTTGGGATCCCACCGGGTGCACCGTCTCACCGTCGAGCCCGGTCGCCCCCGCGGAACCGATCGCGGCGGCTCCAGCGGCGGTGCTGCTCCATCCCACCAACCACCGCATCGACGCCTCCACAGGCTGTGGACAACCAGTGCACCGCACGAACTGGGCACCATGCTGCCATGAAGGACGCCTTCCGGAGAGCGGCGGAAGCCGCTCGAGATCGCGCAAGTACGCCCAGGACAAGGGACAACCGGACAACGACGACCCTACGTCCGCGACGCGAATGCGCCCCCGATACGCTCCCCCAGAACACCTAACGCGCCCTCAACTCCCGTGGTAGGAGCGGTATTCGGCACCGAGGGGCGGGGATGATTTTCAGCCAAATCGGCTTTGCGGGCACGGGTTCGCGCACGCTCCGTACATGCCTTGCGCACCGCTTCGCACCGCGCACAGCCCGGGAGGCGGAGTACGCCTCCCGGACCGGTCCGCCGCCCGCGGGGATGTAGGCGGCGGTGTCCCCCAGCCCACTGGATCCAGTACAGCGGGCCGACCCACGCACTCGCTATCGAAGCGCTCCCGCGATGGCCGGAGAAGAGCGCACACACGGGCGCACGGCCACACGGCGGGGGCACGTCGCAACCCTCCGTGCAAACCCCGCACTCGCGTACGGACCACAATCCCGCCAACCGGAACAATGCCCCTTAACGCTTGGGATGCGGCGAACTACGCTGGGTTTACGAATGCCGCATGGTTATGCCAGCGCGGCAGCCGTCTGTGTCGAGGGGTGGCGCATGTCCAGGGAGCAACGCGGGCCGAACGAAAAACTCGGCACCGTTCTCGCCCTCGCGGGAATCAGCAACGCAGGACTCGCGCGTCGCGTCAACGATCTTGGCGCTCAACGCGGGTTGACACTTCGCTACGACAAGACGTCGGTGGCGCGCTGGGTGTCGAAGGGAATGGTGCCCCAGGGCGCCGCCCCGCACCTCATCGCGGCCGCCATCGGCCAGAAGCTCGGCCGCCCGGTGCCGCTCCACGAGATCGGCCTGGCGGACGCGGATCCCGCGCCGGAAGTGGGCCTCGCCTTCCCCAGGGACGTCGGTCAAGCCGTGCGTTCCGCAACGGAGTTGTACCGCCTCGACCTCGCCGGCCGCCGGGCCGGCTCCGGCGGCATCTGGCAGTCCCTCGCCGGGTCGTTCGCAGTCAGCGCATACGCAACGCCCGCCTCACGCTGGCTGATAACCCCGGCCGACAGTTCGGTGGCGCGGGAGGCGAACTCCTCGGAGGGCGCGAGCGCACCGCTCAAAGTCGGCCACAGCGATGTGCAGAAGCTGCGGGAGGCCGCGGAGGACGCCAGGCGCTGGGACTCCAAGTACGGGGGCGGCGACTGGCGTTCGTCCATGGTGCCGGAGTGCCTGCGGGTAGAAGCGGCACCGCTGCTGCTCGGCTCGTACTCCGACGAGGTCGGCAGAGCCCTCTTCGGGGCCAGCGCCGAACTCACCCGCCTGGCAGGGTGGATGGCCTTCGACACCGGCCAACAGGAGGCGGCGCAGCGGTACTACATCCAGGCGCTGCGCCTGGCCCGCGCGGCGGCGGACGTGCCCCTGGGGGGATACGTACTGGCGTCGATGTCGTTGCAGGCGACCTACCGCGGCTTCGGCGACGAGGGCGTCGACCTCGCGCAGGCCGCCCTGGAGCGCAACCGCGGCCTGGCCACGGCCCGCACGATGAGCTTCTTCCGGCTCGTCGAGGCACGCTCCCACGCGCGCGCGGGGGACGCCCAGGCGGCCGGCGCGGCCCTGAAGGCGGCCGAGGGCTGGCTGGAGCGGTCCCGCGACGGGGACAACGACCCGTCCTGGCTCGGCTTCTACTCCTACGACCGCTTCGCCGCCGACGCCGCCGAGTGCTACCGCGACCTGAAGGCACCGCGCCAGGTCCGCCGCTTCACGGAGCAGGCACTGTCGAAGCCGACGGAGGAGTTCGTGCGCTCGCACGGCCTCAGGCTCGTCGTCTCGGCGGTCGCCGAGCTGGAGTCGGGCAACCTCGACGCGGCATGCGAGCAGGGCGTACGGGCGGTGGAGGTCGCGGGGCGCATCTCCTCGGCCCGCACCACCGAGTACGTGAAGGATCTCCTGCACCGGCTGGAGCCGTACGGCGACGAGCCGCGGGTGGTCGAGCTGCGGGAGCGGGCCCGGCCCCTGCTGATGGCCCCGGCCTGAGCGGTACCGCACATCCCGCCACTTTCCGGCGTTTGAAGTGACTGTCAGTGGTGCAGTGCACTATCGGATGCGGGAGGTGGTGCGCGTGGTCGGCTACGACTGTGACGTGCTCGTGGTGGGTGGTGGGATCGTCGGGCTGTCGACCGCGTATGCGATCACCCGTGCCGCACCGGGCACGCGGGTGACCGTGCTGGAGAAGGAGACGGGCCCCGCCCGGCACCAGACCGGGCGCAACAGCGGGGTGATCCACAGCGGGATCTACTACCGCCCAGGCTCCCTCAAGGCGCGGTACGCGGTGCGCGGCGCCGCCGAGATGGTCAAGTTCTGCGCGGAGTACGGCATCCCGCACGCCGTCACCGGCAAGCTGATCGTCGCCACCGAGCGCGCCGAGCTGCCCCGCCTGCACGCCCTCGTGCAGCGCGGCCGGGAGAACGGCATTCCGGTGCGGGAGCTGGGCGCCGCCCAGATCGCCGAGTACGAACCGGAGGTGCGCGGCCTGGCGGCCATACAGGTCGCCACGACCGGCATCTGCGACTACACGGAGGTCGCCCGCCACCTGGCCGAGGCCTCCGGCGCGGAGATCCGCTACGGCGCCCGCGTCGCCCACATCGACCGGCGCCCCGAGCGCGGGGTCGCCGTCCGCACGGTGACCGCGACCGGCGGCGACATCGTGCGCGCCCGGGTGCTGGTGAACTGCGCGGGCCTGCACTGCGACGAGGTGGCCCGTCTCACCGGCGACGACCCGGAGATGCGGATCGTGCCGTTCCGCGGCGAGTACTACTCACTCGCCCGCCCCGAGCTGGTGCGGGGCCTGGTGTATCCGGTACCGGACCCGGCCTTCCCGTTCCTCGGCGTGCACCTCACCCGCGGCATCGACGGCGGCGTCCACCTCGGACCGAACGCGGTACCGGCCCTGGCCCGCGAGGGCTACGGCTGGGGTGTCGTACACCCCCGGGAGATAGCGACGACGGCCGCCTGGCCCGGGGTGTGGCACATGGCCCGGCAGCACTGGCGGTACGGCGCGGGAGAGCTGCGCCGCTCGATCTCCAAGAGCGCGTTCACCACGGCCGTACAGCGGCTGCTCCCGGCCGTGACCCCCGACGACCTGGTGCCCTCGGCGGCCGGAGTCCGCGCGCAGGCCGTGCTGCGCGACGGCACCCTCGTCGACGACTTCCTGATCAAGGAGGGACCGCGCACCGTCCATGTGCTCAACGCCCCGAGCCCGGCGGCGACCGCGTCCCTGCCCATCGGCAGAGAGGTCGCCCGGCGGGCCCTGGCCGTCCTGCGGCAACAGACGGCGAGGCCGACGCCGGCCGGTTCGCCGTAGCGGACTCCCCCGCAAGCCACCATCCGCCCGCTCCCCGTAAAATCGACGCACTGTGTCTGACTCCCTCAACGCCCCCGACGCCCCCGCCGGCTCCACCCCCGCCGAGCCCGCGCGGCGCCCCCGTGCCAAGGGCGAGCCCCGTTTCCCGGACGGTCCGAAGCCCGATCCCGCCGGGTCGCACTTCGAGCGGCGGATCCGGAGCTTCCAGCCGCGCCGGAGCCGGGTCACCACGGCACAGGCGGACGCGCTGGAGCGGCTGTGGCCCAAGTGGGGGCTGGACATCGACGGACAGCGGATCGTCGATCTCGCCGAGCTGTTCGGGAACGACAACCCGGTCGTGCTGGAGATCGGCTTCGGGATGGGCGAGGCCACCGCGCAGATGGCCGCCGCGGACCCGGCGACGAACATCCTCGCCGTCGACGTGCACACCCCGGGCCAGGGCAATCTGCTGGCCCTCGCCGACCAGCACGGCCTGTCCACCGTCCGCGTCGCCAACGGGGACGCCATCATCCTGCTGCGCGAGATGCTCGCCCCGGACTCGCTGGACGGGCTGCGCGTCTACTTCCCCGACCCCTGGCCCAAGAAGCGGCACCACAAACGGCGGCTGATCCAGCCGGAGTTCCTCACCCTCGCCGCGACCCGGCTCAAGCCCGGCGCGATCCTGCACTGCGCGACGGACTGGGAGCCGTACGCGGAACAGATGCTCGAAGTCCTCAGCGCGCACCCGGACTTCGAGAACAGCCAACCCGACGGCGGTTTCGCGCCCCGTCCGGACTTCCGGCCGCTGACCCGTTTCGAGGGCCAGGGACTGGACAAGGGACATGTCGTGAACGATCTGCTCTTCCGTCGCGTACCCCAGGAAAACCAACACTGACGACCAGAGCTGACGCCAGGCTCCCTCGCGGGCCGTGCCCTTACCTCGTTAGGGTCGATGCCGTGGCCACGTTTTCGCCGTACCCCCCACACCCCGGCCACCCCGCCGGTGGTGTGCCCGGGCACGGGCCGCGCGAACGCTGGTGGCGGCGGAACTGGGTCCGGCACTGCGCGCTGATCACCCTGCTCGCGCTCTCCGGGCTGGTCATCCTCGCGCTCGTCCGCCAACAGACCGGCACAGAAGGGTTCTTGGTGGGTCTCGGGCTCGCGGTGCTGCCCGTGCCGCTGCTCGTCGCCGCGTTCCGCTGGCTCGACCGGGTCGACCCCGGCCCCTGGCGGAACCTCTTCTTCTCCTTCGCCTGGGGCGCCTGCGCCGCGGCCCTCATAGCGATCGTCGCCAACAGCTTCGCGACCCGGTGGATAGCGACCACGACCGCCGACCCGACCAGCGCGGACACCCTGGGCGCGACCGTCATAGCGCCGATCGTCGAGGAGTCGGCGAAGGCGGCGGCCGTACTCCTCGTCTTCCTGTTCCGCAGACGGGACTTCACCGGGATCGTCGACGGGGTGGTGATAGCCGGGGTCACCGCGACCGGCTTCGCCTTCACCGAGAACATCCTCTACCTCGGCACCGCCTTCGGCACCGACCAGCTCACCGGCGACCGCGGCTTCACCTCGGTCACCGCGGCGACCTTCTTCGTCCGCATCGTCATGTCCCCGTTCGCGCACCCCCTGTTCACCGTCCTGACGGGCATAGGCTTCGGCATCGCGGCCCTCTCCCCCGACCGGCACCACATCAGACGCATCCTGGTACCACTGACCGGCCTGCTCCTCGCGATGGGCATGCACGCGATCTGGAACGGCTCCTCCACGTTCGGCCAGTACGGCTTCTTCGAGGTCTACGGCATGCTGATGGTGCCCGCGTTCGGCCTGCTGACCTGGCTCGCGGTCTGGACCCGCCAACGCGAACTGCGCACCGTACGCGAGGAGTTGCCGGTATACGTCCACGCGGGCTGGCTGCCCCCGGCCGAACCCTTCGTACTCGGCTCGATGAAGGCCCGCCGCCTGGCCCGCGAGTACGCCCGCCACCACCTGGGCAGACCCGGTTCCCGCACGGTCGCCGAGTACGAGGCCCACGCAACCACCCTGGCGTTCCTCCGCCACCGCGCGGGCCGAGGCCACGTCGGCCCCGAATTCCCCGTACGGGAAAGGCAGTTGCTGCACGAACTGTGGCTCCGCCGAGAGGTGGCCCGCCCGGCCCTGGACTACGCGGCGAGGCGCACGGCACCACCGGTGCCGGTGGTTGTGCCGCCGTGGCCGGTGTACGGGGTGTACGGGAACGCGGGGGCGCCTTACTCGGTGTACAACCCGTACCGGTCCTGAGGTCTTCCGGGCCTGCCGCAGAGGCTGGACGTGGGCCGCGCTGCCAGGGCCTCGACGGCGTGGGAACCCTGGAGGCGTTGACATCGCGCTCCCCCGCTCCCGGCGCGGCTCGACCGGGGGCCCATCGCTCCGCATCGCCCGCGGCAGCGGCCGCCGGGATCCGGCGCCTCCTCCACCGTGCCATCGCAAGCACAGGACGCCGACCGGTCACCGCCACTTTCCAGCGCCTCGACCCGCTGGAGACCGAGGCCGACGCCCCGTCAGCTTCTCCAACTCCGCGTCCGTCAGCCCCAGTTCCGACCGCCGGCGCCGACCAGCCGCCGTCGCAGCCCCGCGCCCCGACCCGCCGGAGACCCCAGGCCGCCGCGTCGAAAGGCCCCGCCTGCCTCACGCCGCCCCCGGCACACGCCCACTGCCATGAGGGCGTGGGAGGCGCCCCCACCCGCCGCCCCGACCGGCGACACCAGCCGCACTCCAGACTCACCCTGCGGGCGAACAACGGGACTTCACGGCCCCGACCTAGGCCGACGACTCCGTCAGCTTCCCCAACTCCCGGTCCGTGAGCTCCAGTTCTGCCCACCGACGCCGACCAATCACCGCCGCTGTCCCGCGCCCCGGCCCGCCCAAAACCCCAGACAGCGTCCGCAAGGCCCGCCTGCCTTACGACGCCTGGCACGCTCCCCCGCTGCTGGTGCCCCCACCCGTCGCACCGACCGGCGACACCAGCAGCGCGCGTGAGAAGCAGGACTTCCCGGCCGCGACCTACGCCGACGCCTCCGTCAACAACCCCAACTCCCCCTCCGTCAGCTCCAGTTCCGCCACCGCCAACAGCGCCGGCAGTTGCTCCACCGTCCGGGCGGACGCGATCGGTGCGGCGACCGTCGGCTGGGCGGTGAGCCAGGCCAGGGCGACCGTCGCGACGGGGGCCTCGTGGGCCTGCGCGATCTCGTCCAGGGTGGTCAGCACATTCTGCCCGCGCTCCGATTCGAGGTACTGGGCCGCGCGCCCCGCCCGTGCGCTCTCCACTGTCGTGCCGGGGCGGTACTTGCCGGTGAGGAAGCCGGCCGCCAGGGCGAAGTACGGGAGGGCCGAGAGGCCGCCGCGTTCGGCGACGTCGCGCAGCTCGCCCTCGTAGGTGTCGCGGGAGACGAGGTTGTAGTGGGGCTGGATGGCGACATAGCGCGCCAGGCCCTCGCGGTCGGAGAGGTCGAGGGAGGCCTGGAGGCGCGCCGGTGAGATGTTGGAGGCGGCGATGTGCCGTACCTTGCCCGCCCGCACCAGCTCGTCGAGCGTGCCGACGATCTCCTCGACCGGCACGTCCTCCTTGTCGAAGTGCGGGTAGTACAGGTCGATGTAGTCGGTGCCCAGGCGGCGCAGGGAGGCGTCGGCCGCGGCCTTGATGTTGGCGGCGGACAGGCCCTGGTAGTCGGGGTGTTGGCTGACCTTGGTGGCGATGACGACGTCGGCGCGGTTGCCGCGGGCCGCCAGCCACCTGCCGATGACGGTCTCGGACTCACCGCCCTTGTGGCCCTCGATCCACGCCGTGTACGAGTCGGCGGTGTCGACGAAGTTGCCTCCGGCGGCCGTGTACGCGTCGAGCACGGCGAAGGAGGCGGCCTCGTCCGCGGTCCAGCCGAAGACGTTGCCGCCGAGGACGAGCGGGAAGATGTCGAGGTCGGACCGGCCCAGCTTGCGAAGAGAAGTCATGCTCTACGTCAACAGCCGGACCGGAACCGGATATTCCAGCGAGATCGCCGGGTGCCTCAGGGGTTGAGCCCCTTGCTGCGCAGCCAAGGCGCCGGGTCGCTGGCGGTCGCGGCGCCGTTGATGTGGACCTCGAGGTGCAGGTGCGGCCCGGTCACGTTGCCGGTGGCGCCGACGCGGCCGATGACATCACCCGTGGCGACCTTCTGCCCGACGCTGACGTTGATCGAGGACTGGTGGCAGAACCACAGCTCGGTGCCGTCGTCGAGGGTGATGATGGTGCGGTAGCCGTACGACCCGGCCCAGCCCGCCTCGGTGACCGTGCCGCTGTGAATGGCCTTGATCAGCGTGCCGGTGGGCGCGGCGAAGTCGAGTCCGGTGTGGTAGCCGGAGGACCACATGGTGCCGGCCTGACCGAAGGTGCCGGTGATCGTGTACGACCCGACCGGCAGGGTGTACTGCTTGGCCAGCGCGGCGAGCTTCGCGGCCTCGGCCTTCTTCTTGGCGGCGTCCTCGGCGGCCTTCTTCGCGTCGGCGGCCTTGGCGGCGGCGTCCTTCTCGGCCTTGGCCGCGGCGTCGTCGACCTGCTTGGCGACGGCGGCCTCGGCGGCCGCCTGCGACTTGCCGTCGACCTGGAGCTGCTGGAGCTCGGCCTGCTCCATGATCCGGTTGCGCAGCAACTCGCCCGCGTCCGAGGTGCCCTTGGCGGTCTCGGTGGAGGTCACGCCGACGCTGCTGAGCGCGGTCGCGGAACCCTTGGGGGTGCTGGAGGAGTCGTCCAGCAGATGGCCCACGGAGGGCAGGTCCGGCAGGGAGATCGAGACGGGCGGCTTGCCGGTGTTGGCGCTGGCCATCCCGCCGGCGCTCACGGCGGCTATGACACCGACGCCCAGGACGGTGGAGCTGCGGGCGAATCCCCCGCCACCACGCTGCTTGGCGACACGGTGCTTGCCGCGGTTGGGGGGAACGGACTCCGCGCTGGGGTTCCACTCCTCCCAGGGGCCCTCGTCGGGGCGGTAACCGCCATACACGAACGGGGCTTCTGGGGCAGCCTGGTTGGACGCCACGTGGGCGTGCTCCTTTCCTTCCTTCTCGCCTACCGGGTTAGCTGACGGGTTCGGAGCAGGAAGGTCTCCTACGCGCGTAAACCCGCCGTGTTCCCACGGCGGTCGACGAGCGATTCACCCCAAGTGGTGGTTCCCCGGTTCCCTTGCGGGATTCGGCGCGTGCGCACGGAGCCGTCTCTTGTGACGGCTGGGACGACCGCGCTGCGTTATCGAACGTTAATAGACCCGGGCACCCGATTCCAAGCTGTTCGGCTTGATCATTAACCTTTCCTTGCTGGACGAAGGGCCCACGACCGGCGAAAAACGGGCGAGTTGACCAAGTCTCAGAATTCACACAGCTATTGACGGTATGTCAGTTGTTATGCGGAGGGCGCTCACCCGATCACACCTGGTGACACCGTTCATGGATGCCGTACGGCGATCATCGCCATGTCGTCCGACATCCCGCCCCCGGAGTACCGGCGCACCTCCTTGGCAAGGATCCCGAGCAACGCCTCGGGGCTGCGGAAGGTCCGCCCGGCCAGCCGCTCCCCGGGATCGAAGAAGACACCGTGGCGATCGCGGGCCTCGGACAGCCCGTCGGTGTACACCAGCAGCGTGGCTCCGTCCGGGAAGGCGAACTCCTGGGCACGGTCGGGCCAGTACCCCAACTCGCCCATGCCGAGCGGCAGTGCGGGCTCTTTGACGAGCAGGGTGTGCACAGCGCCGTCCGCCTCCAGGAGCAGCGGCGGCGGATGGCCCCGGTCGACGATCCGTACGACGCCGTCGCCGTGCGGGATCTCGGCGAGGACGGCCGTGGTGAACCCCTCGAACGCGTCGAGCCCGTCGCGCCGGCTGCCCTCGCGGGCCAGCGCCCGCTCCAGCCGCTCGGCGACCTCCTCCAGGGTGGTCTCCTGCTGGGCCGCCTCCCGGAACGCCCCGATCACCACGGCGACGGCGGCGACCGCGCCCATGCCCTTGCCGCGCACGTCGCCGACGATCAGCCGTACGCCGTGCGGGGTGTCCTGCACCGCGTACAGGTCGCCGCCGATGGACGCGCCCTCCTGGGCGGCCTCGTACCGTGCCGCGATCTCGAACCCGCGGATCCGCTCGGCCGGTTCGGGCAGTACCGCGCGCTGGGCGGCCTCGGCGATCTCGCGTACGGAGGCGAGCTGCTCGCTGCTGCGGCGGACGAGGAGGTTGATGAGGACGGCGAGACCGGCGACCGTCACCACGGTGACCACCTCGGTGACCGCGTCGATCCGCAGGACGATGCCGAGTTTCAGGTGGATGGCGAGGACGACGGCGACCGCGGTCAGGCCGGTGAGTACAGTCCCGCGCCGCGAGTAGAGCGGGGCGGCGACGAGCGGGGCGGCGGTGAAGAACGGGGCCGCGGTGAAGTCCTGCGGGGTGAAGTAGTCGTAGAACGCGCCGACGACCAGCAGCAGCGCGGGCAGTCGGCGGACGAAGGCGAGGGTGTACGGGATCCGCCGTCCCTCGTCGGGGCCGAGGCCGGGGTCGGGCACGGGGTCGCCGGGCAGGCGCCCGCCGGCTCGCACATACGGACCCTCCTCCACGCGTCCAGTTTTTCGTGGTGGGGGGAGGGCGGCGAGCGGGGTGACCCGATAGGGGAAGGGGCGGAAACACCAAGGGCCGGAATCCAGAAGAAATCTGGATTCCGGCCCTTGGCCTTGAGTAGCGGGGACAGGATTTGAACCTGCGACCTCTGGGTTATGAGCCCAGCGAGCTACCGAGCTGCTCCACCCCGCGCCGTTGTGTTCCCAACTATACGCCATTCGCGGGGTCCGAAGTCACACGAGTGTCAGCCGTCCGGGTTTCCTGGGGTTCGAGGAGCGCCGCCAGGGCCAGGCCGTGTCGACGCGGGGCTCACGAGGTCAGGTCGACGCCCGTCAGTTCGGCGGAGAGGGTCCACAGGCGGGCGGCCTGGGACGGGTCGGTCGCGTAGGCGCGGGCGCCTGCCCAGGAGTCGTCGTCGGGGAGGGCGGGCTCGGCGATGTCGCAGTCCTCGCAGTAGACGCCACCCATGCCGTCGAGTTGCGGGGAGGTCGCGGCCCATACCTGGGTGGCGGCGCCCTGCTCGGGGGTCTTGAAGCTGCCGCTGGGATTGCCGTGTTCGTCGATCCAGCCGCGTTCGATCATTTCTTCACGGGACGTGTGGCGCACCAACTCGGTGAGGATCTCCCCGGGATGGAGGGAGAACGCCCGCACTCCGGACTCGTGGCCCAGCCGATCCAGGTGGACGGCGAACAGCATGTTCGCGGTCTTCGCCTGGCCGTAGGCCGCCCACTTGTCGTAGGGACCGTGCTCGAAGTGGATGTCGTCCCACCGGATGTCCGACAGGTGGTGCCCCCGGGACGACACGGCCACGACACGGGCGCCGCCGCGCGCGATGGGCGCCCAGAGTCGGTTGACGAGGGCGAAGTGGCCCAGGTGGTTGGTGGCGAACTGGGCCTCCCAGGCCGCCGGGCCGACCCGTGTCTCCGGGCAGGCCATGATCCCGGCGTTGTCGACGACTATGTCGATGTCCCGCCCCGAGGCGAGGAACCGGTCGGTGAACTCCCGCACGCTGTCCAGGTCGGCGAGATCCATCTCGTCCACCTCGACCCCGTCGAGCCCGCCGACCGCCCGCTCCGCGACCTCCCGGCGCCGGGCCGGGACGACGACCCGGGCGCCGGCGCGGACGAGCGCCCGGGTCGTCTCCAGGCCGAGGCCCACATAGCCCCCGGTGACGACGGCGAGCTTGCCCGTCAGATCCGTACCCCGCAGGACCTCGTCCGTGGTGCTCCTGGCACCGAAACCGGATCCGATCTTGTGCTGTGGTGTGGTCGTGTACGTCATGTCTTCGGACGCTACGACTTCGAGGGCGCTCTATCGCAAGGGCCGTCGCCGGTGCCGGCGCGAACGCCGTCGGGAACCTCCGGCGAGCCCCCGCGAGTGCCTTACCCTCCCTGCCCCGCGAGCGTGTCCAGGGCTTCGGCGACCGGGACGGGATCGAGAGGGCCGACGTGTGACGCCGCTGCGAAATTGTGCACGTGGAACCTGTTGTCGGGCGTGAGCGCGTCGGCTTCCGCGATCATCCTGTCCTGGAGCGCGGTGGCGATCGTCCGGTCCTTGCCGAAACGCAGGTAGGTGCGGGGAACACGTCCCCAGGCACCAGCCCGGCCGACCGCTCGGCCCGCATAAGCGGCTATGGGTTCGTCGGTCTGCATTCCGGCCAGCGTCCGGCGGAATTCGGCATCGGGATAGTCCGCGCAGATCATCTCCTTCAGGAGGGACAGCGCATGGCTGTCGCCCGTCCGGAAGTTCAGCCGTAATACACCGAGCCGGTCCGGGTCACCCACCGTCAACTCGACCGGGCTGACGGCGTTCGCGTTCTCGGGGGCCGCCGTGCAGGCGTCCGCCGAGGGCAGGACACGGCTGGGGCAGAAGGCCGCCATGTAGCAGATGTGGTGCAGCAGATGCGGGACGGCGTTGCCGACCCGGCTGACCGATACTCCACCCAGACTGTGCCCGACCAGGACCACCGGGCCGTTCCGTGCCGCCCGCCGCACGATGCCCGTGACGCGTGCCTCGTAGTCCTCCAGTCCGAGGCCCCCCAACGGGGAAGGCTCGACGGCCATCGCTTCGAGGTCCTGTCGCTGGTACGACTCCGGCACGAAGGCCTCCGCGCCGTGCCGCGGCTGGTCCACCATGACGACGCGGTGACCGCGCAGCGTCAGCTCCCGGGCGATCGGCATCCAGAACGCGCCCGCGCTGTGGGTGCCGTGCACCAGCACATAGGTGGTGAGCCCGCGACGCGGGTCCGCCGCGGCCGGCGAGGTTCCGAACCCGGTCGCCAGTGCCATGCCCGCCGCCGACAGTCCCAGCCCACGCAGTGCCGTCCGCCTGGTGGTGCCCGTTCGTTGTTCGTTCGTGGGATTCGTCATGGTCACGAGGCTAGGAACGGCCCGTTCGGCCCACCAGCGGTCCAGCAGCACCATGGGGGTGGGCCCAACACCACTTGACAGCACAGGAGTTGCTCATGTGCCGGTGAGCCGGACGCCTCAGCCCAGCACATGCCGATTCGGTGCCGTCGCCCGCTCCTCGTACTCCGGCAGTACGACCACCGACACACCCCTGGCCACCAGCACCCCACTCCCGTCGGCCCCCGTCACGAACGTGTCCGGTTCTCTCCACGCCGTCACCACCCGCCGTACGCCCGCGTCGAGGATCAGCCGGGCGCAGGGCTTGGGGCGGGAGGCGCGGTGGGTGCAGGGTTCGAGGCTCGTGTAGACCGTGGCGGTCGCGAGACGCGGGTCTCCCGGGGCCAGTTTCGCCAGGGCCGCCTCCTCCGCGTGGACCACCGGGTCGCCGGCCTCGCGGGAGTGGCCACGGGCCAGTTCCGTGCCGTCCTCCGCGACCACCACCGCGCCGACACTGAACGCCGTCTGCGAGGGCGGGCAGTCGGCGGCCAGGTCGCAGGCGAGGGCGAGCCAGTGGTGGTCGGCGGCGGAGGGGAGGTCACCGGTGCCGGGGGCGGTGGGTTCGTAGCGGATGAGGACCACGTCCTCGATGGGGCGGGTCTCGACCAGGCGGAGGCGGCCGGCCTGGTAGTCGCCGGGGCCGAAGAGGCGGGGCGCGTCCGGGGTGCCGACGAAGAGGGGGGACACGACGAGCTGGAGTTCGTCGGCCAGGCCCTGCTGGAGGAGCTGGGTGTGGATGGTGCCGCCGCCCTCGACCATCAGGCGGCGCACATCACGGACCTCGTGCAGGTGCTCCAGCAGGCGGCGCCAGTCGAGGTCCGGGCCGAGGGAGACGATCTCGGCGGCGAGGCCGAGCCGCCCGGCCCGCTCTGCGCCCTTGTCCGTTGTGAAGACCAGCTTCTCCCCGCCCGTGTGCCAGAAGTTGGCCGTGGGGTCGAGATCACCGGAGCCGCTGACCGTGACCTTGAGGGGGTACTCCGGCTTACCGGCGGCGATGCGGGCCGCGCGGCGCTCCGCGGAGTTGACGAGCAGGCGCGGGTTGTCGGCGCGGATCGTGCCGGCGCCGATGAGGATCGCGTCCACGGACGCCCGGACCTCGTCGACCCGGTCGAAGTCGGCCGGGCTGGAGAGGAGCAGCCGGTCGGGGCCGGTGTCGTCGAGGTAGCCGTCGAGGGAGACGGCGGCGGAGAGGAGGACGTACGGGTGAGGCATCGGACGCGCTCCCGGCTCGGTGGGACGGCGGACCCGGGTCCGAAGGGAACCGCGGGCTTGGTTCAAGTTTGAAACAAACCTACACTGGGGGTATGACGACCCGCTGGCTGACCGCCGAGGAGCAGCGCGCCTGGCGCGCGTACATCGCCGCGACGCACCTCCTGGAGGACGCGATCGACCGGCAGCTCCAGCAGGAGGCCGGCATGCCCCACCTGTACTACTCCATCCTCGCCAACCTCTCCGACGTACCGGACCACCGGCTGCGCATGACCGACCTCGCCGAGCAGTCGAAGATCACCCGGAGCCGGCTGACGTACGCCGTGACCCGGCTGGAGAAGGACGGTCTGGTGCGGCGGGAGGGGTGCCCGTCCGACAAGCGGGGCAGTACGGCGGTCCTGACCGACGCGGGGATGGCCGTGCTGGAGCAGGCGGCGCCGGGCCATGTCGAGACCGTGCGCGCCGCGATCTTCGACCATCTCACCCCGGAACAGGTGGGCCAGCTGGAGGAGATCAGTGCCGGGATCGCGCGGGCGCTGGAGACACCGGAGGACGTCCCGTGGCGCCGTCGCTCCACCCCGCCGTGTTCGTGAGCCGTCTCCGTGAGCCGTCTCCGTAAGACGTCTCCGTAAGACGTCTCCGTAAGACGTCTCCGTAAGACGTCTCCGTAAGACGTCTCCGTAAGTCGTCTCCGTAAGTCGTCCCTCAATTCTGTTGCTTCAAATTTCAAGCATGCGGTAGGGTCCGTGATCGTGGATGTGCTTCAGTTTTGAAGCACATCGCTCCATCACCCATCGGACTCGGAGACCCGCATGCCCGACTTCCCCGCCGCCACCCCGCGTGCCCGCGTCCGGGTACCGCTGCGCTTCCAGGACGGCTACACCGTCGACGCCGAGCTCGTCACCTTCCACGGTCTGACCGACGGTCAGGAACATGTCGCGGTCGTCCTCGGCGACCCCGCCCCCGGCACCACCCCGCTGGTCCGGCTGCACTCCGAGTGCCTGACGGGCGATGTCTTCGGCTCCGCCCGCTGCGACTGCGGGCCCCAACTGCGCGAGGCGGTGGAGCGCATCGCCGACCGCGGCGGTGTCCTGCTCTATCTGCGCCAGGAGGGCCGGGGCATCGGCCTCTACAACAAGCTCGACGCGTACGCCCTCCAGGACCAGGGCCTCGACACCTACGCCGCCAACGCCGCGCTGGGCCTGCCCGAGGACGCCCGCGACTACACGGCCGCCGCCCAGATGCTCACCGCCCTCGGGGTCACCTCGCTGGACCTGCTCTCCAACAACCCCGACAAGGCCGACCAGTTGCGCGGTCTCGGCATCGACGTCCACGACCGGGTCCCGACCGGCGTCTTCACCACGCCCCACAATGTCCGGTATCTACGCGCGAAGGTCCTCCAGACCCAGCACACGCTGCCGCTGGGCCAGTTGACGGAGCTGCACGCGGGCTGAGCTCCGCGGGGATGGTGTAGCGGGCTACACCATCCATTCGGGAGGGCGCTCCCTCGTGGCGGAAGGCCGTCGGCGGAAGGGTTGAGACCACGATCTCGACCGACCGTCCGACTGACCGATGCCGACGTGGAGGCCTCCCTCAGCCATGGCTACTCTCCTTTATCACTTGGGCCGCGTGGCCTTCCGGTGGCGCTGGTTCGTCACCCTCTTGTGGGTGGTGGTCCTCGGCGCCGTCGGATTCGCCGCCGCCAAGGCCCCCGCCGCCCCCGACGACGGCTTCACGATGCCGGGCATCGAGTCGCAGAAGGCGTTCGACCTGCTGGAGCAGCGTTTCCCCGGCACAGCGGCGGACGGCGCGAGCGCCCGGATCGTCTTCGTCGCCCCGAACGGCGAGAAGGTCACCGCGACCGAGAACAGGGCGGCGATCGAGCACCTGGTGACGGAGGCGGGCGACGGTTCCCAAGTCGCCTCCGCCGTCGACCCGTTCACCGCGCGGGCGGTGAGCAAGGACGCCTCCACGGCGTACTCCACCGTCACCTTCAAGGTGAAGGCCGACGACCTGACCGACACCGCGAAGACGCACCTGGAGCGGGCCATCGACACGGCCCGGGACGCGGGTCTGACCGTCGAGGTCGGCGGTGACGCGCTCGCCGAGAAGCCCGCGGCCGGTGGCAGCGCCGAGGCGATCGGCATCGCCATCGCGGCCCTCGTCCTGCTCATCACCTTCGGTTCCCTGGCCGCCGCCGGACTGCCCCTCCTCACCGCGATCCTCGGCGTCGGCATCAGCATGTCCGCGATCCTCGCCCTGGGCACCACCTTCGGCCTCTCCGAGACCACCGGCACCCTCGCCACGATGCTCGGCCTGGCCTGCGGCATCGACTACGCCCTGTTCGTCGTCTCCCGCTACCGCGAGGAACGCGCGAAGGGCCACGCGCCGAGGGAGGCGGCCGGACTCGCGGCCGGTACGGCGGGCTCCGCGGTCGTCTTCGCCGGCCTCACCGTCGTCATCGCGCTCGCCGGACTCTCCGTGGTCGGCATCCCGATGCTGACGAAGATGGGCCTGGCGGCGGCCGGCGCGGTCCTGCTGGCCGTCCTGATCTGCCTCACCCTGGTCCCCGCGGTCCTCGGCTTCTGGCCGAACGCGGTCCTCTCCCGCCGCGAACGCAGGAACCAGAAGAACCCCAAGAGCAACGCCAAGCGGGGCAACGGCGAGAACGCCGGCAGCCGTTGGGCCCGGGTCGTCGTACGCCACCCGGTCCCCGTGCTGATGCTCGGCGTCGTCGGCCTCGGCGCGATGGCCACCCCCGCCCTCGACCTCCAGCTCGGCATGCCCGGCGACGAGGCCAAGGCCACCTCCACCACCGAACGCCGCGCCTACGACGACCTCGCCGAGGGGTTCGGCCCCGGCTTCAACGGACCGCTGACCATCGTGGTCGACGCCAAGGGAGCCACCGACGCGAAGGCCGCCGTAGCGACCATCGCGAAGGAGATAGCGGCCACGGACGGAGTGGTCTCCGTCTCACCGGCCCGCTTCAACCAGGCCGGGGACACCGCGGTGTTCGCCGCGACCCCCGCCACCAGCCCGACCGACGAGAAGACCAAGGACCTCGTCCAGAAGATCCGCGACGAACGGCCCGGCATCGAGTCCGGCACGTCCGGCGCGAGCTTCGAGGTCACGGGCACCACCGCGCTCAACATCGACGTGGCGCAGAAGGTCCAGAGCGCGCTGATCCCGTACCTGGCCCTGGTGGTGGGCCTGGCGATCGTCCTGCTGCTCCTCGTCTTCCGCTCGCTCCTGGTCCCGCTGAAGGCGGCCCTCGGTTTCCTGCTCTCCGTGCTCGCGGCGCTCGGCGCGGTCGTCGCGGTCTTCCAGGAGGGCCACCTCGCCTCCTGGCTGGGCGTCGACCAGACCGGCCCGATCATGAGCCTGATGCCGATCTTCCTGGTGGGCATCGTCTTCGGACTGGCCATGGACTACGAGGTGTTCCTCGTCTCCCGGATGCGCGAGGCCTACGTCCACGGGGACGGACCCGGGCAGGCGATCGTCTCCGGGTTCCAGCACAGCGCCCGGGTGGTCGTGGCCGCCGCGCTGATCATGATGGCGGTGTTCTCCGGCTTCATCGGCGCGGGTGAGTCGATGATCAAGATGATCGGCTTCGGGCTGGCCATCGCGGTCCTGTTCGACGCCTTCGTCGTCCGGATGGCGATCGTGCCGGCCGTCCTCTCCCTGCTCGGCCACAAGGCCTGGTACCTGCCCCGCTGGCTCGACCGGATCCTGCCCGGCGTGGACGTCGAGGGCGAGGCCCTGAGCCGCAAGGTCCCGGCCCCCGTCACCGAGACCCCGGCCCCCCACCTCACACCGGTCCCGTAGGGACCCCGCAGACCGGGGCCGCCAAGAGCGGAGGCGGCCCCGCGGCGCCGGTTCCCGTGGGGACGGGGCTCCGGCGCAAGTCCCGGGCCCGGCGACGGGCACTCCCCCCGCCCGTAGCCGGGCCCGCGGACGTCCAACCCACCAGCCAGAGAGGGCAATTGATGAAGACCTCGACACAGGTCGCAGTGGCCGGGCTCCTCGCCTGCGGCACGCTGCTCACCGTCGTGCTGGTCACCCGCGACGACGGCGACAGCGACCACACCGGTGTCGCCTACTCGGCCCCGTCGAAGGGCCCGTACGTGGCCCTCGGCGACTCCTACACCGCCGGACCCGGAATCACCGACCCCACCGGAACCCCCAAGGGCTGCGACCGCTCCGCCGGCAACTACCCGTCTCTCGTGGCGGCCGAACTCGGCCTGAAGGGAGCCAAGTTCCGCGACATGAGCTGCAGCGGGGCTACCACCGCCGACCTCACCGGGTCACAGGACACGGAGAACGGCACCAACCCACCCCAGCTCAGGGCGCTTTCGTCCGACACCCGACTGGTCACCATCGGCATCGGCGGCAACGACATCGGCTTCAGCGCGATGATCAAACGCTGCGTCGCGATGGGCGCGCTGTACCAACTCACCGGCAGCGGGAAGTACTTCACCGAGAAGGCGCCCTGCGAACGCCACTACGTCAACGACGGCTCCGACGCCTCCGATGCCTCCGACGCCGTGCGCAAGAAGATCGCCACGGCGGGCGAGCGCCTCACCCGCGTCCTGACCGAGGTCAGGCGCCGCGCCCCCGAGGCCCGGGTCTACGTCGTCTCCTACCCGGCGATCCTGCCCTCCGACAGCGCCGGCTGCGGCCGGGAGATGTCCCTCGCACCGGGCGACGTGACCTTCCTGCGCACCAAGGAGCAGCAGCTCAACTCGATGCTGCGGCAACGGGCTTCGGAGGCGGGCGCGGGCTACGTCGACACGTACACCCCGTCCGCCGACCACACCGCCTGCTCGGCGAAGAGCACCCGCTGGATCGAGCCGCTCGCACCGGAGAACCCGGCGGCCCCGGTGCATCCGAACGCGCGCGGGGAGCGGGGCATGGCGGGCGCGGTCCTGCGCACGATCAAGTCATCGCTGTAGGGCCCACGTTCACGACCCGAGGTGTCAACCCGCTGTACCGCAACCTAAGTTGCACCTGGGAGCACTGTGAGTCACGGCAACGCCCTAGGCCGTCACCGCGGACCCGGCACAGCATGGGCGACTGACATGACTCGTCCCCAAGCGACCGGGAGACCCAGTGGACCCAAGAGACTTCGACCGCCGCGGCTTCCTCGGCCGTACGGCAGGTGTCGCGGCCGGCGCGACCCTGCTGGGCACCCTGCCCTCCACCCCGGCATCGGCCACCCCGCACACCGACCCGAGCCACCCGATCAGAACCCAGTCCGGCCTGGTGACGGGCGTCCCCGCCGCCCTGCCCGGAGTCACCGTCTACAAGGGCCTCCCCTACGCCGCCTCGACGGCCGGCGAGAACCGTTGGCGCGCCCCGCAGCCACCCCCCTCCTGGCAGGGCGTCCGCAAGGCCGACACCTGGGGCGCGGCCTGCCCCCAGCCGGTCACGGGCATCGCCGCCGACAAGGTCCCCCCGCTGAGCGAGGACTGCCTCAACCTCAACATCTGGACGGGCGCGGCGAGTTCAGCCAATGGGCACGACCTCCGCCCGGTCTTCGTCTGGATCTACGGCGGCCGCAACAGCGCCATGTGGGCCTCGCAGCCGGTGTACGACGGGGCGAACCTGGCGGCCAAGGGCGCGGTCGTGGTGACGTACAACCACCGTGTGGGCGCCTTCGGCAACCTCGCGCATCCGGAGTTGAGTTCGGAGGGCGGGCACGGGGGTTCAGGGAACTGGGGTGTGCAGGACACGGTCGCGGCGCTGAAGTGGATCCGGCGCAACATCGCCGCGTTCGGGGGCGATCCGGAGCGGGTGACGCTGGCGGGCTGGTCGCACGGCTCGTCGTTCGTGAACATCCTGATGATCTCGAAGCTGGCCCGTGGCCTGTTCCACCGAGGGCTTCTCTCGGCGGGCGTGCAGTACACCAAGGACCCGGCGCTGGGCCATGTGGCGGGCGGATACTCGCGGTTGGCGGCGGCGGAGGCCAACGGCACGGCGTTCGCGAGCTACATGGGCGCGACCTCGCTGTCGGACCTGCGCGCCCTGTCGGCCGACGAGATCGTGACCAAGGTGTACGCGCCGGGCGCCCCGGCGGCGGGCACGAGCTTCGGCAACGTACTCGACGGCTATGTCCTGCCGAAGTCGTACACGGCCGCGATGAAGTCCCGTACCGAGTACGACATCCCGGTGCTCACCGGCAACAACAAGGACGAGAACGGCGCTTCGCCGACGCTGACGATGACGGTCGCGGCGTACGAGACGTACGCGACGACGACGTTCGGCGACAGGGCAGCCGACTTCCTTTCCCTCTACCCCGCTACGACCGACGCGGAGGCGGCGGCGCAGTACAACGCCTACGCCCGCGACGAGGAGCGGGTCTCCACCTTCCTCTGGGGCACGCAGTTCAGGTCGACGGCCGGCAACCGCAGCCCGGTGTACGCCTACTGGTGGACCCACGTCCCCCCGGGCCACGACACCACCAACCCGATCGAGCCGGCGGACGGCGCGGGCGCCTATCACGGCGCCGAGAAGTACTACTTCTTCGGCAACCTGTACGGCACGGACCGCCCCTGGACGGCCGCGGACCACGCGATAGCCGACACCACGTCCTCCTACGTCGCGAACTTCGTGGCGACGGGCAACCCGAACGGCCACGGCCTGCCACCCTGGCCGGCCCTCCGCACCTCGCAGCCGAGGTCGATGGAACTGGGCGACCATTTCGCCCCGCTCCCGGCGGCGGACAGTGATGCCAAGTACGCCTTTTTGAAGGGGTACTTGGAGTCGCAGGTGACCGAGTACTGAGAGTGGGCGGCGAGTTGTTGGCGCCCGGAGTTCAGCAGGTGCTGCCGCCGTGCGCCAACAACCGCAGCACCTCGCCGAGTTGACGACGTACACCCGCGTCCGCGATGAGGCCGTCCGCGTCGAGCATCCCCCGGTCCACCGGGATCCGTACGCAGGCCGGTTCGACGACGGCGGCGCCGGTGTAGCCGAGAACCGTCCGCAGTGTGGCCTCGGCGCCTCCGCCGCGTCCCGGGGCGGCCGCGTTGACCCAGGCCACCGGCTTGTCGCCGATCTCGGTGCCGCCGACCGTCCAGTCCAGCAGGTTCTTGAACGAGCCCGGCAGGGTGCCCGCGTACTCCGGGGTGCAGATCAGGATCCCGGCCGCCCGGTCGATCGCCGCCCGCAACTCCGCCACCGGCGGCGGCAACGGGTCCTGGTCGTCATCGGGGTTGAAGTGCGGAAGCTCCGCGAGGCCGTCGTACCGTACGGCCTCCACCAGCGCCTCGGGCGCCACGGCGTGCGCGGTGCGCAGGACGGCCTCGTTGGAGGAGCCGGCCCGCAGGCTCCCCGACAGCAGCAGGATCACGGGTGGCGTGGACACCGGCTCAACCTACCGTCGATCATGCCGTCAACGGCCCTGCCAGGACCCGCAGTCCGGCCCGCCGGTCGCCGTCCCAGACAAAGGCTCCGCCGTCCACCGGCCTACGGCCCCACAGCCCGAGCAGCAGATCCTCCGCCGAGCCCGCGAGCCTGGCCACGGGCTCGCCGGGGCCGAACGTCCACGAGGCACCGGTGTCGGTCGCTTCCAGCCGTAACGCCCGCTCGGGTGGCCGGGCCCGCCCCGCGACGATCTGCCGGGGCGCCATCGTGTCGAAGACCTCGGCGACGCCGTCGCCCGCGAGTTCGGGGTCGATCGGTCTCGGCACGCCTAGCGCGTGCTCCGCGTCCCACCGGTGGATCAGCGTCTCCTGACACCGGCGTCGCTGCCAGAAGCCGACGGTGTGCGGCGGGTGGAACGTCCAGGCGGGGGTGGCGGGTTCGCGGTCCAGCGTCTTGAGCAGAGTCGCTCCGGTCTCCTCGAACCACCGCACCAGCCCGTCCCGGTCCAGGGGCACCGTCGGTTCCCGGTAGTCCCCGTGCCCCTCGGTCACGGCGGCGGCGGCCCAGAGGTTCCCGCCGCCCAGGTGCACGGCCAGTTCACGCAGGGTCCAGTCGCCGCAGTGTTCGACGGGGGCGGACAGATCACCGAGCAGACAGTCGCGGAAAGCGTCCAACTCACGGCGAAGGTGCAGGAGATGAGCGGCTGAGTCCATGTCCCGAATCTAGTGGGCCCCACTGACAGTGCGCAGGGCCACGGGCGTGCGCCGCCTATTCCCATCCGTAGGGGGTCACTTGAGGTTCGACGCCGCCCAGGTACTGCCGTAGGGCCTGCCGGTTTCCTCGTACGAACTCCTCCGGTACGGAGTCGACCTGGACCCACCGCACCTGCGCGTGCTTGAGGGGCTCGCGGTTCTCGGGGTCGCCGGACCACTTGTCGGCGACGAAGACGACGGTGAGGTAGCCGATCGGGGCCCCGACCCCGGAGGCGGCATGGACGAGGTGCACGACCTTCAGGGAGTCCGCCGCCACGACGATCCCGGTCTCCTCGTACAGCTCGCGTGCGGCGGTCTCGGTGATGGGCTCGCCGGGTTCGTGCTTGCCTCCGGGGAGGTCCCACATGCCGGGGCAGAACTTGGCGTGCTCGCCGCGCTGGAGGACAAGAACGCGCCCGGCATCCCTGTCGTGGACGATGACGGCGGCGACCAGCGGGGTGGTCATGAAGTTCCGGGCGGGACGGTGCCGTAGGTCCGGCCGCTCCACACCCCGGCCGCGTATCGGTCGTAGCCCATGCTCACCTCGGGAATGTAGGAGGCCTCACCCCCTGACGGCAACTCCGAGCTCGGCCAGCAGCCCCCGCACCCGCCCCTCGATCTCCTCCCGGATCGGCCGTACGGCGTCCACCCCCTGACCGGCGGGATCGTCGAGCCGCCAGTCCAGGTACCGCTTGCCGGGAAAGACGGGGCACGCGTCCCCGCAGCCCATCGTGATCACGACGTCCGAGGACCTTACGGCCTCGACGGTGAGCACCTTCGGCGTCTCGGCGGAGACATCGATCCCCACCTCCGCCATCGCCTCGACCACCGCCGGGTTGACCGCGTCGGCGGGGGCCGAGCCCGCCGACCGGACCTCGACCCGGTCACCGGCGAGGTGGGTGAGGAAGGCGGCGCCCATCTGGGAGCGGCCGGCGTTGTGGACGCAGACGAACAACACGGACGGGCGCGGGGAGTTGGCACTCATGGGAGCTGTCCTTGCGGGCGAAGGGCCGGTAGGGAGGGGTCGAGTTCGGGTTGTTCGCCGTGCGGAGCTACGACGTCCGCGGGACGGGCGACGCGTCCGTACACCACCGCCACGGCCGCCAACCCGGCTACGGCGCCCAGCAGTTGCGCACCGATGAACGGGACGACGGAGCCGGGGGCGATCCCGGCGAAGGTGTCGGTGAAAGCGCGGCCGATGGTGACGGCGGGGTTCGCGAAGGAGGTCGAGGAGGTGAACCAGTAGGCGGCCCCGATGTAGGAGGCCACGGCGGCCGGGGCCAGTGAGGCGCGGCCGACGCGCTCCAGACCGAGGACGAGCAGGATCAGCCCGGCCGTGGCGACGACCTCCCCCAGCCACAGATGCCCGACGGACCGCTCGTGGCGGGAGAACCGCACCAGGGGCTCGGCGAACATGGCGTCGGCGAGCACCGCGCCGCAGATCGCCCCCGCGACCTGCGCCGGCACATACGCGGCGACTTCCCGCAGCCCCGGCCCGCCACCCGTACGGCGGCCGGCGACCCAGGCGGCCAGGGTGACGGCGGGGTTGAAGTGCGCGCCGGAGACCGGCCCGAGCAGGGCGATCAGCACACCCAGACCGAAAACGGTGGCCAGCGAGTTGGCCAGCAACTGCACGCCGACGTCGTGCGACAGTTCGCTCGCCTGGATACCGGAGCCCACGACCACCGCCACCAGCAGTCCCGTTCCGAGCGCCTCGGCGGCGGCACGGCGACCGAGGGAAGCGGTCACGCCGTCGCCCCGGCGGTCCGGGGCGTCGTAAGAAACGCGGCGAGTTGCTCCAGGGCGTCGGGCAGCGCCCAGTAGTACACCCAGGTCCCACGGCGTTCGCAGTCGATCAGGCCGGCCTGCCGCAGCAGCTTGAGGTGGTGGGAGATCGTCGGCTGGGACAGGTCGAAGGCGGGCGTCATCTCGCACACACAGACCTCGCCGCCCTCCCGCGAGGCGATCATCGACAGCAGGCGCAGGCGCACGGGATCGCCCAGCGCCTTGAAGGCCTTGGCCAGTTCCTCAGGCTCATGTTTCGACACCTATCTATATTGACGCCTCTCGATACAAGGCGCAAGCTTGCATCGGCAGACATCAATACAACCAGGCAGGAAGCCCTAGGAGTGACGCAATGAGCGAACAGTCCACCGACCTGCGCGAAACCGTCCGTCGGCGGTACGCGGCCGCAGCCCTTCAGGTCACCGGGGGCGGGTCCGGCTGCTGCGGGCCGCAGCCGGTCGAGACAGACGACAACTTCGGCTCCACCCTCTACGCCACCGACGAACGCGACGCCGTACCCACCGAAGCGCTCGCCACCTCCCTCGGCTGCGGCAACCCCACCGCCGTCGCCGAACTCCGCGAGGGCGAACGCGTCCTGGACCTCGGCTCCGGCGGCGGCATCGACGTCCTGCTGTCCGCCCGCCGCGTGGGCCCGACCGGCAAGGCGTACGGGCTGGACATGACCGAGGAGATGCTCGCCCTCGCGCTGGCCAACGCCGAGAGGGCGGGCGCGACGAACGTCGAGTTCCTCAAGGGCACCATCGAGGCGATCCCGCTGCCGGCCAACACCGTCGACGTGGTCATCTCGAACTGCGTGATCAACCTGTCCGTCGACAAGCCCGCCGTCTTCACCGAGACCTTCCGCGTCCTCAGGCCCGGCGGCCGTATCGGCGTCTCGGACGTCGTCGCCGAGGACACGCTCACCCCCGGACAGCGCGGCGAGCGCGGTGACTACGTCGGCTGTATCGCCGGCGCGCTCTCCTTCGCCGAGTACCGGTCCGGCCTCGAAGCCGCCGGCTTCACCGACATCACCATCACCCCGACGCACTCCGTCGCGGACGGCATGCACTCGGCCGTCGTCCGCGCGACCAAGCCCGTCCGTCCACTCGGCTGAGCCCTCACGCTTCCGCGACCTCCGAGTCGTACGCGACCCGGTGGACCGAGACCCGCAGGCTGGAGCGGCGGATCTCCAGGATCTGCCGGTACGGCAGCACACTCCACTCCCCTTCAGGCTGCGGGAGGCCACTGGAGGCGACCACGACCCGGTCGCCGTCGATCCGGTACCGCAGCCGGAAGAAGTCGGGCCCGCGGCGGCGGCTGGGCTCGGAGGCCGGGTCCTCGTCGGCGTATGCGTACAGCGCCTGCTCCGTCAGCAGCAGGCAGTTGAGGCTGGCGTAGGAGGCGCGGGCCCGGACGTCAGCCGCGGTGCGGGCGAGGGCGTCGACCGGGTCCGTGTCCCGCAGCAGGGTCAGGACGCGCAGGAAGTACCGCTCGGAGTCGGTGTCGCCCGCCGCCCCGGCCAGCAGATCCGCGTCGATGAGGTCGTCGAGGGCGTCGTACGGCGCGAAGAACCCGTTGTGCGCGAAGGCGAAGGTGCCCGCGGTGAAGGGGTGGGTGTTGCCGGGGACGACGGGCAGCCCGGGGCTGGCCAGGCGCAGGTGCAGCAGCGCGGCGTCGGCGGGCGGGCCGGTGAGGGTCTCGTCCCAGAGACCGCTGCCGGCCGCCGGGGCGGTGTCCTTGACGATCCGGGGGCCCGCGGCCTGTCCGGTCCAGGCGGCGATGCCCCAGCCGTCGTGGTGTTCGTGGCTCAACTCGGTGAAGGGGACGGCGAGTTCGTCCAGGGCGGTGGCGAGGGGCACGGGAACGCGGGTGACCACGCCCAGCAGGCGGCACATGCTTGATCTTCCTTACGGGTTTCAGGGGCGGCGGGCTTCGAGCCAGGCCGCCGTCCTGGACAGGGCCGCGTTGACGGCGATGAAGCAGGCCGCCGCGACCAGATACGTGGACAGCACCGCGTGGTAGTACTCGCCCAACACCTTTGCCTGGTGCAGGAGTTCGAGATAACTGACGACGTACCCGAGCGTCGAGTCCTTAAGCAGCCGGACCAACTGGCTGACCAGGGCCGGGACCAGCGCCCGTAGCGCCTGCGGGGCGACCACGTGCCACATTGTCTGACGGTGCGTCATGCCGAGGCTGTACGCGGCCTCCGTCTGCCCGCGCGGCAGGTTCAGCACCCCGGCCCGGACGATCTCGGCGACGACGGCGGCGTTGCCCAGCACGATGGGGATCACCAACTGCCAGAACACCGGGAAGGTCAGGCCGATGCCGGGCAGCGCGAACAGGAAGACGTAGAGGAGCAGCAACAGCGGTACGGAACGGAAGAGTTCGACGTACGTCCGTGCCACCGCGCGCGTCCACCGGTGCCGGGACAGCCGGCCCAGCGCGAGCAGGCCGCCCAGCGGGAAGGCGAGCGCGGCGGCGACCGCCGTGGCGAGCAGGGTCTCGCCGAGTCCGTCGAGGAGGAAGCGGAGGACCGGCCACTGCCCGAACATCCACCACTGACCGCGATCGAGCTGACCGTGCGCGGCGAACTGCCGTACAGCGAGGGCGAGTAGCGCGGCGAGGGCGACGAGGGAGACGGCCGTGGCGATGCGGATACGGCGGCGGGCGCGGGGGCCCGGCGGGTCGAAGAGCAGGTGGATCTCGCCACCGGGCTTCGTCATCGGGCCACCGCCAGTCGCCGTTCGATCCGCCCGGTGAACAGGCCGGAGGTGAGGGTGATCGCGACGTACACGACCGTGGTGAGGGCGAAGCTGGTCAGCGGCTGGTCGTACTGGAGGGTGAGGAACTGGGCCTGGCCGGTGAGTTCGGCGACGCCGACCGCCGCCGCCAGCGACGTACTGAGGGCGCAGCCGATGAAGATGCTGCCGAGCGGTTGCACCATGGGCCGGATCGCCTGCGGCAGGATCACGTACCGCAGGCAGGCCCCGAAGCCGAGGCCCAGCGCGCGTGCCGCCTCCACCTGCCCCGGCGGCACGGCCCGGACCCCGGAGCGGACGACCTCGCACACGAACGCCGCCCAGTACAGGGCCATCGCCGTGGCCGCGGTGGCGAACAGCGGGTACAGCAGGCCGAGATCGGGCAGCCCGAACACGAACAGTACGAGCAGCACGAGGAGGGGGACGTTGCGGAACACGGCGACGTACGCGGCGCCGACTGCCCGAAGCGGTTTTATTGGGCAGATCCGCAGCACGGCCACTACGACGCCGCCCACGACCGCGCCCGCGAAGACGAGCGCGGTCATGGCGAGCGTGAGCAGCAAACCGTGCCCCAACTGCCGTGCTATGTCCGGGAGATGGTCGGTCATGGCGGGGATCAGCTGCCCTCGGCCGAGCCGATCACCGGCGGCTTCGGGGCGTCACCGGTCACGGCGGTGCCCAGCGTCGCCTTCCACAGCTTCGCCCACAACCCGGACGCCTCGATCTTCTCCAGCCAGGCGTCGACGAACTTCTTCATCTCCGGGGACTGCTTCGGTACGCCGATGCCGTACGGGTCGGTGGTGAAGGGCTTGCCGACCACCTGCACGGACGAGTCGCGGTACTGGACGCCGACGAGCAGCGCCTGGTCGTTGACGTAGGCGTCCGCGCGCCCCTGCTTGACGGCCTCGACGCACTGGCTGTTGCCCTCGAACTGCAGGACGGTCGCCTTCGGGGCGAACTCCTTGAGTTTGCTGACAGCCGTGGAACCGCTCTGCGCGCAGACGTGTCTGCCGTTCAGGTCCTTGACGGACGTGATGGCGGTGTCGCCCTTCTTGACGAGGATCGCGTTGCCGGAGGAGTAGTACGGCCCCGCGAAGTCCACCTTCTTCGCCCGCTCGGGCGTGATGGAGTACGTCGCGAAGACGGTGTCCACGGCGCCGTTCCGCAGCAGTTGCTCACGGGTGGAGACGTCGACCTGCACGAGCTTGGTCTTGCTCGCGCTGCCGGTGATGTACTTCGCGAGCATCGCCGCGAGCCCGGCGTCGAAGCCGGTGAGCTTGCCGGTGATCGGGTCCTTGAGCGAGAACAGCGCCGCGGTGTCGGTGCCGCCGACGACGAGCGTGCCGCGCTTCTTGATGGCGGCCATGAGGCTGCCGGCCGGTATCTGGGCGGCGGAGGCGACGGGGGCGGCGTCGAGGACCTGTTGGTAGGAGTCGACGGAGGCCGCCGCGGATCCCGACGCGGCGGCCGGCAGGGCCGCGGAACCGCCCCCGCACGCGGTCAGGGTGAGGGCGAGCGCGGCGGGGGCGCAGGCGGCGGTGAGAATACGGCGCGTTCTCATAGGGGATGGCCTTTCGGGAAGCTCTTTCAGTCTTGCGGGAAGCTCTTTGCGAGAAGCTTTTTCGGGAATCGTTGTGCTGATTCAGTGAGCGAGAACCTTCGACAGGAATTCACGCGCCCTCGGGGAACGCGGGCCGTCGAAGAATTCGTCGGGCGCCGCGGTCTCCTCGACCCTCCCGTTGTCGAGGAAGACGACGCGGTCTGCCGCCCGACGGGCGAAGCCCATCTCGTGCGTGACGACGAGCATGGTCATCCCGTCGGCCGCGAGCGAGGTCATGACGTCCAGCACCTCGCCGACCATCTCGGGGTCCAGCGCCGACGTGGGCTCGTCGAACAACAGCACCTCGGGATCCATGGCCAACGCCCGTGCGATAGCGACGCGTTGCTGCTGGCCGCCGGACAACTGCCCCGGGTACGCGTCCGCCTTGTCGGCGAGCCCGACCCTGGCCAGCAGTTCGCGGGCCCGCTCGGCGGCGTCGTAGCGCGACTGTCCGCGCACCTTCACCGGAGCGAGGGCGATGTTCTCGACCACGCTGAGATGCGAGAACAGATTGAACGACTGGAAGACCATGCCGACCCGCGCCCGCAGCCGGGCCAACTCCCGCCCCTCCTCGGGCAGCGGCTCTCCTGCCAGCGTGATCCGCCCGGAGTCGACCGCCTCCAGCCGGTTCACACAACGGCACAGCGTGGACTTCCCCGACCCCGACGCCCCGATCAGGACGACGGTCTCACCGCTCCGTACATCGAGATCGACATCACGTAGAACATGGTGGTCCCCGAAGTACTTGTTAACTTTTTCGAGACGTACGAGAACGCTGTCCGTAGGCACGCGACAAGCATCGTCGGCGTCGCTCCCGGCGGTCCAATTCGAATGTCACCGGGAATTAATAAAGGGTCTTTATGCTTGCCGGATGTACGACCCCCGACAGTTGCAGGTCCTCGCCGAGGTCGCCCGCACCGGCACCTACACGGCCGCCGCCGAGTCCCTCGGATACACCCAGCCCGCGATCAGCTACCAGATGCGCATGCTGGAACGCACCGTCGGCGCCCCGCTGGTCACCCGCCGCGGCCGCGGCGTCCGCCTCACCCCGGCAGGTCACGCCCTGGCCCGGCACGCGGCCACCGTCCTGGACGCGCTGCGCACGGCGGAGGCCGAACTGTCCGTCCTGACCTCCCCGGCGGGCGGCCGCATCCGCCTCGCGGCGATGCAGAGCAGTTGCGTCACCCTGGTCCCCCGCGCCCTCGGCGCCCTCCGCCGCACCCACCCGGAACTGGAGGTCACGGTCACCCAGTCCGAGTGCCACGTCTCGCACAGCCTGCTGCTGGAGGGGGAGGTGGAACTGGCGGTGATGTGCGAGGTGGCGGGGACGGAGCCGACGGAGACACCACGGGCACCGGCGGCCGAAGAAGGCTCCCTCGTCCTGGACCCCCGCCTGCGCCGCATCCCCCTTCTCACCGACCGGCGCTGCGTACTGCTTCCCGCCGACCATCCGGCCGCGGCCCGGGCCGGCGTCCGCCTCGCCGACCTGGCGGACGAGCGCTGGGTACTGGAGTCGGGCCGTACCCGCTTCCTCGCCGCCTGCCGCGACGCCGGTTTCACCCCCCGCGTCGCCGCCACCGCCGACGACCAACTCACCCTGCACCACCTGGTGGCCCACCGCATCGGCCTCACAGTCCTGAACGAACTGGCCGTCACCGCCCACACCGACCCCCGCGTGGTGGCCCGCCCCCTCACCGACTGGCCCACCCGCGACGTCTTCGCCCTGCTGTGGCCGGACACGCTGGGCATCACCGCGGCGGCGGCACTTCTGCGGGCTCTGCGCGAGACGGCCGGGCCGACGACCGAGCTACGGGTCGGCTGAGGATCACGAAGGTGGGTCAACGGCACCGGGACTGGGACTGGGTTGTCCGGCGATGCCCGCCAATGGCGATGCCCGCCAATATCGACAGGCCCCCGTCTCAGGCCGTGTTCGTCGGCTTCGCCGATTCCGCGGTGCGGTGGTGTTCGGCGTTGATGCGCTGGGCTTCTTCGAGCTGGTCCTCGAGAACGATGATGCGGCAGGCGGCCTCGATGGGGGTCCCGTGGTCGACGAGTTCCCGGGCGCGGGCGGCGATGCGCAACTGGTAGCGGGAGTAGCGGCG
>NZ_JBEXDX010000063.1:0-39896 GCF_040605995.1 Streptomyces sp. NPDC005492
GTCGGCATGCGCTGCGGCGCGACGACGATGCTGCGCTGCTTGTTCGTCTGCAGGTCGACGCCCTGCTCCCGTCCGGCTGGCCGGCCGCCGTCGCCCGCTTCACCGCCGACCGCGCCGGGGACGCCCTCCGCGCGCGCGTGCTCGACGTCCTCACCGCACTCGGCGCCCGCGTCGCCGCGCCCGTCGCCGCCGCGGCCACCCACGCCCTCGGCGAACCCCCGCCCCTCGTCGCCCGCCGCGAGCAAGCCGTAGCCCTGCACGCGCGCGTGGCCGCCGCCGCGCACACCGCCGTCACCGGGGCGGGCGCCCTCTCCCCGCCGCCCCAGGCGGGACGTCATCTGTACGTCGATCTCGGGCCGTTGCGCCACGCCCTCACCCCGCAGGGGGTGGGCGACGCGCAGGACCTGGAGGAGTTCCTCACCGCCCGGCTCGGCATGCCCGCGCCGGGCGGCCACCGCTTCGGCGACGACCTGGGCGCGCTGCGGGTCAGGCTGTCCACCGGACCGCTGCTGGGCCGTACGGACGAGGAACGCGCGGAATGCCTCACGTCACCCGTGCCGTTGGAACTGCCACACGTGCAACGCGCGTTGATGTCCTTGAGGTCGATCTTCGACGATCTCCGCGACGACGCTCAGCGATGGGAGCCTCCTCGATGACGCAGCAGTCCGAGTCGACCACCAGCGGTACGACCACGCGGGAAACCGCCGACCCGACGCCCCCGTTCGCCCCCGCCCCCTCCTCCTTCCCGCCGCTCGCCGAGCCCCGCCCGCTCGGCGAGCGCCGCGTGTGGCCCCGGACCTTCCACGACCGGCTCACCGCCCCGCTGCCCGGCCTCAAGGCGATGGCCCGCTTCGCCCGCGAGGGCTCCGTACGGCCCCGCCCGGAGGGGCTCGCCGACATCCCCCGACTCCCGTTCGCCCCCGGGCCGTTGCCCCACGTCGACACCCTGACCGTCGCCGTCACCTGGGCGGGGCACGCCAGTTGGGTGGTGCGCATCGGCGGGCTGACCGTCCTCACCGACCCCGTCTGGTCCCGCCGCATCCTCGGCACCCCGGCCCGGATCACCCCCGTCGGCGTCGCCTGGGAGTCACTCCCGCCGATCGACGCCGTCGTCATCAGCCACAACCACTACGACCACCTCGACGCCCCCACCCTGCGCCGACTCCCGCGCCGCACCCCGGTGTTCGTGCCGGCCGGTCTCGGCGGCTGGTTCCGGCGCCGCAGATTCACCCGCGTCACCGAACTCGACTGGTGGGAGGCGGCCCAACTCGACGGCGTACGCTTCGACTTCGTCCCCGCCCACCACTGGTCCAAGCGCACCCTCACCGACACCTGCCGCTCCCTGTGGGGCGGTTGGGTGCTGACGGCCCCCGACGGACAGCGCGTCTACTTCGCCGGCGACACGGGCTACGGCCACTGGTTCTCCCGCATCGGCGCCCGCTACCCGGGCATCGACCTCGCCCTCCTCCCCATCGGCGCCTACGACCCGCGCTGGTGGCTCAGCGACGTCCACTGCGACCCGGAGGAGGCGGTCCGCGCCGCCCAGGACCTCGGGGCACGGCGGATGGCCCCGATGCACTGGGGCACCTTCGTCCTCTCCGCCGAACCCGTCCTCGAACCCCTCACCCGCGTCAAGGCCGCCTGGGAGAAGGCGGAGTTGGCCCGCGAGGACCTGTGGGACCTGCCGGTGGGAGGGTCAAGAGTGCTCGTCTAGGGCCTGTTGCGAAAGTCCCGTCGTCCGCCCGCGGGGCAGGCGGGACTTTCGCAACAGGCCCTAGACGGGAGTTGTCCCGCGCACGCGCCGCCACACGGTCGGGGCCGCGCTGATCACCACGGTCAGCGCGACCGCCGCCACCACGCCCTCCCACGGCTCGGGGAACAGCGAGCCGCCGAGGACGCCGATCAACTGGTATGTCACCGCCCACGCCAGGCAGGCCGGCGCGTTCCCGCGGGCGAACCGGCGGATCGGCCACTCGGCCAGCAGACAGGCCAGCATCACCGGGATCCGGCCCGCCGGCACCAGCCGGGACAGCACCAGCACCGTCACCCCGTGGTCCGCGAGCTTCTCCTGCGCCTGCGCCAGCCGCTCCTCCGGAGCCCGCGCGCGGATCGCCTCCAACCAACGCGAGCCGTTCTTCGAACCCATCCCTCGCCGCCCCAGCCAGTACAGCGCGATGTCCCCGAGGAACGCGGCCAGCGAAGCCGTCACGAACACCAGCACCATCGCCAGCGGCGCCGTCTGGTGGAAGGCGACCACCGCCGCCGAACTCACCAGCGCGCCCGTCGGAATCACCGGCACCAACGCCCCGAACAGCACCAGCAGGAACAACGTCGGGTAGCCGATGGCCTGTTGGGTGGACTCCGGCGAGGTCGTCGCGGTCGCGGACAGCGTGTCCGCGAGCCAGGTCACCGGGCGACCTCCGGCCGTACGCTCTCGCCGTGCCCGAGCCGGTGCACCGCCACCGAGGGCGCGAGCCGCGCCGCGATCCGCACGAACTCCTCGCCCGGCGTGTGGAATTCGTGCGGGCGCACCGCGTCCATCCCGATCGGCCAGTACGTGCCGTAGTGCACCGGCACCGCACTGCGCGGCGCGAGCCGGACCAGCGCCTGCGCCGCGCGCCCCGCGTCCAGATGCCCCTCGCCGAGATGCGGCCCCCAGCCGCCGACCGGCAGCAGCGCCACGTCGACCGGCCCGACCTCCTTGGCCATGTCGTCGAAGAGTCCGGTGTCCCCGGCGAAGTAGGTGCGCGCCTCGCCCTCCACGACGTAGCCCAGCGCGGGGGAGCGGTGCGGTCCCACCGGCAGCCGCCGCCCGTCGTGCCGCGCGGGCACCGCCCGTACCACCAGGTCACCGACCACGGTCTGATCCCCGGCGGCCATCTCGCCGATCTCCAGATGCCGGAGCCGGCGCAGCCCGGACACCGCGCGGAGTGCGCCCCGGGGCACGAGCAGGCGCGTGCCCGGGGCGAGCGCCCCGAGCGAGGGTAGGTGCAGATGGTCGGCGTGCAGATGGGAGACGAGCGCCAGGTCCGCGCGCCGGGCCTCGGGCGGCGGCACCGCGCCCCGGCGGCGCCGCAGATGCGCGAGCCGGCGGGCGAACAGGGGGTCGGTGAGGACGCGCATGTCCGAGTCCTCGATCGTGCAGGTGGCGTGACCCCACCAGGTGATCTCCACCGGCACCTTCATTGCCTCCTTCGCGCGACTCCCCGAAGCCTACGGGCAGGAGTAGGGTCGGCGGCGAAACCCGGAGGTGAGGGGGACGCCATGGGACAGGTACGCGGTGCCTCCGGTATGCCCTCGCGGGTCAGGGTCACGGCGATCGCCAGCCTGACACCGCTGGAGGAGCTGGAGGCGGACCCCTTCCTGGTCGACTCCCGCAGCCAGCACGCGATGTGCGCCCGCTGGGCCGCCGACCACGGCTATGTGATCGCCCGCGAACTCCTCGTACGGGCCCTGCGCCCCGACCACAGTGCCCTGTGGGACGGCGTCCGCCCCGGCCTCGACCTGTTCGTCGCCCCCAGCCGCCGGGTGCTGGAGAGCGCGCTGTCCTCCGTCGAGGGGTTCACCGACGAGTGCGCGCGACGCGGGGTGCGGATCGAGACGGTGGGCCGCGCGGAACCCTGCTACGACGCCCAGATGAAGGCCCGCGTGCACCGCCGACTGTCGATGCCGACGGCCGGCTACGACGGCCGCTGACACGGGGGCGGCCACGGCCGTTGTGACAAGGTGGGTGGAGGCCCGCCAGGTCGACGGGCCCGGGACGTGAGGTGTACGGGGCGTGGGCTCAGGGCGTTGGCGACGGCTCGCCAGTCAGATCGGGCGCAGCGTCGCGGTGTGGGCCGTCTCCACGGTCACCATGCTGGTGCTCGCCGGGATCCTGCCGGACTTCAAGCTCCAGTCGGCCGACGGCGACAGCGCCACCCGTATCGGCGTCACGGCCGCGTTCGGCGCCGGTGCCTTCGGTCTGCTGTCGGCCCTGGTCTGGCCGCTGCTGGTACGGCTGTTGCTGCTGGTGCCCGCGCTCGTCCTCGGCCTCCTCGTCTTCGTGCTCAACGGCTCGCTGCTGCTGATAGCCCTGCGCATCAACCCCGACGGCGGCCTGCGCGGCCAGGTCGCCCCCGAGACCGCCGTGGTCGTCGCCGCCGTGATGTCCGCCGTCGCCTCCGCCACCGGCGGCGCCCTCGCCGTGCGCGACGACGACGCCTACCGCCGCCGCCTCTACCGCCTCGCCGACCGCCGCCGCCGAGCGCTCCCGCCCAGCCCGTCCTCGCCCGGCACCGTCTTCCTGCAACTCGACGGCGTCGGCCACGACGTCCTGCTCGCCGCCGTGGCCAGGGGCCTGATGCCGACCGTCGCCAAGCTCCTCGGCGGCCCCCGCCCCACCCACCGCCTCACCCCCTGGCGCACCGACTGGTCCAGCCAGACCGGCGCCAGCCAGCTCGGCATCCTGCACGGCTCGAACTTCGACGTTCCCGCCTTCCGCTGGTACGAGAAGGACAGCCGGGAGGTGATGGTATGCAATCGACCGACGAGCGCGGCCGAACTGCAACGCCGCGCCATATCGCATACAGCCGACGGTGGACTGCTCACCGCGGACGGCGCCAGCCGCGGCAACCTCTTCAGCGGCGGCGCCGACGAACAGGCCCTCGTGCTGTCCATCGCCACCCGCCGCCGGGGCCGCGAGAACCGTTCTCGCGCGGGCTACTTCGCCTACTTCTCCGACCCCGCCAACGCCGTCCGCACCGCGATGTCCTTCGTCGCCGAGGTCGGCCGCGAGATCGGCCAGTCCACCCGCGCCCGCCTCACCAAGCAGCGCCCCCGCGTCAAACGCGGCGGCCTCTACCCCTTCGTCCGCGCCTTCGCGACCGTCGTCGAACGGGACGTCGTCGTCGCCGCGGTCATGGGCGACATGCTCGCCGGCCGCACCGCCGTCTACGCCGACCTCGTGGCCTACGACGAGGTCGCCCACCACTCCGGCCCGCGCAGCCGCGACGCCGCCAAGGTCCTCGGACGCCTGGACCGCGCCCTCGCGCTGATCGGGAACGTCGCCGAGCACGCCCCGCGGCCGTACCGCATCGTCGTCCTCTCCGACCACGGGCAGAGCCCCGGCGAAACCTTCCAGGGCCGCTACGGCCTCACCCTCGGCGACCTGGTGCGGGCGGGCTGCGGGCTGCCCGTGCCGCGCCGGGCCCGCCGCACCCACAGCGGCGCCGAGGCCCGCGCCGCCGTCCGCGCGGCGCTGCGCAGACCGGCCAAGGAGGGCGACGAGCACCGCGGCCACTCCGACCGCCACTCGGAGCCGATCGTGCTGGCCTCCGGCAACCTCGGCCTGGTCTCCTTCCCCGACGTGCCGCACCGCATGACCAAGGAGGAGATCGACGCCCGTCACCCCGCCCTCCTCACCACCCTCGCCAACCACCCCGGCATCGGCTTCGTCCTCGTCCGCGGCGAGGAGCACGACGGACTCGTCCTCGGCGCCCACGGGTTCCAGGTCCCGGTGGCCGAACTCGACGACAAGCAGGGCCCGTTGGCGGACTTCGGCCCCGGCGTCGCGGACGCCGTCCGGCGCACCCACTCCTTCCCGCACACCGCCGACATCATGGTCAACTCCTGGTACGACCCCGCCGAGGGCGAAGTCCTCGCCTTCGAGGAGCAGATCGGCTCCCACGGCGGCCTCGGCGGCTGCCAGGGCAAGCCGTTCCTGCTGTCGCCGTACGCCCTCTCGAACCCGGTCGGCGAGGGCGAGGACCTGGTCGGCGCGGAGCACGTCCACCGCGTGCTGCGGCGCTGGCTGCGCGAGTCGAACGGCCCGCAGGTGCCCCTGCCCACGGCGTCGGAGGAGCAGGCCGCCTGAAAATGGGCTGCGCCGGGTGGGCCGCGAGCACACACTGTTCGAGTCCCGCTGCCTCACCCCTCCTCAGGAGCCGCTGCTTTGCAGGCTGCCGTCACCGTCACGCCCGCCCGTATCCCCGAACTGCTGCTGGGCCTCGCCACGGTCCGCCCCGTCTTCCTCTGGGGTGCTCCCGGCATCGGAAAGTCGTCCCTGGTAAGGGAGTTCGCCCAGTCCCTGGGGTTGGAGTGCGTCAGCCTGCTGGGCACCCAGCTCGCGCCCGAGGACCTGATCGGCGTCCCCCAGATCCGTGACGGACGCTCGGTGTTCTGCCCGCCGGAGGCCATCGCGCGCGACGAACCGTACTGCCTGTTCCTGGACGAACTGAACGCGGCCACACCGGATGTGCAGAAGGCGTTCTACTCGCTGATCCTGGACCGCCGTATCGGCAGCTACGAACTCCCCAAGGGCTCCATCGTGATCGGCGCCGGCAACCGCGCCACCGACAACGCGCTGGCCCGGCCGATCGCCTCCGCGCTGGTCAACCGGCTCACCCACGTCCACCTGGAAGCCTCCCCGAAGGACTGGCTCGTGTGGGCCGCGGCCAACGGCATCCACCCGTGGATCCTGGACCACCTCACCGACCGCCCCGACCACCTGTGGTCCAAGCCCCCGAAGACCGAGGAGCCCTTCTCCACACCCCGCTCCTGGCACATGCTCTCCGACGCGCTGGGCTCCTTCGGCCCCGACCTCGACGAGGACACCCTGAAGGTGATCGCGCACGGCACCCTGACGCCCGCGCACGCCGTCGCCTTCTGCGGCTACGTCAAGATCGTGCGCAGCCGCTTCGGCATCGAGGCCGTCCTCAAGGGCGAGGCCCGCTGGCCGAACCGCCCCGAGGACCGCGACCTCCTCTACTACCTCGCCGAGTCCTTCCGAGGCCGCCTCATCAAGGAACTCCCCGCCAGTAAGGACCACTTGTCGGCGAACGGCCGCCAGACCGCCTACCGGGCCAAGTCCCTCCTCGTCCAACTCGCCGAGATCTCCGTGGAGGTGGCCCAGAGCGTCATCGCCTCCGACGACGACGGCAACCCGGTCCTCCCGGCCTGGTTCCTGGTGGAGGCGGCCCGGGACATGCCCCGGCTGGTGGAAGCCCGTCGATGAGCCGCACCAGGAAGAAGGACCCCGAGAAGAAGAAGCCCGACCCCGCCGCCGAGGCGTTCGCGGCGGGGCTCAGGCTCGTGTGGGCCAACCCCGCGCTCGCGGCGATCGAGTTCGAGCTGTGCCGGGAGGAGGAGTGCCGGGTCGCGCCCGACGGTGGACTGGTCCGGGTCGACTCCAACGGGCACCTCCACGCGCACCCCACCCGGCTCGCCGAACCCGCCGAGTGGGCCTGGGCGATCGCCCACGGGCTCATCCACCTCGGGTTCGGACATGTACCGGGTGCGAACGGCGAGCGTGAACAGCCCGACCGTTTCGACCTCGCCGCCCGCTGTGTCGTCGTCAACCGCTTCCTGCTCACCTTCCCGATCGGCCGGACCCCCGAGGACCTCCCCGCCTCCTATCCCGCCGGCGACGAGGAGCAGCTCGCCGCCCGCTGGCGCCGCGACGGCATCCCGGCCGGCTACGAGCACTGCGGCACGGCGGGCGGCGCCCCCGACCAACTCCTCGTACCGTGGCACGGCTGGCCCGGGACACCCGTGGACTGGCAGATCGCCTTCGCGAGCGCGCTCACCCGCACCATGTCCGTCGCGATGGACCTCGCCGGCGGCCGCCGCGACTCGATGTACGGCGGCCCGACCCGGCTGCGCCCCTGGGAGCGCGCCCTGAGCTGGTTCGTCTCCAACTACCCCCTCCTCGGCGGCATCGCGGCCGGCATCACCCTCGTCGCCGACGCCGAACTCGCCCGCGCCCACGGCATCTCCGTCGCCGCCGTCGACACCGAGGCGGCCGAGATCTACATCAACCCGCTGCGCCAACTCGACGACGAGGAATGGCGGTTCGTCCTCGCCCACGAGATGCTGCACGCCGCCCTGCGGCACGGCGACCGCTGCGGCACCCGCGACCAGCTCCTCTTCAACATCGCCGCCGACTACGTCATCAACGGCTGGCTGGTCGAGATGGACATCGGCACGATGCCCGAAGGCCTCCTGCACGACCCGGAGTTGAAGGGCCTGTCCGCCGAGGAGGTCTACGACCGCATCGCCGGCGACCTGCGCCGCATGCGCCGACTGGCCACCCTCCGCGGCAAGGGCGCCGGCGACATCCTCGGCGGCCCGCTCGGCAGCGCACGCGACTACGTGGACCTCGACGAGTTCTACCGCCGCGGTCTCGCCCGCGGCCTGGACCTGCACCAGCAGCACGAACGGGGCTTCCTGCCGGGCGGGTTGGTCGAGGAGATCCGCGCCCTCAGCCACCCACCCCTGCCCTGGGACGCCCAACTCGCCCGCTGGTTCGACGAGTTCGTCCCGCGCCCCGAGCCCGTACGGTCCTACGCCCGCCCCTCGCGCCGCCAGTCCTCCACCCCCGACATCCCCCGCGCCGGCCACTATTTCCCGCCCGAGGAGGTCGCCCGCTGCACCTTCGGCGTCGTCCTCGACACCTCCGCCTCCATGGGCCACACCCTCCTCGGCAAGGCACTGGGTGCCATCGCCTCGTACGCCGAGGCCCGTGACGTACCGGCGGCCCGGGTCGTGTTCTGCGACACGGCCCCGCACGACGCGGGCTACCTCCCGGTCACCGACATCGCCGGCCGGGTCCGCGTCCACGGCCGCGGCGGCACCGTCCTGCAGCCCGGCATCGACCTGTTGCACCGCGCCGACGACTTCCCGCCCGGCGCCCCCGTCCTCGTGATCACCGACGGCTGGTGCGACGTACTGCGGGTGCGCCGCGAGCACGCCTATCTGATCCCGCAGAACGCTCGCCTGCCGTTCACCCCACGTGGACCGGTCTTCCGCGTGCGCTGAACCGGAATGTGATCGGATGGCCCCCGAAGGACAGCAGGACATCCGCATCGAAAGGACTCATCGTGGCTACCACGCGCACCGCGCACACCAATTGGGAAGGCAACCTGCTGGAGGGCAGCGGCGTCGTCACCTTCGACTCCTCCGGCATCGGCGAGCAGCCGGTGACCTGGGCGTCGCGGGCGCAGGACGCCAACGGCAAGACCAGCCCCGAGGAGCTGATCGCCGCCGCCCACTCCAGCTGCTTCTCGATGGCGCTGTCGCACGCCCTGGCCGGCGCGGGCACCCCGCCCACCCGCCTGGAGACCAAGGCCGACGTGACCTTCCAGCCCGGCGAGGGCATCACCGGCATCCACCTCACCGTCCGCGGCGAGGTCCCCGGCCTGGACGCGGACGGCTTCAAGGCCGCCGCCGAGGACGCCAAGAAGAACTGCCCGGTCAGCCAGGCGCTCACGGGTACGACGATCACGCTGACGGTGGAATCCGCCTGACCCCCGCTCTCCCTCCCGCCTCGATGCCGCGCCCGGAAAACGGGTGCGGCATTGACATTCCGGTACTCAAGTTTTGTGCTGGAGATCGGGCAGCTCCTGGCGGAAGGGGACGGCGATGGGACGTGCGGTCGGGATCGATCTGGGGACCACGAACTCGGTGGTCGCGGTGCTGGAGGGCGGGGAGGCGACGGTCGTCGCCAACGCCGAGGGGGCGAGGACCACGCCCTCGGTGGTGGCCTTCGCCAAGAACGGCGAGGTGCTGGTCGGCGAGGTCGCCAAACGGCAGGCCGTGACGAACATCGAGCGCACCGCGCGCTCGGTGAAACGGCACATGGGCAACACCGCGTGGCGTTTCCCGGACGAGGGCGCCATCGACGGGACGCGGTACCGCGCCCAGGAGCTGTCGGCGCGGGTGCTGCAGAAACTGAAGCGGGACGCGGAGGCCTATCTCGGCGAGGACGTCACGGACGCCGTGATCACCGTCCCCGCCTACTTCGACGACTCCCAGCGCCAGGCCACCAAGGAGGCCGGCGAGATCGCGGGCCTCAAGGTGCTGCGGATCATCAACGAACCGACCGCCGCCGCCCTCGCCTACGGCCTCGACCGCGGCGAGGAGCAGACCGTGCTCGTCTTCGATCTCGGCGGCGGCACCTTCGACGTCTCCCTCCTGGAGATCGGCGACGGCGTCATCGAGGTGAAGGCCACCAACGGCGACACGCACCTGGGCGGCGACGACTGGGACCAGCGGGTCATGGAGTACCTGGTCAAGAAGTTCCAGGGGCAGTACGGCATCGACCTCGGCAGGGACAAGATGGCGCTGCAACGCCTGCGCGAGGGCGCCGAGAAGGCGAAGATCGAACTGTCCTCGTCCTCCGAGACGACGATCAACCTGCCCTACATCACCGCCTCCGCCGACGGCCCGCTGCACCTCGACGAGAAGCTGACCCGCGCCCAGTTCCAGGAACTCACCGCCGATCTCCTCGACCGCTGCAAGACGCCCTTCCACCAGGCGGTCAAGGACGCGGGCATCAAGCTTTCCGCCGTCGACCACGTCATCCTCGTCGGCGGCTCGACCCGGATGCCCGCCGTCACCGACCTCGTCAAGGAACTCACCGGCAAGGACCCGCACAAGGGAGTCAACCCCGACGAGGTGGTGGCGGTCGGCGCCGCCCTGCAGGCCGGTGTCATCCGCGGCGACGTGAAGGACGTCCTGCTCCTCGACGTCACCCCGCTGTCCCTGGGCATCGAGACCAAGGGCGGCATCATGACGAAGCTCATCGAGCGCAACACGACCATTCCGACCCGGCGTTCGGAGATCTTCACCACCGCCACCGACAACCAGCCCTCGGTCGGCATCCAGGTCTACCAGGGCGAGCGCGAGATCGCCGCGTACAACAAGAAGCTGGGCGTCTTCGACCTCACCGGTCTGCCGCCCGCCCCGCGCGGAGTCCCGCAGATCGAGGTCGCCTTCGACATCGACGCCAACGGAATCATGCATGTCTCCGCGAAGGACCTGGCGACCTCCCGCGAACAGAAGATGACCGTCACCGGCGGCTCGGCCCTCGCCAAGGACGACATCGACCGCATGATGCGGGAGGCCGAACAGTACGCGGACGAGGACCGCAGGCGCCGGGAGGCCGCCGAAACCCGCAACCAGGCCGAACAACTCGTCTACCAGACCGAGAAGTTCATCCGCGAGAACGAGGAACGCGTCCCGGCCGACATCAGGCCCGAGGTGGAGGCGGCGGCCACGGAGGTGAAGTCCCTCCTGGAACACGAGGCGGACACCGCCGAGTTGCGCACCGCCGTCGAGAAACTCGCCACCGTCAGCCAGCGGATGGGCCAGGCCATGTACGCCCAGTCCGCCCAGCAGCAACCGACCGAGCAGACGGAGCACACCGAGGAGCACACCTCGCCCCCGGAGGAGGAAGGCGTCGTCGACGCGGAGATCGTCGACGACGAACGCGACACCAGGGGCGGCGCCGCGTAGGCCCTGTCGTCACATTCCCGTCTGCCCGGCGACGCCATGCACGCTCCCCCACTGCCTTAAGGGCGTGGGAGGTGCCCCCACTCGCCGCACCGGGCGCAGACCCAAGTACGTCCAGTACGAGGGTCCACGCCCGGCGCGCCGAGAGCACGCACCTTCTGAGACATCGGCCGCTTCCGCGGCGGGCGCCGGGCCGCCCTCCGGGCGACGACGGGAATGTGACGACAGGACCTAACTCCCGGTCCGCTCCCACCCCCGCCGCTCCGGCCGCGGCCCCAACTCCTTCGGGTCGCGGCTGCGGTAGACCACGTACGGGCGGAACAGGTACTGCACCGGTGCGCTGAACATGTGCACCAGCCGGGTGTACGGCACGAGGGCGATCAGCGCCATGCCGATCACGGCGTGGATCTGGTAAAGCACCGGTACACCCGTCATCAGCTCCGTCCTCGGCTGGAGGGTGAAGAGGCTGCGGGCCCAGGGGGCGATGGACTGCCGGTAGTCGTAGCCGTCTCCGGAGGAATGGCTCAGCTTCGCCACCATGCCCATCACGATCGCCGCGAGCAGCACGACGTACATCAGCTTGTCGTTGACCGTCGTCGCCCGGAACACGGGGGCGTTCGTACGGCGGCGGTAGAGCAGGAGCAGGATGCCGACGACCGTGAGGGCACCGGCCGCGGTGCCGCCGTAGAGGGAGAACAGGTGGTACGTGCGCTCGCTGATGCCGGCGGAGCGGGTCCACGACTCGGGGACGAACAGGCCGACCAGGTGGCCGGCGAGGACGAAGAGGATGCCGTAATGGAAGGCCGGGGAGGCGATGTTGAGGAGTCTCGACTCGTAGACCTGCGAGGAACGCGTGGTCCAGCCGAACCGGTCGTAGCGGTGGCGCCAGAACAGACCGGCGACGAGGAGGACGAGGGCGAGATAGGGCAGGGCGCCCCACAGGAACGTGCTCATCGGCGTGCCTCGCTGGGTGTGTTCGGCAGGGTGGCGCAGACGGCGTCCAGGACGGAGGCGTACGGCGTCCCGAAGTCGGCCAGCCGGGCGCGGAGTTGGTCCAGGGCGCCGCGGTACTCGGCGAGGAGGTCGAGGTTGCCGGTGCGGGAGGTGAACTCCAGGACGGCGGGCAGGAAGTCCGGAAGCTCCTCGCCGGTGAACTCCAACTCGTGCGCGCGGTACAGCTCCTTGAAGCGGACCAGGGACATACCGCGCCGACGGGTGTCGCCGTCGTGCCACCAACTCAGGTACAGGCTGTGCCGGTTCTTGAAGTCGAAGACCTGCACATAGTGCGCCGCCAGGTCCTGCGCCGGAGTGAGGGCCGCGTGGTCGACGAACTCCCGCAACTGCGGGGCGGCTTCACGCAGCAGGGGGAGCCGGGAGCGGAAGTCGTCGTCGGGGTAGGTCAGGCAGAGCGCGGCCGCCTGGTACAGCACAGCGTCCGAGGGCATCACGCCTCCTTCGCTTCGTGGTCCGGCGGGTCCGGGTGGTCCGCCATCTGGCGGTCGCGCAGCGCGTGGAAGTTCTCCACGGACACGATCGGCAGCAGCTTGCGGCCCGAGTCCCGGCCGAACGGCCCGTCGCCGACCGCGCCGGGTTCGTCGTGGTGGCCGACGCTGCACTCGTCGGGCAGCGCGGACTCCTCAAGGCGGCGCGCGTCCCCGACCGCGGCCGTCGGAATCACGTACCGGTCCTCGTACTTGGCGATCGCCAGCAGCCGGTACATCGCCTCGATCTCCTCGGGCGTCATCCCGATGGCGGCGGCGGTCGCCGGGTCGGGTTCCTCACCGAGGTTGATGGCCCGCATGTGGGAGCGCATCGCGGCGAGTTTCTCCAACGAGGCCCGGACCGGCCCGACATCACCGGCGGTGAAGAGCTCCGCCAGGTATGCGAGGGGGATGCGCAGCGTGTCGATCGCGCCGAACAGGTTCCCGGCGTCCTCGCCGTCGTGCCCGGTCTCCGTCAGCGCGTCCACCACCGGCGACAGCGGCGGGATGTACCAGACCATCGGCATCGTGCGGTATTCCGGATGCAGCGGCAGCGCCACCCGGTACTCGCTGATCAGCGTGCGCACGGGGGAGCGGCGGGCCGCCTCCATCCAGTCCTGCGGGATGCCCGCCTCCTCGCAGGCCCGCCGCACCTCGTGGTCCTCGGGGTCGAGGAACACCCCCAACTGGGCTTCGTACAGCGCCTTTTCGTCCCGTACCTCGGCCGCCGCCGTCACCTTGTCGGCGTCGTACAGCATCACCCCGAGATAGCGCAGCCGCCCCACACAGGTCTCCGAGCAGACGGTGGGCAGGCCCACTTCGAGGCGCGGATAGCAGAGCGTGCACTTCTCGGCCTTGCCGGTGCGGTGGTTGAAGTACACCTTCTTGTACGGGCATCCGGTCACGCACATCCGCCAGCCCCGGCAGCGGTCCTGGTCGACCAGGACGATGCCGTCCTCGGCCCGCTTGTACATCGCGCCGGACGGACAGGACGCCACACAGGCCGGGTTGAGGCAGTGCTCGCAGATGCGCGGGAGATAGAACATGAAGGCCTGCTCGAACTCGAACTTCACCTTGTCCGAGGCCTGCCTGCGGGTCCGCTCCACCATCGGGTCGAAGTCGCCGTAGGCCGGGGCGCCGGCGAGGTTGTCGTCCCAGTTCGCCGACCACTCGATCTTCATCGGCTTGCCGTCGAGCTGTGAGATCGGCCGGGCGACCGGGTAGTCGTCGCCGAGCGGGGCGTCGGTGAGGTTCTTGTAGTCGTAGGTCCAGGGCTCGTAGTAGTCCTTGATCTCCGGGAGTTCGGGGTTGGAGAAGATCCCCGCGAGCTTCCGGAACCGGCCGCCGGCCTTCAGCTTCAGCGCGCCCCGCCGGTTCAGCTCCCAGCCGCCGCGCCAGCGTTCCTGGTCCTCGTAGCGGCGCGGGTACCCCTGCCCGGGGCGGGTCTCGACGTTGTTGAACCAGACGTACTCCATGCCCCGCCGGTTGGTCCACGCCTGCTTACAGGTCACCGAACACGTATGGCAGCCGATGCACTTGTCGAGATTCATCACCATGGCGATCTGGGCCATCGGACGCATCAGTACTCGACCTCCTGGCTGCTACGGCGGCGGACGACCGTCACCTCGTCACGCTGGTTGCCCGTCGGGCCCAGGTAGTTGAAGGCCCACGACAACTGGGCGTAGCCGCCGATGAGATGGGACGGTTTGAGGATGAGCCGGGTCAGCGAGTTGTGGATGCCGCCGCGTTGTCCGGTGGACTCCGTCACCGGGACGTTGACCGTGCGCTCCTGCGCGTGGTGCATGTAGACCGTGCCGGCCGGCATCCGGTGCGAGACGACCGCGCGGGCCACCACCACGCCGTTGCGGTTGACCGCCTCGACCCAGTCGTTGTCGACCACGCCGATCGCGTCCGCGTCCTGCGGCGACATCCAGATGTTCTGGCCGCCCCGGGACAGGGCCAGCATGAACAGGTTGTCCTGGTACTCGGAGTGGATCGACCACTTGTTGTGCGGGGTGAGATAACGGACCGTCACTTCCCGTTGTCCGTCCGGTCCGAGAGCTGGTTCGCCGAACAGCCGGTGCATGTCGAGCGGTGGCCGGTACACCGGCAGCGCCTCGCCCAGTTCGTGGATCCAGTCGTGGTCCAGGAAGAAGTGCTGGCGCCCGGTGAGCGTGTGCCACGGCTTGAGCTGCTCGGTGTTCTGCGTGAACGCCGTGTAGCGCCGGCCGCCGGTCTCGCTGCCCGACCACTCCGGCGAGGTGATCACCGGCACCGGGGCCGCCTGAGTGTCGGGATACGTGACGCGCTTGCCCTCGTGTTCGGCGGCCAGGTGGGCCAACTCCCGGCCGGTGCGCGCCTCCAGAGTGCGGAACCCCTGAACGGCCAGGCGGCCGTTGGTGGTCCCCGACAGCGCGAGGATGGTGTTGGCGGCCTTCACCGCCGTGTCGAGGGAGGGGCGCCCCTGGTAGCCGCTGCCGTTCAACTCCCTTAGCTGCGCGACCTCCTGGTCCGGGTGGAGCGTGATCCCCTTGGCGGGCAGCCCGAGTCGCTCCACCAGCGGACCCAGCGCGGCGAACTTGGCGCCGATCGCCGTGTAGTCCCGCTCCACGAGCGTGAGCGTCGGCATGGTCTTCCCGGGTACGGGTTCGCACTCCCCGCGCCGCCAGTCCAGGACGACCCCGCCCGGCTGGGCGACCTCACCCGGCGTGTCGTGCTGGAGCGGGGTCGCCACCAGGTCCTTGCGCACGCCCAGGTGGTCCACGGCCAGCTCGCTCAGCCGCTCGGCCAGCGCCTTGAACGTGTCGAAGTCGGTCCGCGCCTGCCACGGCGGATCCACCGCCGGCGTGAACGAGTGGACGTAGGGATGCATGTCCGTGCTGGACAGGTCGTGCTTCTCGTACCAGGTCGCGGCGGGCAGCACCACGTCCGACAGCAGCGTCGAGGAGGTCTGCCGGAAGTCCAGCGACAGCAGCAGGTCGAGCTTCCCCTCCGGCGCCTCCTCGCGCCAGGTCACGTCCCGCGGCCGTACGCCCTCGGGCGCTTCCTCGGCCCGCAACGACGAGTGGGTGCCCAGGAGATGCTTGGTGAAGTACTCGGCGCCCTTCGCCGAGGAGCCCAGCAGATTGGCCCGCCACAGGGTCAGCACCCGCGGCCAGTTCTCCGGCGCGTCCGGGTCCTCGCACGCGAACTTCAGGTCCCCGGACCGGAGTTGGGAGACGGCCTTGGCCACCGGGTCGCCGAAGGCCTCGCCCAGGTCCAGGGGGTTGCGGTCGAAGGTCGGATACGAGGGCATCCATCCCGTGCGCGCCGACAGGGCGAGGCAGTCGGCGCCCGTCATCCCCGTGAACCGGCCCTCGCCGAGCGGCGAGGCGAGGACGTCGGCGGCGAACCGGTCGTAGCGCCACTGGTCGGTGTTGAGGAACCAGTAGGCGGTGCCGATCATCTGCCGTGGTGGGCGGGACCAGTCGGAGGCGGCGGCCAACGTCGCCCAGCCGGTCGAGGGGCGGCACTTCTCCTGGCCGACGTAGTGCGCCCAGCCGCCGCCATTGCGGCCCTGGCAGCCGGTCAGTTGGAGGAGGGCGAGGAACGCGCGGTAGATGGTCTCCGAGTGGAACCAGTGGTTGGTGCCGGCGCCCATCAGGATCATGCAGCGGCCCTTGGACCGCTCCGCCGTCCGCGCGAACTCCCTCGCGATCTTCACGCACTTGGCGGCCGGGACCGAGGTGTGCGCCTCCTGCCAGGCGGGTGTGCCCGGGGTGCGCGCGTCGTCGTAGGAGGCGGGCCAGGCGCCCGGGAGACCGTGCCGGAACACGCCGTACTGGGCCAGCAGCAGATCGTGGACGGTCGTCACGAGAGGGCCGTCGGGGCCGCCGAGCCGGGTCGCGGGGACACCCCGGCTCAGGACCTCGCCGCGCCCCTGACCGTCCTCCCCGCCCTCGGTGTCGAACCTCGGCAGGAGCACCTCCACGCCCGCCGAGACCTCGCTGCCGTACAGGCTCAACTGCGGTTTCACATCACCGAGTTCGAGGTTCCACCTGCCCTTGCCCGACTCGGTCCAGCGGAAGCCAAGGGAGCCGTTCGGGGCGACCGCGCGGCCCGTCACCGTGTCCAGGACCAGCGTCTTCCAGTCGGCGCCCTCGTCGGACTGACCGAGGTCGGAAGCGCGCAGGAACTTCCCCGGCACGTACGCGCCGTCGCGTTCCGTGAGGGTCACCAGGAACGGCAGGTCGGTGAACTGCCGTACGTAGTCCGTGAAGAACGGCGTCTCGCGGTCGACGAAGAACTCCTTGAGGATCACATGCCCCATCGCCAGGGCCAGCGCGCCGTCCGTGCCGGGGTGCGGATGCAGCCACTCGTCGGCGAACTTGGCGTTGTCCGCGTAGTCGGGGGCGACGACCACGACCTTCTGCCCCCGGTAGCGGGCCTCCGCCATCCAGTGCGCGTCCGGCGTGCGGGTCACCGGGACGTTGGAGCCCCACATCATCAGATACGCGGCGTCCCACCAGTCGCCCGACTCCGGCACGTCGGTCTGGTCGCCGAACACCTGCGGGGAGGCCACGGGAAGGTCCGCGTACCAGTCGTAGAACGACAGCATCGGGGCGCCGATCAGCGAGTGGAAGCGCGCGCCCGCCGCGTGCGACACCATCGACATCGCCGGGATGGGGGAGAAACCGGCGATGCGGTCCGGGCCGTAGGTCTTGATCGTGTGGACGTGCGCGGCGGCGACGATCTCGACCGCCTCGTCCCAGCTCGCCCGGACCAGTCCGCCCTTGCCGCGTGCCCGCTGGTAGCGGCTGCGGCGCTCGGGGTCGTTCTGGATGTCGGCCCAGGCGGCTACAGGATCCTGTATACGGTTTTTCGCCTCGCGGTACATCTCCAGCAGCACACCCCGGACGTAGGGATACCGCACCCGGGTCGGGGAGTACGTGTACCAGGAGAAGGCGGCACCGCGCGGGCAGCCGCGGGGCTCGTACTCCGGGCGGTCCGGGCCCACCGACGGATAGTCCGTCTGCTGGGTCTCCCAGGTGATGATGCCGTCCTTGACATACACCTTCCACCGGCAGGAACCCGTGCAGTTCACACCGTGCGTGGAGTTCACGACCTTGTCGTGGCTCCAGCGGTCCCGGTAGAAGGCGTCCGCCTCCCGGCCGCCCGCCAGCCCGATGCTGTGCAGGTCGGGCGCCGCGGTGCCCGGTCGGAAGAACCGTCCGGCCCGCAGCAGCGCCGCTCCCGGCTCGGTGGGCGGTGTCCGCGTCTGAGTCACCTGCGCTCCCTTGCTCGCCCGTGGTGTCGAACCTAGGGCGGGGCAGGGGAGTACACCCGTTCACCGCAGCCGTACGGGTCAGCGCCCGCGGGCGTACGGGTCAGGCCTTGCGGGCGACACCGCCGTAGACCGGCACGATGCCCTCCGCCTGGGCGGCCACGTCCTCCGCCTCGGGCCGCCAGCCGTAGACCGAGATGACGCCCGGGCCGAGCAGCTCGAGACCGTCGAAGAAGCGCGAGAACTCGGCCAGCGTGCGCGGATGGAACGGGGTGCCGCTGCGCCGGAAGTGCTCGGCGGCCTGCTCCACGCCCTTGGGGCTGAGATCGGCGGTGACCTGCGACATCACCAGGTAGCTGCCCGGGACGAGGATGTCGACGTACCGCTTGACCAGGCCGTACACGTCGTCGCCGTCGGTGTCGTCGTCCAGATAGTGGGTGAGCGCGACCAGCGACAGCGCGACCGGCTGCGTGAAGTCGAGGGTCTCGCCGGCCAGCCGCAGGATCGTGTCCGGGTCGCGGACGTCGGCGTGCACGTACTCGGTGCCGCCCTCGGCCGAGCCGTGCAGCAGTGCCTCCGCGTGCCGCAGCACGATCGGGTCCTTGTCCGCGTACACCACCCTGGCGTCCGGGGCGACGCTCTGCGCCACCTGGTGCAGATTGGGCTCGGTGGGGATGCCGGTGCCGACGTCCAGGAACTGGCGTATCCCGGCCTCGGCGGCGGTACGCGTCGCCCGGTGCATGAACCGGCGGTTGGCTCGCGCCCCGCGCACCGCCGTGCCGTCCGCGGCGAGGATGCGGCGCGCCAGCTCCTCGTCCACCGGGTAGTTGTCCTTGCCGCCGAGCCACCAGTCGTACACCCGCGCCGGGTGCGGCCGGCTGGTGTCGATACGGGTGGGCGCGGCTTCGGATCCGGTCATGCGGTGTCGTCTCCTTGGGAGTTCGGGTCGGTGGTGCCGGGCCGTGCTCAGAAGGTGTCGCGATAGTCCCGCAGGATCTTCTTGGTGCGCTGTGCGGACGCGGCGTGCGCCGTCATGTGGTCGAGGACCTCCAGGTGCGCGGAGACCTCCGTACGGGAGTCCAGATACAGAGCGCCGGTCAGATACTCGGTGAACACCATGTCGGGCAGCTCCGGTTCGGCGAAACGGAACAGCGAGAACGGGGCGTACGTCCCCGGGTGCGGGCCGTTCTCGAACTCGGCGACCTGGAGCGTGACCCGGTCGCGCTCGGTGAACTCCAGGAGTCTGTCGAGCTGTTCGCGCATCACCTCGCCATGGATGCTCACCGGGCGGCGCAGCACCGTCTCGTCCATGATCACCCACAGATGCGGCGGACTGTCCCGCTCCAACAGCCCCTGACGCGCCATCCGCAGGGACACATGCCGCTCGATGGTCTCCGGGCCGGCCTGCCCGATCGTCCCGGCCTCCAGCACGGCACGCGCGTACGCCTCGGTCTGCAACAGGCCGGGCACGAAGTGCGGTTCGTACGAGCGGATCAGCCCGGCCGCGCCCTCCAGGCTCACATACAGGCTGAACCACTCCGGCAGCACATCGTGGAACCGCTGCCACCAACCCGGCTGGTTCGCCTCCTCGGTGAGCGTGACGAACGAGTCGGCCTCCTCGTCGGCCACCCCGTACAGGGCCAACAGCACCTGTACGTACGGCACCTTCAGCGCGACCTCGGCCATCTCCATGCGCCGTACCGTCGCCGGAGCCACCCGCAGAGCCTGCGCGGCCTCCTCACGCTTGACGCCGGCCGCCTCACGCAGCTCCTGCAGCCTTCTGCCGAGCACCACTTGACCCACAGTGGGCGCGGGCCGCCGCTCACTCACGCCACGCCTCCCCACGCGCCGAAGTCTGGGGGAAGTGTGCCATGTTCCGGCCACTCTCTCAGCGGTTTGGAGGTGATCATCCGTCAGCGTCCCAGCGTGTGAAGGTACTTGGCCGTCGCCGGGTCGGCCGGAAGGAACGTCTCGATGGCCAGTTCCGAGACCGTCACGTCCATCGGAGTGTTGAACGTCGAGATCGAGGACACGAACGACAGCACCCGGCCCGCGTGCTCGATCCGCATCGGCAGCGCGAAATACGGTACGGAACCGGCTGGTTCGTCCCCGTCGTCGGCCGCCTCCGGCACCGGATACGCGGCGACCTCCTCGTACAGCTTCCGCAGCGCCTCGGAGCGGTGCAGGGCGATCTGCCGCTCCATCTGCGCGAGGAGATGCCCGCGCCACTCACCGAGGTTGCGGATGCGCGGCGCCATCCCGTCGGGGTGCAGCGTCAACCGCATGGCGTTGAGCGGCGGTTGGAGGAGGGACTCCGGTACGCCGTCCAGCAGCATGGTGATGCCCTGGTTCGCCGCGACCACGTCGTACCTCGCGTCGACCACCAGCGCGGGATACGGCTCGTAGCACCGGATCAGCCGCTCCAGACCCTCGCGCAACGCGCCCAACGCCGGGTCGTCCAGCGGGGTCTCGGGATAGCGCGGGGCGTAACCGGCCGCCAGGAGGAGGGAGTTGCGCTCCCGCACCGGCACGTCCAGGTGCTCGGCCAGCCGGAGCACCATCTCCTCGCTCGGCCGGGACCGACCCGTCTCGACGAAGCTGATGTGCCGGGCCGAGGAGTCGGCCCGCGACGCCAGCTCCAGTTGGCTGACCCGCCGCCGCTCCCGCCACGCACGCAGCAGGGGGCCGACACCCTTGCCGGCAGGGGTGTCGGCGGAGGCGGTGGTGCCGCTCGCGACAATGGTCATACGGACGACCGTAGTCGAAGGAGCGCACACGTGAACGAATTGAGGAACCCGTCCGGGGAGGCCACTGCGGTGTACCGGGCCAGAGTCCGGGGCTGCCTCCTCGGCGGGGCGGTCGGCGACGCCCTCGGCTACCCGATCGAGTTCGCCTCCCTCGACCGCATCCGCGCGAGCCACGGCCCGCGCGGGGTCACCGGATATGTTCCCGGCGCGCACGGAGCGCGGGGCCTGATCAGCGACGACACCCAGATGACCCTGTTCACCGTCGAGGCCCTCATCGCGGCCCACGCGCGCGAACGGGAGAAGGGCATCGGCGGCGCCTGGCCCGTCCTGCTGCTCCGGGCGTACGAACGATGGCTGGAAACCCAGTCGAAGCCCGCACCGGGCGAGGGCGTCACGGCCGGTCTGCTGGCCGAGCCCTGGCTGTACGCCCGTCGCGCCCCCGGCAACGCCTGCCTGTCCGGAGTAGCGCAGGCCCACGCGCCGGACCCGTGGCTGGTACTCGACGGCCGGCCTGGACCCGTCAACCCCGACTCCAAGGGCTGCGGCACGGTGATGCGCTCGGCCCCGTTCGGCCTGGGCACCACGGCCGACCGGGCCTTCGCCACGGCGGCCGCAGGCGCGCAGATCACCCACGGCCACCCCACCGGCTACTACGCGGCGGGCGCCCTCGCCGCCATCGTGGCGCACCTGGTCGCCGGGGACTCCCTGGAGGGCTCGGTCCTGCGCGCGCTACGGCTCCTGGAGCGCCACCCCGGCCACGAGGAGACCTCCGCCGCCCTCCACCAGGCCCTCGACCTGGCCGCCGAGGGCTCGCCCACCGCCGAGAAGGTCGAATCCCTCGGCGCGGGCTGGGTCGCCGAGGAGGCCCTCGCCATCGGCGTCTACAGCGCACTGGTGGAACCCGACGTGAAGGCCGCGCTGCTCCTCGCCGTCAACCACTCCGGCGACAGCGACTCCACCGGCTCCATCTGCGGCAACCTCCTCGGCGCCCGGCACGGCGACCACGGCCTGCCGCACCAGTGGGTGCGGGGCGTCGAGGGCCGCGCCACGATCGCCGCCCTCGCCGACGACCTCGCGGCCGAATGCGTACGGCGCTGACCTCCGGGCACCCGTCTGACCAGGGACGCAGCCAGCCACCTGTGGCACGCTGAAGAGAGACCGATCCCGACGAAGGAGCGAGGCCATGCCCGTCGTACCGCTCGCGCAGAAGGAGATCGAGGACCGCCTCGCGGAACTTTCCGGCTGGTCCGCCGACGCCGACCGCCTCACCCGCACCTACCGGCTCGGCTCCCACTTCGCGGCCACCGCGATGGTCGTCCACATCGCCCAGGTCCAGGAGGAACTCGACCACCACTCCGACCTCACCCTCGGCTACAACACCGTCTCCCTCACCGTGAACACCCACAGCGTCGGCGGCGCGATCACCGAGCTGGACTTCCAACTCGCCCGCAGAGTCGAGGACTTGGCCCCGGGGCACGGAGCGGACTGACCGGACACGAAGGAGGGACGGGACGCCAGGACGACGGGACACCACCGCGTGCTCGACTACGACAAGGAAGCCGACGCCTACGACGCCACCCGCGGCGGCGAGCCCCGCGCCGCCGCCGCTGCCGAAGCCGTACTCGGTCTCGTCCCCGGGCAGGCTCGAAGCCTGCTGGACGTGGCCTGCGGCACCGGCATCGTCACCCGCCGCCTGACCGCCGGCCGCCCCGGGCTGCGGGTCACGGGCCTGGACGCCGCCCCCGCCATGACCCGCACGGCGGCGACCCGGCTGCCCGGCGCGATACTCCTCGCCGACAGCCGCCGACTCCCGTTCCCCGACGGGGTGTTCGACGCCGTCACCACCGTCTGGCTGCTGCACCTGGCGGACGGCCCGGAGGACGTCCGGGCGATCATCACCGAGTGCGCACGGGTCCTGCGACCGGGCGGGGTGTACGTCACGACGGTCGACAAGGCCGCCGCCCACGACGTCGGCAGCGACATCGACACAGTCCTCGCGTCCCGTTTACGTCGCCCCGCCCAAGACCGCTCCGACCAAGTCCGCGCGTACGCCGCCGAGTTCGGCCTCCACCCGGCCGGCTGGGGCCGCTTCCGGGGACACGGCCAGGGGCGCAGTCCCCGGAGCACCATCGCGGACCTGCGGCGCGGCTGGTTCACCATGCTCACCCCCGGCGACCCGCAGACCGAGGGGTTCGCGGCCCGTCTGCGGGAACTGCCGGATCAGGAAGTCCCGCGCCCCGACCCGGAGTTCACCCTGACGGCGTTCCGGAAGACGTCCGGGTGAACTCCATCGTCCAGTTGGTCACCCACGTCTCCCCGCCGTCCACCGAGAACGCCTGCTCCCAGCGGGCACCGGTCCCGCTGATCCCCGACCACACGAACCGCACCCGCACATCCTTCCCGTCGTGGGTGTCGTCGCCGTGGAACGCGCCCCGGCCGTCCTCGAACCGCCCCGTCACCGGCGGGAACAGCTTCCCGCTGCGGCTCGACGACCAGTTCAGCGACCACTGTTCGGTCTCCCGGTCGAAGAGCCGCAGGGTCAGCCCCTTCGACCCCAGATACGGCAGGTCGATCTCGTCGACGTTCGCGTCCCCGTCGAAGAGCGGCCAGCACCGACTGACCCCCGTGAACTCCACCCATTCACTGTCGGGTTGGAGGAAGTCGGTGCGCTGACGGTGGGCGACCTCCCACTCGCCGTGGAAGAAGTCGAAGTCGCGCGGGCTGCTCATGAGCGGTCTCCAGTGGTCGCGTCGGTCAGGGAGTCGGTCAAGTAGGCGTCCAGGTCCGGCACTTCGGGCGCGAGCAGATGCCGTACCCAGGCGTCCCGTTCGTGCAGGATCGGCGGCAGCTCCCAGACACAGCCGATCCACGGCAGGTCGGGAGTGACGAAGTGCGTCGGGTCGCGGTCCGGGCAGCCGAGCACGGGCTGGCCCGCCGACGCACCCCGGAAGTGCAGAACGTTGTCCCACACCCAGCTGTAGGCGTTGAGATAGGCGCCGTCGTCACCGCCCCGGTGCAGCACGACGAAGGTGGCCGGGGGAGTACCGTCCGGCTCCGGCAGCAGCTTCGGCAGGATCGCGTACGCCGCCTCCTCCACCTCGGGTGCGATCCCGGTCGGGTCGGCCGTGACGTGGTAGCGCTTGATGTGCCGCCCGGCCACCACGATCGGTGGTGGCACGGTCAGCAGTTTCTCCGTGAAGGGCATGACAGGACGCTAGGCCCGCTTCACTGACATCCTGTGTCAGTGAAGTCCAGCCGGCTCGTCTCGATCCTCCTGCTGCTCCAGACCCGCGACCGGATGACGGCCGCGGAACTCGCCGAGGCGCTGGAGGTCTCGGTCCGCACCGTCTACCGGGACGTCGAGGCGCTGAGCGCGGCGGGTGTCCCGCTCTACGGCGACGCGGGCCACGCCGGCGGCTACCGGCTGCTCGGCGGCTACCGCACCCGCCTGACCGGCCTCACCAGGGACGAGGCCGAGGCCCTGTTCCTCGCGGGCGTACCGGGGCCGGCCGCCGAACTGGGTCTCGGCCCGTTCCTGGCCGCCGCCCGGCTGAAGGTGCGCGCCGCCCTGCCGGCCGAGCTGCGCGGGCACGCGGACCGCATCAGCGACCGGTTCCACCTGGACGCGCCGGGCTGGTACGCGGATGCCGACGACACCCGGTTTTTGCATACAGTCGCCGACGCCGTATGGAACAACCGTGTTCTGTATGCCATCTACCGCCGCTGGCGCGAGCCCACCGACGTGGAGCGCCGACTGGAGCCGTACGGCCTCGTGCTGAAGGCGGGCCGCTGGTATGTCGTCGCCGGTCCCGGACCGCGTACCTACCGTGTCGACCAGATCCTCGAACTCACCGCCTCCGACGACGAGTTCACCCGGCCGGACGGCTTCGACCTGGCCGCGTACTGGACCGCCCACCAACGCGACTTCCACGACCGCCTGTACCGGGGCGAGGCGGTGGTCCGGCTGGCCCCCGGCGCGACCCTCGCCCGAGCGGTCGCCCTCGGCGGAGAGCCGGAGCGGGACGGCTGGACCCTGATGTCGGTCCCCATCGAGTCCGTCGACCACGCGCTCGGCGAGTTCCTGCGCCTCGGCACCGACATCGAGGTCCTGTCTCCGCCCGAGCTGCGCGACCGCATCACCCGCACGGTCGCCGAACTGGCCGAAAGATACGGCAACTTGCTCACGGACAGCGGCGACTGAGGCTCCAGAACCCGTCCGTCCGCTCAGGAGGTACCTCCCGTGAGCCACCCGCACCCGCACGTGCACCCGCCGCACCGGTACCACAGACGAAGCGCCGTACTCGCCGCGCTGACCGCCGCCGCAGCCCTGGTCCTCGCCGGACTCACCACCGGCGGCACCGCCCAGGCCGCCACCGCCCGCCAGGTCGAGGCCCTCGACCGCGGCGTCGTCAGCGTCCACACGGACAGCGGCAACCTGGTCAGTTGGCGCTGGCTCGGCACCGACCCCGACACCGTCTCCTTCAACGTCTACCGTGCCGGTACGAAGGTCAACGCGACCCCGATCACCGGCTCCACCGACTACTTCCACGCCGGCGCGCCCGCCCAGGCCGACTACACGGTCCGCGCGATCGTCGGCGGCGCCGAACAGGCCGACTCGGTCCACGCCGTCCAGTTCCGCACCGGCTACAAGGACGTCCCGATCACCCCGCCCGCCGGCGGCACGACCCCCGACGGTGTGGCGTACACCTACGAAGCCAACGACGCCTCCGTGGGCGACCTCGACGGCGACGGCCGGCTCGACTTCGTCCTCAAGTGGCAGCCCACGAACGCCAAGGACAACTCCCAGTCCGGCTACACCGGAAACACGATCCTCGACGGCGTCAAACTCGACGGCACCCGTCTGTGGCGCATCGACCTGGGCCGCAACATCCGCTCCGGCGCGCACTACACACAGTTCCAGGTGTACGACTACGACGGCGACGGCAAGGCCGAGGTCGCCATGAAGACGGCCGACGCCACGGTCGACGGAACCGGCACGGTCATCGGCAACTCGACGGCGGACTACCGCAATTCGAGCGGCTATGTGCTGTCGGGCCCCGAGTACCTGACCATGTTCAACGGCCTCACCGGGGCGGCGATGGGCACCGTCGACTACGTCCCGGCGCGCGGCACGGTCTCCTCCTGGGGCGACTCCTACGGCAACCGCGTCGACCGATTCCTCGCCGGAACCGCCTACTTGGACGGCAGCCGCCCCTCCCTGATCATGGCGCGCGGCTACTACACGCGCACGGTGATCGCCGCCTGGGACTGGCGCGGCGGCGCCTTCACCCGCCGCTGGACCTTCGACACCAACTCCTCGACCAACACCGGCAAGGGCTACGACGCCCAGGGCAACCACCAGTTGGCGGTCGCGGACGTCGACGAAGACGGCAAGGACGAGATCGTGTACGGCTCGATGGCCGTCGACGACAACGGCTCGGGCCTGTGGACCACCAAGAACGGCCACGGCGACGCCATGCATGTCGGCGACCTCGACCCGTCCCGCCCGGGCCTGGAGGAGTTCAAGGTCGACGAGGACTCCTCGAAACCGTCCTCGTGGATGGCGGACGCGAAGACCGGCGCGATCATCTGGTCCACACCCGCCAACGGCGACAACGGCCGGGGTGTCTCCGGGGACATCTGGGCGGGCAGCGCGGGCGCCGAGTCCTGGTCGGCGTCGGAGAGCGGCGTCCGTGACCCCAAGGGCACGGTGGTGTCGACCCGCAAGCCCTCCAGCATCAACTTCCTGTCCTGGTGGGACGGCGACCCGGTCCGCGAACTCCTCGACGCCACCCACATCGACAAGTACGGCACGACCGCCGACACCCGCCTGCTGACCGGCGCCGACGTCCACTCCAACAACAGCACCAAGGCGACCCCGACCCTCTCCGGGGACATCCTTGGCGACTGGCGGGAGGAGGTCGTCTGGCCCACCACGGACAACACGGCGCTACGGATCTACTCCACGCCGTACGAGACGACCACCAGGATCACCACCCTGCTCCACGACACCCAGTACCGCACCGCCCTGGCCTGGCAGAACACCGCATACAACCAACCGCCCCACCCGAGCTTCTACATCGGCGACGGGATGGCGACGGCACCCCGGCCGACCGTCTACACGCCGTAGCTCCTGAGGGGAAGCGGCCGGCTCAGCTGAACCCGCCACTGAAGTCGGAGTTCAGTTGGGCCGAGCAGATGTTGTAACCGCCCTGCGCCTGACCGGACTTGGTCCTGCCGTCGATGGTGATGGAGCAGTGGATGTTCCCGCCGCCCTGGAGCTGGGCGGTGACCTGGTAGTACAGGGCGTCACTGTTCACGGTCAGGGTCTTCGTCATGGGCAGGCCCTTGCCCTGAAGGTTGGTGCCGTCGCTGCCGTAGGTGATGTCGACACCGGAGGGCGCGCTGCCCCACACCTTGAAGAGAGCCTTGCCCGAAGGGGCCTCGTCGCTGCTCGTCGCGGCCTTCGTCGCCTTGGCCTTCGCGGTCTTCGTGACCGAGACGGTGGCGGTGACAGTTACCGTGGGCGCGGGCTCGGCCTTGTCGACCTTGGCGGCCTGGGGAGCCGCGGTGACCGTCTTCGTCGCGGCCGGCTCGGCACTCGTGTTGCTGCTGTCACCGCCGCCGCTGCCCGCGGCCCCGATCACCGCGCCGAGCGCGAAGAGGGCGGCGGCGGCAGGGATGGCCACGTGCTTGCGGGCCCATTTCGGACCGGCCGGCGCCGGCGGTGTCGGCGCGGGGCCGTACGAGGGCGGCATGGGCGGCGGTGGCGGCTGGTACGACATATGGGGTCCCCCTGGCGATTAGTTGGGGGTTGAACTTAACGCCCGAAATGAGGGTGGCGTGAGACACGTGAAGAAGAGGTAACTGATTTGTGATGTTGAAGTGGAGGGCGCGTGCGATAGGGCACGCGCCCCTGCTCAGACCACTGCCCTCTGCTCAACTCACCGTGCAGTTCTGATCGCCCACCTTGAACCCGCCCGGCTTCGTGTTCACCCCCGACCAACTCCCCGTGAACCCGAACCCCACCGACGAACCCGCCGCCACCGTGCCGTTCCAGCTCACGTTCTTCGCCGTCACCGTCGCGCCCGACTGGGTGTAGTCGGCGTTCCACAGTTGGCCGATCCGCTGACCGTCCGCGAAGGACCAACCAAGTGACCAGCCGTTCCAGGTGGTTGAGCCGGTGTTGGTGACCTGGACATCCGCCTGGAAGCCGTCCGTCCACTGGTTCGTGATCCGGTACGAGACCGAACAGGCGCCGGTCGGCGTCGGATCGGTACCGCCGCCACCGCCTCCGTCACCGGCGTCGGAGGAGTCGCCGTAGACGATCCCGCGACCGTTCGTCGACACGTACACCCGCCCGTACACCCGAGGGTCACCGGTGATCGCCGCTCCGGTCCAACCCCACTGGTGGGCATCGTCGTTGATCCGGGTCCAGGTCGCGCCCTTGTCGATCGAGCGGAAGATGCCGCGGACGCCGCCGATCTTCGCACTGGTGTAGAGCGTCTGGTACGAGGCACCCGTCGCCGCCTTGCCGAAGCCGATGGTGTCGGCCTGGTCGACGTTCGCGAGCTTGGTGAAGGTGGCGCCGCCGTCCGTGGAGTGCCACAGCCCGTACGCCCCGTCGCTCGCCCCACCCGCCAGCCAGACGTCCCCCTTCGTACCGGGCAGCGCCTTGAAGCGCACGCTGTCACCACTGGGCAGCCCGGTCGCCGAGGACGCGGTGAAGGTCGCCCCGCCGTCCGAACTGACGTAGAACTTCCCGGACTTGAAACCGTAGAAGGTCTTCGCGTCGACCCGGTCCGACTCCAGGACCGCCCCCGCCGGAATACCGCTCGACGCCGACCAGGACGAACCGAACCCGGTCGTGTACTGCACCCCCGCACCCGCCGGACTCCACACGAACCGGCTCCCGTCGGCCGCGGCGGCCACCGTCCCGCCCCCGCTCACGCCCGAAGGGTCGCTCCCCGCGAACCAGTTGGCGCCGTTGTCCGTCGAGAACGCGATGTGCGGCCCCGAATCCAGATCTCCCACGCGCACCACCGTGTTCGGGTTGCTCTCCGCGAAGTCCAGACTCGTGGTCGTCGTGAAGGTCGGCGAAGTGAACATCATCGCGGGGACGTTGGTCAGATCGGTGTGCCGGAATCCGCCGATGTCGCCCAGCGCGCTGAGGAGTTGGGCGCCGCCGGACGGGGGAGCGGCGAGGTCGTTGACGGCCGTCTCCTCCAGCCCCCGCACCATCGGCTTCACCGTGAACTGGCCGCCGCTGTCCCAGTTCGTGAGGTTCTCCGTGCCGTAGAGCGTCGCACCCGTCCCGTACATCATCCGATTCGAATCGAACGGGTCGATCTCCAGCGACTCGGTCATCCAGCCGAGTTTCGGGCTCTGTTCGGGCGGCGACGGATTCGCGCCGAAGGACAGCCAGGGCACGGACGACACGTCCATGGTGTAGCGGTCCGAACGGTTCGGATACGACGTGTAGTCCCAGGCCTTTGTCCAGGTGCCGCCGCTGTCCGTCGAGCGGAGGATCTGCGTGTCCGGCCACCATGAGCTGTACGCCGTCGCCATCACGGTGCCCGGATGCTGCCGGTCGACGGTCAGCCCGCTGTAGCCGAAGTAGGTGTCGGCGTCCGCGACCGGACTGATGTTCGTCCAGGCGCCGGTCGCCGTCGCGTACCGCCACAACTGGCCCTTGCCGCCGTCGTACGGGCCACCCTTGTCGCTGTATGCGATGTACAGATAACCGTTGACCGCATCCAGCACACCCTTGTGCGCCAGATAACCGGTCGGCTGCCCGGCCACCCGGCTCCACGTCGCGCCCGCGTCCGTCGACCGGTACACGGCATTGGCCTGGTCGGCGACCCCGACGTAGATGGTCTTCGTGGCGCTGCCGGACGTGCCCGTCGACTCGTCGAAGGTGACCCAGGCGACGCCCTGGTTGTCGCTCGCGTAGCCGCTGGTGTCGCTGGGATCCTGCACATAGTTGCCGACATTCGGGAAGTTCGTCACCTGCGACCAGGTGACCCCGGAGTCCGTGGACCGCCACAGCCCCTTCCCGCTGGGCGCGCCCAGATACAGCACGCTGTCCTTGTTCGGATCGACGGCCAGCCGCTCACCCATACCGCGCCCCGGCATGTTCCCGCCGAGCTTGAACGGCAGATCCGTCTTCTGCCAACTCGTGCCCCGGTCGGCCGACCTGAGCACGGCCCCGTTCGTCGGATCCCAACTGTTGGTGTACGTACCGACAGCCGCGTACACCTTGTCCGGATCGACCGAGTCGGACGCGAGGCTCACCACACCGGTGTGCCCCCACTCGTCCCACCCGACCGAGTCCAGCAACGGCGTCCACGTCTTCGTCGACTCCTGCCAGCGATAGGCGCCGCCGATGTCGGTACGGGCATAGGCGAGGTTCTTCTCGGTCCGGTTGAACACGATGCCCGGCACGAAGCCACCGCCGTCGATACGGGCGTTGTGCCAGGTGTACGTGTCGGCCGCGAGCGTCGCCTTCGACGCGTTCGCGGCAAGGGCGGACGGACTGCCGGCCAGCAGACCGGCGGCAAGCGCCACAACTGCCATGAGAATGCGGGTTCTTCGCACGAGGGGTCCTCTCGTGAAGAGAAGAGGGAAAAGGCACGAGCACCGGGCGACCCCCAGTGCGGGTGGGGGTCGCCCGGCAGTTGGCCCCGCCGTCAGGTGACGGGGCCTCGCACACGAAGCTTCGAAGCGGTTCCGAGGGAGCACAGGCGGCTTACAACGCCCTTTTCAGGGGCGCGGGGAACTGCGCACCCAGCTACAGCGGGCCCGCACTAAAACCACCGCCCAACCCGCGGAGCGCCTCGCGGGGGACTATTCGAGAAGCTCCGCATACGAACCCATGGCCAGGGCGACATCCGCCTGAGCCCAGAACCGGTGATAGGTGAAGACAGGCGCGGCCCCGCCCGCCAGATAGCTCTGGATCTTCGACCACGCCGGGTCGTTCTTGTAGAAGGACCTCAACGACGCGAACGTGGAAGACGAGTTGATCGCGTCCCCGTTCGGCATCGTGCCGGTCCAGCCGCTCGGGACGTACACGCTGTCGTCGAAGCGGTTGTAGTCCGCGCGGGTCTCCGGGACGGCGATGCCCAGGCTGTCCTGGTAGTTGTTCCACATGCCGTCGAGCAGGGCCTTCGCGGTCGTCTTCGCCGTCGCGTCGCCGGACTTCGCGGCGTAGTACGTCAGGGTCTTGGCGTACGCGGCCGCCACACCGACGTCATTGGTGTAGTCGGCGACGGTGACATGAAGTCCCGTATTGGCACCGGGACTTGACGCGTTCCAGGTGTCGGGCTGGCCCGACCACTGGAGCGTGGAGGGGATCAGATAGGTGCCGTCCGGGTTGATCGTGGTCTTGGACAGTGCCCACGCCACCCACTTGTCGAGGACCGCCTTCGCGCTCGCGTTCCCCGTCTGCTGGTAGTACTCGGCGACCCGCTCCATCGACCACGCCTGGAAGCCGAACCACTGGTTGGACGGCGGGTCGTGGTAGACGGGCTGCTGGTCGTAGTACATGCCGTAGAAGGTCGACGTCCCGGCTGGCGGGCTCGCGTACCGGCCCTGCCAACTGTTGGTCGCCCCGCCCGCGATGGCGCCCTCGCTCGACTGCAGCCAGCGGTAGAACTCCAACTGCCGGCTCAGTGAGGTGCCCCAATCCGCCGCGCCCGTCGTGGACTTGGGCTTCAGGTCCGCGTACGAGCTCAACGCGTAGGCGGCCAGCGGGTTCTGGTAGCCGCCGTGGACGTGGCTGGAGCCGATGCGCCAGGCCCAGCCCGCGCTGGTGTCGTTGGCGCCGCCCCACGCGTAGTACCAGGACAGCAGATAGTCCGAGGCGTCCTTGCCGGTTCCGGCCGGGCAGGTGGACGGCCCGACGCAGTTGCCTATTTTCTTGAAGTACTTGTCGTACATCGCATACCGCAGATAGTCGCCCATCTTGGCGGCCTTGCCGACGGTCGTGGAGACGTCGGAGCCCTTGCCCTGCTCCTTGGCCCACACGTCGGCCCAGTACGCGGCCTGCACGGCCCGTGCGTCGGCGTCGGGGGCGTCGGTGTACTTCCACTGCTTCGCGTACGAGGAGTCTCCGGTGAAGAGGTCCAAGTACCCGTTCGTACCGCCGTACTTGAAGGCGTCGCAGGTCGGCTGCGGCACCGTCTCCCACACGGACTCCTGCGGCCCGCGCTGGAAGGTGTTGATGTACGACGGTCCGCTCGCCGTCGGCCCCGCCTCGCACCCGCCGCCCGGCGTGTCGCCGTAGCCGTAGGTGTTGTCGACGTCCTCCAGCCAGTGCATACCGTAGACATCGTCCGTACCGTATGCGGTCTTCAGTTCACCGGCGATCGGATCCGATCCCACCGACACCGAGGTGTCGAGCTTCGCCGGATACTCGTTCGGAGTGTCCAGCTCAGGCGCGTACGTCGCCGGCTTCGAGGCGTTGTAGAAGGAGTTGGTCGGCTGGTCGGCGTGGGTGGGGATCATGTACTTCTCCATGAGGTCCCAGGCGCCGTTGAACTTCGACCAGTCGCCCGTCACCTTGCCGTACATCGCCTGCAGCCACAGCAGGTAGCTGTACGCCTCCGACGTGGTCTCGTGCCCCTGGTCGGGCGCCTCGACGATCAGGGTCTCCACCGAGTGGTAGGGGATGCCCTGGGGCGAGAAGTAGCCGTTCGCCGGGTTGGTGATCTTCCCGTAGAGGTCCAGGAAGCGGGCGTCGTACGCGTTCGCCGCCGCCAGCTCCGTCACCGTGACCGTCGCCTTGGTGAAGCCGGTCGCCGTCGACTCGAAGGACGCCGAACCGGTGCCGGAGGCGTCGGCCGTGAGGGTCACGGTCTGCGCGGTGTTCCAGTTCGACGGCGTGAACGTGAGCGATGCGCCGCCGGTGACGGACAGCCCCGTGTTGCCGCTCGCGCGGGCCGTCGTGACCGTCACGTTGGACGTGGGCTGCGAGGACAGCGACACCGCGTACGTGCCCGTCTTCCCTTGCTGGACGCCCAGTTGACTCGGCGATGCGACGACCGCGGGTCCCGAGGCGACCGTGATACCGACCGGTGTGGACTCCCCGGACGCGCCCAGGCTGTCGTACGCCTTCGCGACCAGTGAATGACTGCCCACGGTCAAACCAGAGGCCGAAAAGGAGTACGGCGAGGTCGTGTCCGTGCCGAGCAGTGTGGTGTCGTCGTAGAACTCCACCTTGCTGATCGTCGCGTTGTCGGCCGCCGCCGCGGTCGCCGCGAGCGGGACCGCGGCCCCCTGTGTGTAGATCGCGCCCGCGCTCGGGCTGGTCAGCACGGTGATCGGCGGCTGGTGCGCGCCGACGCAGGCGGTGCCGTTGATCGCGAACGACGTGGGCGCGGTGTTGGTGCCGCTGTAGGTGAACTGCGCGCCGGTCGAGACGGCCGCGCCCGCGGCGATCGTCCCGTTGTACGACGCGTTCGTCACCGTGACCGCGCTGCCGGACTGGGACCAGGTGCCGTTCCAGCCGTTGCTGAGCTTCTGGTTGCCTGAGTAGGCGTACGTCAGGGTCCAGCCGTTGATCGCGTCCGTACCCCGGTTGGTGAGGGTCAGATCCGCGGTGAAGCCGGAGCCCCAGTCGTTCGCCTTGTAGTCCACGCTGCACTGAACCGTCGCCGCCTGGGCGGGAGTTGTGCCGGTCGCGAGCATCGACAGGGGAAGCGCGAGGGCCGCCACGACAGCGGTCCACAGTCGCCGTGTCACACGGCGTCTCCTTCTGGGGTGCATGTGCTGGTTCCTCCTTGCGGCTCGGAGAAGGTGGGGGCGGAGCAGCAACAAGCCTTGAACCAGTGGGAGCGCTCCCATCGTGAGGACGGGGGTGGTAGCCGTCAAGGTGCTTACGGAGTCGAAAAGATTCGACGAAAGAGGTTGAGGGAAAGTCAGCGAAACTCTGTGACTCCCCTGTCCTTTGCCGTCACTTGGCGCTACCTTCCTTGACACCAGTGGGAGCGATTCCGTCAGTCGACGCGTCCGTGCGACGCGCCCGAGCTGCAAGGAGTCGCTCATGCGACACCCCCCGCGTTCAATGCTTTTAGCCGTCACCGGTGCCGTCGCCCTCGTCGGGGCGATGGTCGTCCCGGTGGTCACGGCGTCCGGTGCCACCCCCGCGTGCACGGTGGAGTACTCGGTCACCAGCCAGTGGGACACCGGCTTCCAGGGCTCAGTGCGGATCACCAACAACATGGCACCGGTGAGCAGTTGGAGCCTGAGCTTCGACTTCGCCGGCGGCCAGAAGGTCACCCAGGGCTGGAACGCCAAGTGGTCCCAGTCCGCCACGACGGTCACCGCGACCAACGAGAGCTGGAACGGCTCGCTGGGCACCGGCGCGAGCGTCAGCGCCGGATTCATCGCCAACTGGTCCGGAAACAACGCCGTACCGACCGCGTTCAAGCTCAACGGCACGACGTGCAACGTCGATTCGGAACCGACCCCGCCGACCTCGCCGCCCCCGACCTCACCACCACCCAGCACCGCCGCGCCCGCACTGCACGTCTCCGGGAACAAGCTCGTGGACGCCGACGGCACCAATCGCCGTCTGCTCGGCGTCAACCGTTCCGGCGGCGAGTTCATGTGCGTGCAGGGCTACGGCATCTGGGACGGCCCGGTGGACGACGCGGCCGTCGCGGCGATCGCCGACTGGAAGGCCAACACCGTCCGCATCCCGCTCAACGAGGAGTGCTGGCTGGGCCTTTCCAACATCAAACCCGAGTACGCGGGCGCCAACTACATCGCCGCCGTCAAGGACCTGGTGGCGAAGGTCGAGGCGCACGGCATGACACCGATCGTCGAACTGCACTGGACCTACGGCCAGTACACCGGCAACTCGGCGGGCTGCTCCGACGTGCACGCCACCTGCCAGAAGCCGATGCCGGACGCGCAGTACACACCGTCGTTCTGGTCCTCGGTCGCCAGCACGTTCAAGGCCGACCAGGCCGTCGCGTTCGACCTGTTCAACGAGCCCTACCCCGACCGCGCCACCTCCACGACCACCCAGGCGTGGGAGTGCTGGCGGGACGGCGGCACCTGCCCCGGCATCGGGTACGAAGTCGCCGGTATGCAGGATCTCGTCGACGCCGTACGGTCCACCGGCGCCCAGAACGTCATCATGGCCGGCGGGCTCGCCTACTCGAACGACCTCAGCCAGTGGCTGACGTACAAGCCCACCGATCCGACCGGCAATCTCGTCGCCGCGTACCACGTGTACAACTTCAACACCTGCGCGAACGAGAGCTGCTGGAACTCCACCCTCGCCCCCGTCGCGGCCCAAGTGCCGCTGGTGGCAGGGGAGATCGGCGAGAACACCTGCTCCCACGCGTTCGTCGACCAGGTCATGAAGTGGTTCGACGACCACGGGCTCTCGTATCTCGGCTGGACCTGGAACACCTGGGACTGTTCCGCCGGTCCGTCACTGATCTCCGACTACGACGGTACGCCCACCGCGTACGGCACCGGGCTGCGCGACCATCTGCGCGCCCTCGACGGATAGGCGCCCGCACACCGCACATCACAGCACCCGCAACCAACTCCATTGGCAGACAAGGAAACCCGCACTCATGAGCCGTACCAGAACAGCGTTGCTCGCTGCCTTGGTGCTCGTCGCCGGGGCCTCGGGGACGGCGGTCGCCGCCACCCCCTCGGCGGACGCCGGCATCGCCGCGATCCCCTGCAGCGTCGACTACAAGGTGCAGAACCAGTGGGACACCGGCTTCACCGCCGCCGTCACCGTCACCAACAACTCGACCGCCAAGTCGAGTTGGGCCCTGAAGTGGTCGTACGCCGGCAACCAGCAGGTCACCAGCGGCTGGAACGCGAAGATCAGCCAGAGCGGGACCGCCGTCACGGCGGCCAACGAGACCTACAACGGAAGCCTGGCGACCGGCGGTTCGGTCAGCTTCGGCTTCAACGGCACCTACAGCGGCACCAACGCGCTCCCCACCACCTTCACCCTCGACGGCGTGACCTGCAACGTCGACGACGGCAGCAGCGGGGGAGGCGGCGGCACCACCGATCCCAGCGGGCGGGTCGACAACCCGTACGCGGGCGCCAAGGTGTACGTGAATCCGGAGTGGTCGGCGAAGGCCGCCGCCGAGACCGGAGGCAGCCGCATCTCCAACCAGCCCACCGGCGTCTGGCTCGACCGCATCGCCGCCATCAACGGCGTGGGCGGCGGCATGGGGCTGCGCGCCCACCTCGACGCGGCACTCGCCCAGAAGGGCAGCGGCGAAGAGGTCGTCCAACTCGTCGTCTACGACCTCCCCGGACGTGACTGCGCGGCCCTCGCCTCCAACGGCGAACTCGGCCCGACCGAAATCGGCCGCTACGAGACCGAGTTCATCGATCCGATCGCCGCGATCCTCGCCGACAGCAAGTACAGCTCGCTGCGGATCGTCACCACGATCGAGATCGACTCGCTGCCCAACCTCGTGACCAACACCGGCAGCAAGGCCACCGCCACCCCGCAGTGCGACACCATGCTCGCCAATGGCAACTACGTGAAGGGCGTCGGCTACGCGCTGAACAAGCTCGGCGCGATCCCCAACGTCTACAACTACATCGACGCCGGCCACCACGGCTGGCTCGGCTGGGACGACAACTTCGCCCCGTCCGCGAACCTCTTCTACCAGGCCGCGAACGCCGAGGGCGCGACCGTGAACGACGTGGCCGGCTTCATCACCAACACGGCCAACTACAGCGCCCTGAAGGAGAACAACTTCACCATCAACGACAGCGTCAACGGCGTCTCCGTGCGCCAGTCCAAGTGGGTCGACTGGAACCGCTACGTGGACGAGCTGTCCTACGCCCAGGCATTCCGCAACGAGTTGGTGTCCGTGGGCTTCAACTCCGGTATCGGCATGCTGATCGACACCTCCAGGAACGGCTGGGGCGGCTCGGCCCGGCCGACCGGCCCGGGAGCGACCACCAGCGTGGACACGTACGTCGACGGCGGACGCTACGACCGCCGCATCCAGGTCGGGAACTGGTGCAACCAGTCCGGAGCCGGCCTCGGTGAGCGCCCGCAGGCGGCCCCCGCCACCGGGATCGACGCCTATGTGTGGATGAAGCCGCCGGGTGAGTCCGACGGATCCAGCACGGCCATCGCCAACGACGAGGGCAAGGGCTTCGACCGCATGTGCGACCCGACGTACACGGGCAACGCCCGCAACGGCAACAACATGTCTGGCGCGCTGCCGAACGCCCCGCTGTCCGGGCACTGGTTCTCGGCCCAGTTCCAGCAGTTGATGGCGAACGCGTACCCGCCGCTGTAGAGCGCGTACACGCTTCTGTAGATCACATACGGAAGTCGTCGCATACCGCATCGCATATGGCATACGGCCGTGTCATATGGCATACCGCCGCACCACGTCACACCCAGCCCACCGATGCGGTCCCGTCGGGGTCAGCCCTCCCGGGCCAGGCCCCGGCGGATCGCGAACTCCACCGCCGAGTAGTTCCCGTCCGGACGGTCCAGCTCGTAGGGGACCGCCGGATCCAGCGGGGGCTGCGCCAGGAAACGGGGGCGGGTGCCGTGGTTCGGCTGGGCGGCGTGCACCAGGAAGGGATGGCACAGGTAGACGTCGCCGGGGCTGCCGGTGGCGTACGCGAGCGGGCGGTGTGCGGTGGCCTCGACCAGCCGAGGGGCGATCTCCAGACCGGACACGCCCGCCTCGCCGTACGGCTCAAGGAGTGGCGGCACATCGAGATGCGAACCGACGCGGATGCGGGTCGGGGCGTTGTCCTCGGTCACCTCGGTGAACAGGAACAGCATCAGCAGCGCCCGGTCCCGCGACCGCAGATTGACGAATCCGAATGTGTCGCCCTCGACCCTGTAGCTCCCGTCGATGTGCCAGCCGGCGTCGTCGGGTTCCTCCTCGTGCGGAAAACGCAGCGGGAAGGCGCCCAGGCCGTAGCGTGTCGCCCAGCGTCTCTCGCCGACGAGGACGTCGAACGCCTCATGCAGGGCGGGGGAGTTGGCTGCCGCGGCGAACGGGGGCTGTCCCATGCCCGGTACCCACACCACGGGGTCCTTCCAGGTGCCGGGATCGTCGGCGTCGTAGCCCGTCTCCCGCCAGAGCAGCCGTGCGCAGTCCTCGGCAACCCGCGGCGGAAAGGCGCCTTCGATCTTCACGAACCCGTCTTCGAGGAAGCGTTCCACCAGCACGTCGTCCATACCCGCATGCTCGACCACTGGCAGCACCTCGCGCATCCGGTTTTTTGCCGCTTCGGCAACGGAGGTGGCCCTCGGACGGTGCGTCGGCGCAGGCTGGCGGCACGCGGACGAGAGGCTGACCACCATGGCGCACGATCACGACCACGGGCCCGGCGAGCACCATGACTACAAGCCCGGCCAGGATCACCACCAGCACCACGACCACACCGACATCGACTGGGCCGTCATGGGTCCGCTGCTGGAGTCGCAGGCCGAGCTGTTCGCCCCGCTGTACGAGCGGGCCATGGCGTGGCTCGCGAAGGAGCGGACCGAGCCGGGGCTGATCGTCGACGTGGGCAGCGGACCCGGTGTGGTCGCCTGTCTGTTCGCGGAGACGTTCACGGGCGCCCGGGTCGTCGCGGTGGACGGCTCCGAGCCGCTCCTGGAACGCGCCCGCGCCCGCGCCGACCGCCAGGGTTTCGGCGACCGTTTCAGCACGCTTGCCGGTGAACTGCCGGACGTCCTGGGGGAGTTGGAGTACCCGGCCGACCTCCTGTGGGCCAGCCGCAGTCTGCACCACCTCGGCGACCAGCGCGCCGGTCTCGCCGCTTTCGCGCAGCGCCTCGCTCCCGGCGGCACCCTCGCCATCATGGAGGGCGGTCTGCCCTCCCGCTTCCTGCCCCGCGACTTCGGCATCGGCCGCCCGGGCCTTGAGGCCCGGATCGACGCGGTCGAGGCGGAGTGGTTCGCCCGGATGCGCGCCGACCTCGCCGGCTCCGTCACGGTGACCGAGGACTGGCCCGCCCTCCTGGCCTCGGTGGGCCTGAAGCACACGGGCAGCCGCAGCTTCCTCCTCGACCTGCCCGCCCCGGCCCCGGACCGCGTCCGCGCCTACGCCGCGACCTGGCTGACCCGTATCCGTGACACCGTCGGCGACGCCTTGGACGCCGACGACCGGGCCACCCTCGACCGGCTCGTCGACCCGCAGGACCCGGAGAGCGTGCACCGGCGCGCCGATGTGTTCGTGCTCGCCGCGCACACCGTGCACACGGCGGTGCGCACGAGCTGAAAGGGCCCGTGATCTCGGCGGCTTGACTTCGAGAGTGCTCAAGATGATGAACTGCCCCTCGACTTGCGCGGAGTTCACCGACCCACGGGGGGACCACCACCATGAACGACAACTCTCACGTCGCGCTCATCACCGGCGGCGGCAGCGGGATCGGGGCCGCCGTCGCGCGGCAACTCCTCGGTGCCGGGGGCCGGGTGGCCGTCACGGGCCGCAGCGAGCAGCGGCTGCTCGCGTTCGCGGAGCAACTGGGCCGTCCCGAAGGCCTGTTGACGATACCCGGCAGTGCCTCCGAGTACGACCAGGTGCAGGCCGCCGTCGACATCACCCTGGAGCGCTTCGGGCGGCTCGACGCGGTCGTCGCCAACGCCGGGGTCGCCACCCACGACGCGGTCGCCGACGGTGACCCGGCCGGCTGGACCGAGATGGTGCTGACCAACGTCCTCGGCCCCGCCCTGCTGATCCGGGCCTCCGTCGACGCCCTGAAGCAGACGCACGGCCGGATCGTGCTGATCGGCAGCGTCGCCGGGTTCGTGAACACCCCCGGCAACATCTACGGCGCCACCAAGTGGGCGATGACCGGTCTCGCCGAGAACACCCGGCGCCAGGTCACGGAGTTCGGCATCGGGGTGACCCTGGTCGCCCCGGGCCGGGTGGAGACCCCGTTCTGGGACGGCAACGGCAGCCCGCCGCCGGGCCGTCTCCTCACCGCCGACCACATCGCCGACACGATCCTCTGGGCGATCCGCCAGCCCGCCGGCGTCGACATCAACACTGTCGTCGTACGGCCGATCAGCAGCCGGGAGAGAACATTCGCGTCCGGCGGCGGCCCCGAATAGATGAAGTACAGCGGAACTTCGACGATGAGAGCGACGGCTGCGGC
>NZ_JBEXDX010000064.1:0-35940 GCF_040605995.1 Streptomyces sp. NPDC005492
GACGCCTGGTGGAACGGCACCCCGCTCGCTCAGACCAGAACTTCCCGGCTCGCGGCCCTCGAACTCACTGCATGAACCAATTGGACAACAGGGTCATCGAGGTCTTCCACAACCGACAGCGGCGCCACTCAGCACTGGGCTACCGCACCCCGATCGAGTACGAACTACTCTCCGAACAAGACGCCATCCCTGCCGCCAGTTAGCCACCGCAGTTGGAACCCAAACCGTGGGGCAGGTCAATACGTCTGGCCGACGTTCCTCTTCCATCTCGACGCCTTCCTCGCCGAGGGGTGAGCGGACAGGATCCGTCCGGTGACGGGTCCGAACACCCGGAAGGGCCCGGAGAACGGCCACGGAACGATGATCGCTCCGCGCCGTCTCCGGGCCCTTCCCACCTGTGCGGCCATGGGCACCGGGCTAACCGGTGCCTACCGCGCGTCCCTAGATGGCGCGCCCCTGCAAGGCCGGGAGAACGGCTGACCCGGCTTCGCGGATTAGCTCGTCCCCAGACGAGAGATCCATTGCCGGAGCTGTGGAACCCGGCGACCACCCGACGCGAGAGCCGGTCAGTCTGCCCGCCACCGGCCAGAAAAACCGAAACGGCCCGCCGGGCGAATCGACGGACCGTCACGAAAGACCCAGGTTAGGGACAGGTTAGAGCCCGCCAAGGGCAGGACCAAGCCCGTTATCGCGCCCGAGAGGACCAGGCTCCCCCCTCATCTCACCAATCGCCACCTCTTCGAGCTCATCTCGGAAAATGCATGCTGTCGACAGAACTCCCATTATCTGTGCTTCACTCAATCGCGCACCGATCCGGCCGAAGACTGCTTCAAATTCGGCGTCTACGTCGTGTTCGCGGCTAGCTTGCACCGATTCATAGAGGAGATAAGGTCCCGCCCCTTTCACATCACCGTCAGGTTGGGTAATCTCCTCCAATAGTTCTCCACGATAGTGGCGACGCATCACCGTGAGCCCTTCCGCGTATGTCAGTACGATCGCTTCGGTATCGCGAGACAAACCATTCAAGACCCCTTCTTCTGCCCCTCGGGAAGATTGCATTTCAAAGCAGAATGACCAGTTCGCGATCTTACCTCCGCGGATAATGCATGGTATTTCACCTCTTCTCGCTGGAGCGCTTTGCACTGCTTCAGGTAGAGACAGCTGGCGAACCCTATTTAGTGGGACACCGTAACCCTGGAATATGTCAACAACCTCTGCCCCTTTAACCACCGAGATGCAATAGCTCGGAAACATTTCACCCGAGAGCCAGCAGCCCCAGTTACCATCGCTATTTTCCATTGACCCTCCCTGTGTGGCGGCGCCGTGCTTCTATAACCAAATGGAAGCACGGCGCTCTTGCGAACCGCTCACGAGGGCGCAGCACGCTCAACTTTGCCTGACGCCTTCTCGGCCCGATCGTTTTCGCCCACTCGGAATCAGCGCCATTTAAGATGGTTGCCGCACGATTCTCCGAATGACACTTCTAGGACAGGGTGACCTCCAGGTCGTACTTGTCGCCGCCTAGGACACGTTGGGCTCCCGCAAAGGGGCCCAGAACTTGTTGCCCGACGCTCTCGTTGACCTCTAGCGGTACGTGACCCCTGATACACGGCTCAGTGCCGGTCGGCACGCCATGTAAAGTTGTCGAATAGATCTTCCACGTGCCATCCGACTGTTGAATGGGAGCGATCTCTGCGCAGAGATTTCCGGGCTTTCCGCTTTCAACCGTAGAGGCGAAGGGAAATTCATCACAACTGTCATCTGTTACTGCAGCTATTTTAATGAAGAGAGACCGGTCCGCATCCTCTTCCGGTGTGGGATTGTCCGGGTCGACTGGCTACTTGCACGTGATGTTTCGCCGGCTTTGTGCCCCTGCCTTTCCGTCCCCGGCCCGCGTGAGCGGTGTGCCGCCGGCGGCGAGACCCCAATGGTCAATGAGGTTTTGCTGCGCTCAACGATAGGTGGCGGCAGCCGCGCCGTAGTCGGCAACGGTCATACTCGCGAGGGCGTTGATGTCCGAATGCGTGCATCCGGAGTAGGCCGTCACCATGGCGTCGCATCGCACGCCGTGCGGGTCGGTCCAGGTGGCGGGAGTCAGCGGGGTTCCGCCGGGGGTCCAGTCAATCATGTTGTACGACGCACTTGTCAGGTCTTTCGTACCCGATGCCACCGGATCGGAGAAGGTCAGGCTGCCCGTGACGGAGATCCCCAACGTGAGGAGTGGAGCAATGAGCCACGCGTCTGAGATGCCCAGGCTGCACGTAGAGGAGCAGTTTGCGCCAATCTGAACGTACATGGCTGCCACAGCTGGCGTGGTCGCAGCTAGCATTGTGACGGTGACCTGCTCGGTCCACTCCGTCGAGGTGGCGCTGAGCGTATACGAGGAGTCGACCTCGAACGCGGCCTCCCCTACCACCTCCCCTTCCGTGTCGAAGGCTATTGTCGTTACCTGCAAGCCCTTCATGCACTGAAACATGCGTTTCGTGTCCACCTTGCCGTAGGCAGTGAGCGAACAATTGGTTGTCACCTCATCTGCATCCGCGGAATAAGCCGAAACTCGACCGTCGGAAGCCATCTCCTTGCGCGTTTCGGCGACCTGAGACTTCGCTTTCGCGGAAAGAGGACGGCAGCGTCGAGCCGACCTGTGTGCACGTCTTTGCGATTCTGTTCCGCTGTTCCGCCGTCGGCACCGAGGTGCATTTTTCGTTCGACTTCTCCACGTCCTCCGTTGACACTGGCGTGGACACACCGGAGAAGTCGTCCGGGCCTAGTTCACCGACTTCTACATACCCTGCGGGAGCTGAGCCAGAAGTCTCGGCCGAGGCGATTTCGATGTTTGTTCCGAAAATAACAGCCATCGCAATCGAGAGGACGATTCCTGTGGACTTACCGAGTCTTCGATTCACGCAAAACCCCTTCAGATGGTACATGCAGGTATGCTTGATCAAATGATCTCAGGCGCCACTCGATGTGTCCATCACGGAAAGGAGAACGGCCGATACGGCACTATGGAAAAATGCCAATGGTGTACACATGAATTCATTGCACGATATTTCGCTTCACGTCCTTGAGGTGCACCAACCTGCGCGTACAAAGCGAGCCTGAGTCAGGTGCATCCGAAATGAATCTCTTCAAGCTCCTCGCTAACCTTAGCTAGGGAGAAGCGACCGAAAGGCTGACCGGTTCGGCGCGGCTCGCCTCGGACCTCGTGGGCGCGGCGGTGCCGTTGACGCCGCCGCGCCCATTCGAAGGAAATGCTCAGCTTAGGGCGAAGTAGCGCAGCCATACATAGCCGATGGAAATGGCCACTGTCACTGCGGTCACCACGAGGCCGTACTTGGTGAACTGCCAGAACGAGATGGGCTGTCGGCCTCGTTCGGCGATGCCGAGGACGACGACGTTGGCGGAGGCGCCGATGGCGGTGGCGTTGCCGCCGAGGTCGGCGCCGAGGGCGAGGGCCCACCACATGACGTGGTCGCTCGCGCCGCCCATGTCCTTGACCAGGTCGGCGGTGATCGGGGCCATGGTGGCGACGTACGGGATGTTGTCGACGATCCCGGACAGCACGGCCGAGCCGCCCAGCAGGGTCATGGAGCCGCCGAGTTCGCTGCCGCCGATCACGTCCGCCAGGGCCTTGGAGATCTGACCGACGACTCCGGTGTCGATCAGGCCGCCGATCATGATGAAGAGCCCGGCGAAGAAGGCGAGGGTGGGCCATTCGACCTCGGCGAGGACCTCGCCGGTGTCTGCGGTGGAGACGGCGATGAGCAGGCCGGCCCCGAGGAGGGCGACGATGCTGGGCTCGTAGTGCAGCACCGGGTGCAGGACGAAGCCGGCCACGACCAGGGCCAGCACGGTCAGGCCCTGGATGAGCAGGCGGGGGTCCTTGATGGCCTCGCGTTCCTCCAGGGCCATGATCTCGGCGGCGCGGTCCTCGTCGTAGACGAAGGTCTTGCGGAACATCACCCGGCACAGCAGCAGGAGGACGACGACCAGGAGCGCGGACAGCGGAGCGAGGTGGACGAGGAAGTCGTTGAAGGTGATATCCGCCCGGCTGGCGATGATGATGTTGGGCGGGTCGCCGACCAGGGTCGCGGTGCCGCCGATGTTGGAGGCCATCACCTCGGCGATCAGGAAGGGTGCGGCGGGCAGGGCGAGGCGCTCGCACACCAGCAGGGTGACCGGGGCGATCAGCAGGACCGTGGTGACGTTGTCGAGCAGGGCCGAGGCCAGCGCTGTGATGACGACGAGCATGGCCATGACCCGGAAGGGTCTGGCGTGGGCGCGCTTGACGGCCCAGATCGCGAGGTACTCGAACATGCCGGTCTTCTTCAGCACGCCGACGATCATCATCATGCCCATGAGCAGGAAGATGACGTTCCAGTCGATGCCGGAGTCCTCGGAGTAGAAGGCCGAGACGTCGTCGGTGGCTCCGATCGCCAGCATGAGTCCCGCGCCGCCGAGGGCTACGGCGACGCGGTGGATCTTCTCGCTGATGATCAGGGCGTAGGCGCCGACGAAGACGGCGATCGCTGCCCAGCTGTGCCAGTCGTTCACGTTCCTCCGATGACGTGCTTGCGTGGGTTGGTGACGGTGGCCATGCCGGTCGCCGGGGGCGCGTTGCCGTCGTTCTCGTCGTCGGGGATGCCGACCAGGTCTTCGACGTCGAACATGCGGGCGATGGGCACGTCGGTGCTGGAGTGCGCGACGATCGAGAAGGCGATGCACACCGCGATCAGCGTGTACGCCTCCCGCGCGTGCGGGATGCCGGACTGCAGCACCAGCAGCCCGTACACGACGGACGCGAAGCCCTTGGGGCCGAACAGGGCCGCGGTCAGCTTCTCGCGCCGGTCGAACTGCGTCCCGATCAGGAAGATCAGCAGCGAGACGGGCCTGATCAGCACGATCGCCAGCACCACGGCGACGTAGCCGCCCCATGAAGGGTCGGCGAAGAGGTGCGGGGTGAGTAGGGCGCCGAACACCAGCAGCGCGGCGAACTTCGCCAGTTCCGCGAGGGCCTCGCCGAGCGGCTCGAACGCCTCCTTGGCCTCCGGTGCGGTGGCGGCGAGGACTGCGCCCGCGGAGAACGCCGCGAGGTAGGGGTTGGCGTGGGTGAGGTGGCACAGCCCGGACAGGGTGATTGCGGTCGCCAGCGGCAGCAGGATGCCGAAGACCAGGCCCGGCGCGAGTTCCAGGGCGATCTTCCCGTTCGACGCCTCGTCGTCGTTGATCGGCGCCGGCATCGCGCCCACCAGGAACGACGTCGTCCAGTCCAGTCCAACCAGGTAGTGCGTGACCAGCGCCATGAACACGAACGCGAGGGGCATGCGCAGGCCCAGAGCGCGGGCCGGGTTCCTCCAGTTGGCGCGCAGCTTGGTGAAGGAGACGTGCTGCCCGTCGGTGAACAGCAGCGCGAACAGCGCCAGGCCGGTGGTCACGGACAGGATCTCGCTGTCCGGCGTGATGTGGATCAGCCCGAGGAAGCCGTTGCTGACCAGGGCACCGCCGACAAGGAAGAGGAAGGAGGTGGAGAGCACCGTCCGGGCGGTCAGGCCCGACGACAACACCGCCACCAGCACCATGACACGAGCCCCCGATCGGAAGAGAGAGCGATCCCCTGCTCGCCGACCAGGCTTCCCGGCACACCGCTGGGAACCCTACAGGTCCTTGACGCTTCTTTGACAGATCGCCCCTGCGCACACCCAGGTTGGGCACATTGCCGGACCCGGCAACGATCGCTGTCGGCGCACCTCTGCGGCCCGACGGGGGATTACCGCGGACTGCGTGCGGCGGGAATGCGGCTGCTGTATCCCTTCCGGCAGCGTGGTCCCGGGGTTTGTGGGGCCGTGTTCTTCACCGACCTCAGGCGGGAGCGGCCCTCACGCAACTGGGGCCGGACCGGGTTCTGGACATCTACGAGGGGAGCGGCCCCGGCGGATCACGGCGCGGCGATCAGTAGCTGCTCCAGCAGGTGCGAGGCGGTGATCACGCCGAGCAACCGGGTGCCGGACTTGTCCACGACCGCGACCAGTGGACTGCGGACCTGCGCCATCTGCGCCGCCACCTCCAGAGCTGTCGCGTCCGGTTCGGCGACCGGAGGTGCCGGCACGGTCTTCGACAGACAGTCGCGCACGGTGCGGCCCTTGAGCGCCTGGCACAGACGGTCGGCGTGGCGTTCGTCGATCACCGCGGCCAGCGCCGGGTCCTCGACGACGTAGGCCGGAACCAGAATCTTGATCATCTGGGAGGCGGGCAGGATCGCCTTCGGCGCGCCTTCCTCGTCCACCACCAGCAGGGCGGGCAGCCGGTGTTCGGCCATCAGTCGTGCCGCCGCCATCGCGTCGGTGTCGACGCCGACCGTTTCGTACTCCACTGCCAGGTCACGTGCCCGCACGATCGGCTCCAGTCCTCGCTCGGTGTTCTGTCCCGCTACAGCCAGCGTTACGCGGATGCGGTCGGCGTGCCAGCCTTCGCGCCAAGATGTCCACGGCATCCTGACACGGGGCCGCCGCGGCCCCGTGTCAGGATGGCCAGCCGTGCGGAAGGGCCCCGAAGGGTGTCGCCGATCAGCCCTGACGCTTCTTTAACGCCTCTTTGACGGCTTCCTGACGTACCGTCGTAGGTGGTGTGCCGGGAAGCCTGGTCGGCGAAATGTCCTCGATGAATCCGTCCGCAAGGACGTCAGGGAAGGTCTTCGCGTGACCCGTTCCAACTCGGCTGCCGCCGTCGCGGCTGCCCCGCTTTCCGGTGCTCGCGGTGTCGGTCCGCGCCGCTCCGTCCTCTTCTTCGCCTTCGCCTTCGCGGTGATCGCGGACCCGGTCTCCTCGGTGGCGTACGCGATCGAGGCCGCGCTGCGCGCCCTGCACGGGGACCTGGCGCTGCTGCTGCCCACGATGAGCCTGGTGATCGGGCTCGTCGTGGTGGTCACCGCCAACTACTGGCAGCTGGTGCGGCGCTTCCCCAAGGGTGGCGGTGCGGCGGCCGCGGCCGGCCGGGCGTTCGGGCCGCGCTGGACGTTCCTGCCGATCGGCGCGCTGGTCGTCGACTTCGTGCTGACCATCGGCATCTCGATCGCGGCCGCGGCCAGCGCGGTCATCGCGCTCTTCCCTGGCCTGGCCCCCTGGCGCGTCCCGCTGGCGCTGGTGCTGCTGGTCGTGGTGGCCGGGCTGACCTGGTTCGGGCACGGTGGCCGGCTGCTGTTCGCGTTCATGACCGTCGCCTTCGTCGTGATCTGTGTGGCCGTCCTGATCCTGGGCTTCACCGCGCCCCACAGCACCGGCCGCGCCGCCACCTCCACCGCTCCGGGCCATTCGGCGGTTCTGGCGGTGGTGTTGGCCTTCCCGGTCGCGATGGCCCTGGCCACCGGCATCGAGGCGCCCTCGACCGCGATCGCGCAGCTCGGCCAACTCGATGACGCCCACCGCCGCCGCTTCGGGCGGGGCACGCTCGCCCTGCTGCTGGTGATCGTCGGCGGTCTCACGCTCGCCCTGACCGCCCTCGCCGTCCACCTGCACATCGGCATCCCCGGCGCGGACTCCACACAGATCGCCGACATCGCGCACGCCGCCTCCGGGCCGGGCTGGCTCTACGGCGCCTTCCAACTCACCAGCTCCCTGCTGCTGTTGGCCGCCGCCAGTTCCTCCTTCCAGGCGGGCCCCGGCCTGCTGAAGGCCCTGTCGGGGACACCCGAGCGGCCGGGCGTACTGCCGCCGGTGCTGGGCCGGACCAACCACCACCACACCCCGTACTGGTCCGTCCTCGTCTACCTGGCCGCCGCGGCCCTGATCATCGTGGCCTCCGCCGGCCAGGAACAGGAACTGGTCCTCTTCTACGCCGTCGCCGTCTTCGTCAGCTTCCTGGTCGGTCTCATCGCCATGGCCCGCTTCGCCACCCGCGAGGACAAGACGGCACTGGCCTGGGTCAACTCCCTGGCCGCGGCGGCCGTAGCCTTCACGCTCGCGGTCAACTTGCTGCGCGGCTGGCCGATGCTCTCCCTCGCCGCAACCCTGCTCATCGCCGGCGGCCTGTACGCCCGCTGGACACGAGCCGGACGCCCCTCCGGCATCGAGGACATCGAGGCGCGTGCCGAGGCGGACTGAGGAGAACACGGCCCACACCTCACTGCTGCCTGTATCCGTGATCGTGGCAGCCGTCCCGGCGACCCGTGTCCAGAGTGATCAGGATGGTCCCTGAACCGTGTCGGCGCGTAGCCGATCAGGTCCGTGGCCAAGAGTTCGGTGCGCATGGGGTCCCTGTCGCCGCTCGCGGCCCGACCGAGGTCGAGGCCGTCCGACTCGCCCAGGCAAGAGAGCGTCATGCGGCTGACGTGGTCGACGACCGCGACGTCGAGCGCTCCGTCGGCCACATCGCTCGGGGCAGCGTGATGGAGAGGGTGGGGACGATCATCCCTCCCGTCGTACGGGGCGAGCATGTGTGCCGACCACCTTTGCATCGCGTCACGATTCGAGGTGGCCGTTCCCGGCAAGGGGCGGGCATGCGTTTGACGCGAGGTGGTCGGGGCTAACCGGTCTTCCAGCCCCGAGGGTTGTCGATGCGGGCCCACTCCTCGTCCCACCGTCCCAGTTGCCGACGCTCCAGGAACACGCGCGGGATCTGTGCCCCGCCGAGTACGGCGCCCGCCGTGCCCACGGCGACCAGTGCGCCGCTCCAGGTTGCCTGGAGCGACGCTTCCCCGGGGGCGAGCGGCTTTGACGTCAGCCGTCCCTGCCCGTCGATCCACACCGCGACGCGTGCGCCGGTCCTCGTACCCGGGTGCACCCTTGCTTGCCCGGTGTGAGACGAGCCGTCAGGCGCCGTCCATCGCACGGTGGCCCAGACGTGGCTGTCGTCCACAGCCGATGCCGAGGTGCGGCCCGGCGCCCTTTCCCTGAGGACGGCCGAGACGGCGTGGCGCTCCGTCCGCTGCCGGTCCAGCCCGTGGTCGACCGCGGACGCGGTCGTCAAGCCCGCGAGCAGACCTCCTGCCAACGCGAGCAGCCAGGCCACGAGCACCATCCAGGCGTCGATGACGTCGCTGCGGCGCCGGAGCGGGTTGTGGCGCCAGCGCCACAGCCTGATTCCTCCGGTTCGGGTCCCCGTCATGATCGACACCCCTTCGAGCGGACCGGCAGGCCATGACCCTCTCCCTTTCAGTCTCCTCCCGGACGCGTGGCAGAGCGGCTGGTGAGTGGTGCTGGTGTTGCTGAAGTGACGTCGTCGCCAAACCTGTTACGTGACGTTGGACTTGTCTTTGCATAGCGCAAATAAGATGGCGGCATGTCGCGCGGCCGGCCGTCCCAGGTGACCGTGGATCGATGCTGAACCCACCACGGGGCGCTGCTGCGGATCGGCAATGTTGTCGCCGGGCCCGGTGACCACCTCGACAACTCATGCTCCTCGTGACCGAGGCGATGGCCGCCGAGTTCCAGCGGGTGCTTCCCGACGTGCCGATCGTTCGGGCGACGGCAACGCCCTGCCCCTCGCCGATTCCTCCCACGACCTCATGACGTACGCGCGGTCCTGGCAGCGGACCGATACCCGTCGTTCCCTCCCGGAGGTGATGCGTGTCGTGCGTTCGAACGGAGCGCTCGCGATCCGGTGGAACACCACTGCCTTCGACGTCCCGTGGTTCCGCGCCCAGCACAAACGCATCGCGCACCATTGCGGCATCGCCATGCGTTCCGCGGTGCGTCTCGACGACGGTGAGGCCATCGGGCTCGTGGGCCTGACGGGGTTGCGCGATCGCCCTTGACACGCACCTCGCCAACATCGGTAGCCGCTCGGCGTTCCTCGTTCTCGACCCGGCCGAAAGTCGTGTCTTTCTCAGGGAGGAGTGCGGGCGACTGCGCAAGGCTTTCCCCGACGAGATGTTGGAAGAGACCCATGTGGTCGATCTGTTGGTGGCCACTCGTCCGTGATGCGTCAGCGGGTTTCGCCGAGGGCGTCCAACGCGGCCACGATGTCGGCGGGTTCGGCGCGGGTGGTGTAGTCGGCGTCGACGAAGGCCCAGCGGATCGTGCCGTCACGGCTGATGACGTAGGTGGCGGGCAGCGGGAGGGTGCGGGGGTGGCCGTCGTTGACGCGCTGGAGGTCGAAGCCGAGCCTGTCGTAGACGGCGGCGAGATCGTCGGGGAGGTCGAAGGCGAGGCCGTACCGCTTGGCGGTGTCGGAACCGAGGTCGCTGAGCACGTCGAAGGCGAGGCCGTGCTTCTCGGTGAGGGTGAGTGACTCGTCGGGGATCTGCGGGGAGACGGCCACGAGGCGGGCGCCACGTGCGGTGATGTCGGTGTGGTGCTGTTGGAGGGCACGCAGGGCGATGTTGCAGTAAGGGCACCAGGCGCCACGGTAGAAGGTCAGCACGACGGGGCCGTGGGCTAGCAGGTCCTCCAGGGCCACGGACTCGCCGGTGGCGGAGGGCAGTTGGAAGAGCGGGGCGTTGGCACCGCAGGTCAGGGCGCGGTCGACCTGCCCGGAGACGGCCAGTTCCCGTACCGCCCGCTGCATGATCTCCCTCGTCCCGGCGGGGATCTGCTGCTGGCGGGCCTTGTAGAAGGTGCGCAGTTCGGCGTTGAGGTCGGTCACGGTGCTCGGTCCTCCCGGTCGGCGTCCGACTAACTTGGAATGACCGTTTCAAGATATGGGGGTCCGCGATCTCATGCCAAGAGGGTGCGAGGGATATCTTGAAATCGACGTTCCAAGATGACGGGGTGGAGCATGCCGGACATCAAGCACTTCGACCCGGACGCGGTACTGGATGCCGTGGTCCGGCTGTTCTGGCGCCAGGGCGTGGCCACGACGGGGATCCAGGACGTCGTGACCGCGACTGGCCTCAATCGTTCCAGCCTCTACGCCACCTTCGGCGGCAAACGGGAGCTCTACCGCGCCGCACTGCGCCGCTACCTGGATGAGCGGTCCCGGCCGGCGTTCCGTCGTCTCGCCGACGACGGGCGGGGACTGCCTGCCGTCGCCGAGTTCTTCACCGGACTCATCGAGACGCGGTGCACTGGCGAGCATGCCCGTTGGGGATGCCTGGTCTCCAATGCGTACGCGGGTGCCGAGAACGGCGATCCCGAGGTCCGCGCCCTGCTCGACCGACACCACCAGGAACTGCGTGATGCTCTGCATACGGCGCTCGTCGCGGCCGAGGCGCGGGGGCAACTCGCCGCCGAAGTCGCCCCGCGTGCCACCGCCGAACTGCTGGCGCTGCTTGCCTACGGCGTGAATCTGCGCTCCCGTGCGGGAGCCGACGCCGAAGCACTGCACGCGACGGTGAACGCCGCCCTGCACGCCCTCGGTGGCGGAACCGCCGTGTGACGAAGGGCCGGCCTCACTTGGCCGGCAGACTCGCCGCGAAGGCGTGGCCCTCCTCGATCCACCGGCCGAGCACCTCGTCCTGCGCGGCAGCGGATCCCGCGACCACCACCCACCCGCGCATCGGGCGGCCCGTCATGTCGAAGATCCGTGCGCCCGGCCTGGCCAGGGCCTCGTCCGTGGCGTCGGCACCGACCCGCACCATGAGGTCGTCGCCGGTCACGCCGACGGCCATGTTGCCGCGGTGCAGGAAGGCGATGCCTCCGAACATGCGCTTCTCGGTGATGTCGGGATCCGTCCCCAGCCGCGCCCGGACTCGCTCGGCCAGCCCTTCGTCGTACGCCATCAGGTGCCGCCTTCCCGCTCGGTGAGCCGGCGTTCGAGGTCGCGCAGGTCCTTGGCCACGTTGGATCGGACCCGGCGGGACACCAAGGGCGAGGCCAGGCGGAGGAGGCCGCCCGGGCCGCCACGAACCCGGATGCCGGCCAGGGTGCCGCGTGGGTGGGCCTCGAAGGAGTAGGTGACGTGCATGGGCATGGGAGCGGCCGAAGCGGCCATGTCCAACAGCCGGGGCGGTTCGTGCGCGACAACCCGCAGCACGTAGTCGATGCGACGGCCGAGGAAGAACGCCGTGCGGGTGACCTCGGCGCCCACGCCGAACCCGCCGCCGTCCGCCTCCCGGGTCAGCTCCGCCGTACGAATGCCCCGGGTCCACTCGGCGTCGTGGCGCCAGTCCATGGCGTACGCGGCCACCTGCTCGGGTGGCAGCTGGATCACGCGCCGCACCATCACGTCGATTGCCACGGGGTCAGGATCCCAGTCGGTACCGGAGAGCGCGCGACATCGGTCGGAATGGTGACGGGTGAGGGACAAAGCGCGACAAACGGATATCCATGCGAGAAGCTGCGGCTGGATCCGTCCCCGCATCTCATACGAAGGAGCCTGCCATGACGACTGCGAACTCCGCCGAGGACGCGTACCGCTTCGACGACCTCACCGCCCTGTTCATCAACTGCACCCTCAAGCCCTCCCCGCAGCAGAGCCACACCCAGGGACTCATCGACAAGAGCGCGGCGATCATGATGGAGCGCGGGGTCGCCACGTCCGAGATCCGGGCCGTCGACCACGACATCGCCACCGGCATCTACCCGGACATGACCGAGCACGGCTTCGCCTCCGACGCCTGGCCGGCCTTGTACGAGCAGGTGTTGGCCGCGGACATCCTGGTGCTCGCCGGACCGATCTGGCTGGGCGACAACAGCTCGGTCACCAAGAAGGTGATCGAGCGGCTCTACAGCTGCTCAGCACTGCTCAACTCCGCGGGGCAGTACGCCTATTACGGGCGGGTCGGCGGATGTCTGATCACCGGCAACGAGGACGGCGTGAAGCACTGCGCGATGAACGTCCTCTACAGCCTGCAGCACCTGGGCTACACGATCCCGCCGCAGGCCGACGCCGGCTGGATCGGACCGGCGGGCCCTGGACCCTCGTATCTCGACCCCGGATCGGGTGGCCCGGAGAACGACTTCACCAACCGCAACACCGCCTTCATGACCTGGAACCTGATGCACCTGGCGGCGATGCTCAAGCGCGCCAAGGGTGTTCCCGCGCACGGCAACGTGCGCTCGGAGTGGGACGCGGGCTGCCGCTTCGACGCGCCCAACCCGGACTACCGCTGAACCCTAGGCGTTCAGCGGTAGGCCGTGTTCGTCGGCGAAGATGCGTCGGCACTGGCCGTTGCAGAAGCCGTAGACGGTGTCCTTGTAGTCCAGGGTGAGGTCGGTGGAGTTCAGGTCGACGCTCATGCCGCACACCGGGTCGATGACGATGCCGGTCGGAAGGTCGTCCGTGGGGATGTCCGCGATGGCGTCGCGGTGCGGGGCGGTCATGTGCTGGATCAGGTCGAGGCTGCCCATGGGACGGCCGTACATCCCGAGACTGCCCTCGGCGATGCCGACGACGTGGACCAGGGCGTGCGGCTGGTCGGGGTTGCGGCCGGCGTCCGCCTCGGTCTCGGCGAGGGCCTGGGTGAGGCGTTCGATGGCGTGGGCGCTCATCTCCTTGCGCCAGGCGGCGGGGGCGCTGACGCGGATCAGGTAGCGGGGCGGGTCGGTGGGGTCCGTCGGGTGGCGGTCGCCTGTGATCCAGGCTGCCGGTTCGTGGATGAGGACCTGGGTCAGGGCGCGTGCCGAGTCCATGACGGCCTCGGCGTGGGCGTCTTCGGTGCTCATGAGCGCGTCGATGAGCCGCTTGCCGAGCTGTTGGCGTTGTGCCGGGGTGAGGACGCCTGCGGGTGCGAAGAGTTCGATGAGAATCATGGCTTCATGCTCGATCGGTCCGCTGCGGCGGTCGTCGTACCGGGGGAGCGGGTTGTGGGTACTTCGAGGGGAGTCGTGGGCTACTGCGGCGGGAGTACGGCGTCCGTCAGCCGTCGGTGTGCGTACGGTTCCGTGTTCTGATCCGGAAGATGACCAGCCCCAGGATTCCGAAGGCTCCCGCCCAGGTCAGGCCGAGGGCGAGGTGGCCCCAGAGCGCGGTCTGGCCGAAGGAGCCGCCGACGGCGAACTGCATGGGGCCGAAGGAGGGGAACCACTCCAGGACGGGCTTGTTGGCGAGCGGGTTGCCCAGCGGGTTCTGCAGGAAGGTGTCCATCAACCCGCCCATGATGATCAGGAAGAAGCCCTCCAGGTCGTGCTTGACCAGGACGCCGAGGAGCAGGCCCAGGGCGCCGTAGGTGAGCGCTATGACGGTGAAGCCGGCCAGCACGGCGCACCAGCTGGCGAGGCCCGGGCGCCAGAAGGGCAGCATCGCGACGGCTGTGTAGAGGGCGATGGCCGTGGCGACGAGGGCGATGGCGAGGAACTTGGCTCCGATGAGCGTGCCGTGCCGGTATCCGGAGAAGACCAGGCGCCGGTCGAAGGCGAGGGCCTTGCGGACGGCGTCGAAGACGACGAATCCGGCGATGATCGTGACCGAGTTGAGCCCGGCGGAGATCAGGGTCAGGTGACCGCCGTCCACGTGCAGAACCTCGCTGGTGGCGTACAGCTTGAAGTCCAGCGGCGTCCGTCCGGCCATGGCGTCCATCATCAGGTACCAGGCGGGGACGAAGAGTGCGAGCAGCAGTCCGGCGAGCCGGTTGCGTGTCTGGTCGCGTACGCAGAACCGCAGGGCGGTCGGGAACTGGCCGTACAGCGGCCGGCGCCGGAGTGCCTCAGGCGCCGACATGCTGGTCCTCCCTGGACGTGGTGCGGGGGGTGAGACGGCCGTCGGTGAGGTCGGCCAGCAGGTCGAAGCGGTCCTGTTCGAAGACGAGATGGGTGATGACCACGACAGCCTTGCCTCGGGTTCGGAGGTCCTCGACCAGGTCCCAGAAGCGCAGGTAGGTCTCCCAGTCGAAGCCCTGGTACGGCTCGTCGAGGAGCAGGACGTCCGGGTCGTGCAGGAGGGCCAGGGTGAGGTTGAGCTTCTGCTGTGTGCCGCCTGACAGTTCGTCGACGACGGAAGCCGTGTACGGCTCGTAGCCGAGGAGGCCGACGAGTTCGCGGGCGCGGTCCACGTCTGGCAGGCGGTGGGCTGCGGCGAAGTAGCGGAGGTGCTGCTCGACGGTGAGGCTTGCGTTCAGGACGGGGTCCTGCGGGCAGTAGCCGAGGGTCCCGGACAGGGACACCTCGCCGCGGTCCACGGGCAGGGTGCCGGCCAGGATTTTCAGCAGCGTCGACTTTCCGGCGCCGTTCTCCCCGACGACGGCGACGAGTTGTCCCGGTGCGATGGTGAGGTCGGCGTCGCGCAGGACGGGGTGCCTGCCGTAGGACTTGTGGATGTCGTGGGCCTCAAGTACCCGTTCGGGTACGGGTGTTGACCCGGGTGCCATGTGCGGTCTCCTTAGGGGGCGTCTCCTTGTGGTTCCGGTGGTGCCGCGTTCAGCCCGCCCGCGTAGATGCTGAGCATCTCCGGGGCCCAGCGCGTCATCCCGCCGGCCGACAGCGGGTCCGTGCCGAGGACCTCGGCGAGGCGGTCGCGCAGCAGGAACAGGGCCAGGTCGTTGGCGAGGAGGAAAGCCGCGCGCACGGCCGGGTCCTGGCCGGGGTTGGCCAGTCCGGCTGCGGCCAGGCCGTCCAGCGCGGCCCTGCTCAGCTCGTACAGTCGCCGGAACAGCAGCCGCCCGGCGTCCGTGTCGGACACCAGCAGCCGACGGAGGTAACCCGGCAGCGGCGAGTCGTCCGGGAGGTGCCGGGCGAACGCCTCGCTCAGCGAACCTGCCCCGGCGCCGGGATCGAGCAACTCGGCTCCGCCCTCGCCCGACAGTTCGCCGAGCATGGCCTCGAAGACGTCCAGCACGTGCTGGTCCACCTCCTGGCGCAGCTTTTCCTTCGATCCGAAGTGGTGCACGACCAGGCCGGGCGACACGTCGGCGGCAGCGGCGATCTGCCGCATTGTCACCGTCTCCGGGCCGTTGGCGGCGAACAGACGCAGGGTCTCGTCGCGGATGACCGCACGGGTGGTTCGGTCATCACGGATTGAACGCATGTACAGAATGCTAAACAGTCGTTCAATCGATGTCCAGAGGGCGGGGTGAAGGCCCATCCCGGCTGCGTATCCCAGGCGACACGGGGAGTTGGGAAGGGTGTGCCCGCGGTGGCCGTCGTGGTGGACACTCCGTCCGGCAACACGCCTTCAGGCGGATGTGAGGTGCCTTTGACGGGCGTGCCATCCGGGATGCCCGGACGGGTGGGCATCCCGAGCAGGGCTCCCGAAGCCGCTCTGATCGCGGCGACGGTCCCGAGGACGCGGGGCGCATTCGGCGTCCTGCCGGGCAGTCCATGTCCCGCCCTGCCGGACCGGGCCGACGACCCTCCGGTTTCCACACGTTGCCGACCGCGTCTGTCAGTCCTGGTCCGCGGTTGTCGACATGCCTCAGGCGCTGCCGCCCTGCGTTCTCTGCGGTTGCCAGATCATGGCAGACCCGGGGGAGTTGTAGGTCCCCTCGCCGGTGTCCTGTCGGTGCCCGGTTCGTCGGTGGTTTCGGACTCCTCTTCTTCTCGGCTCTGGCGGGCCTCATCCTGCAGCCACCCGTGGATTGCAAGGGGTGGCGGCACAGCAGCGACACCGCTGGAGCCCGGGACGGTGGGAGGCCCGTCGGCGGCCGGTGCGTCGCCTCCACCCGCGATACGGTGCCGATCACTCCTGGGCGCCGGGCGAGCCCGGCCACCGACTTGGCCCCCATATGATTTTTGCACAGTGCAAAATCCGATGGCCAGTGCTGAGGGGTGCCTTTTCGGACCGCCCCCGTGCCCGCCAAGCCTCGGCTGCCCGCGATTCTTACGAGACTCTGACGCCGTGGGCGCATCGTGCCGTCGCCACCGCGTCATGCGTCACTCTGGGTTCTGTTCGACGCCCGTTGTAAAGGGCGGCGCCACGGCACAGGGAAGCGGCAGTCGTGAAGCGGCGCCCCGGGCCGATCCCGGGGCGCCCGGCTCGCTGCGGATGCCGTCCAGCGCCTCGCGGCAGCCGAGCCGGGTCCGGTGTCCAGGCGTACGAAGGGAATTCCCCGGCCGGCCTCCTGGAATCCGGCGTCGGTCCCGTCCGGGGCGAAACCCATGAACGCGCACAGGCGGCGAGCCGTCCGTGGGTGCCTCCGGGCGTACCGGGTCATGATCTCGGCGCCGTCGTCCGCGGTCAGGAAGCAGGCGGTGACGGCACGGTGTCTGCCGCCCACTTCGATGACGGTTTTCGGATCCGCGCACAGGTTGCGGTACCAGGCCGCCCTCGGGCCGAAGCCGGACGCGATGATCCAACTGGTGCCGTCCGGCTTGTGCTCCACCACTTCGAGGACCACTCGGCGATCGAGCCCGGTGACGCGGCCCGTGTGGTGGAGCAGGAGCAGCCGTCCGCCGAAGATCCATCCCAGTCCCCAGCGGAAGAGGAGGATCGGTACGCGCACGACGAAGCGCCGCCAGCCGGTGGGGAGTTGGGGCCGTCCTGGTGCGGTCTGTCGGTGGGGCATCTGTGCCTTCCGGAGCTCCTGCATATCGGCTCTCGGCCTCTGTTGGGTAAAGGGCCGGGCCGAGAGCCGTTCCCTCATATGAACCTTTGCATAGTCTAAAGGCGGGGAGGGATGTCTGTGTCAAAAGGAAAGCGGGCGGCTCTCATGCGCTGGGACATCGCTGGAGGAGGCACGACCGTGGGGAAGCCGACGTCGGGTTTCGCGGTGCTGTCCTGGATGCCGGTGGCGTCGATGACCGTGGTGGCCGCGGCCGACGTCCTCGCGGTGCCGGGGGTGGGACTTCTGCCGTTGGTTTCGCTCGGGCCGGCGTTCTCCGGGCTGGTCGGCGGATGGCGACGTACGGCACTGATCGGTGCGGCGGCGCTGCTGCTGTGCGTGGGGCTGGGCCTGTACGACGGGCTGTTCGAGGAGCGCCGGGGCTTCACGGCGATGGCGTCGGTGGCGGGTGTCACCGGCGTGGGCATCGCCGCCGCGGTGACGCGCGCGCAGGGAGGCGGAGCTGGCCGGCGTGCGGTCGATCGCGGAGGTGGCCCAGCGGGTGCTGCTGCGTCCGGAGCCGCGGACCGCGGGCCCGCTGCAGGCGGCGGTGTCGTACACGTCGGCGGTCGCCGAGGCGCGCATCGGCGGTGACCTGTACGAGATGGTTGCCTCGCCGCACGGGATCCGGGTCATCGTGGGGGACGTACAGGGCAAGGGACTGGCCGCGGTGGAGACCGCCGCCGTGGTGCTCGGCGCCTTCCGGGAGGCGGCCCACGACGAACCCGACCTGGTGGGGCTGGGTGAGCGCCTTGAACGCAGCGTGGCCCGGGAGTTGGAGGGAGAGAGGTTCGTCACCGCCGTCCTTGCCGAGATCGGTGAGCGCGATGAAGTCGTCTTCCTCGACTACGGTCATCCAGCCCCGATGGTCGTACGCCACAACGGCGACGTCGACTTTCCGCGGCCGATCTACCCCCTCGGCGACCGGGCGGACCTGCTCAAGGAGCCCGACGCGGAGCGCGCCCTGGAGGCCCTGCGCGAGGACCTGGTCCGGCACGCGTCGGGGCCGCTCCATGACGATGCCGCGACGTTGCTGCTCCGGTACCACGGTCATGGGGAAGGAAAATCTGTTCCCATCGGGTGAGGGGGCAGAGTCTCCGGCACGGTAGAAAGGACACATGCCGGAGCACGAGAACCCTGCGGGGACCATGGACGACGTCGACGCCGTCACCCGGGCGGTGCTGACCGCCTCCCGCCTGCTGGTGGCGGTCTCCGCCCGTTCCCTCGCCGAGGTCGAGGAGCGGGTCACGCTCCCCCAATTCCGGATGCTGGTAGTGCTGTCCACCCGGGGGGCCACCAAGCTCGTCGCCCTCGCCGACCTGCTCCAGGTGGCGCCGTCGACCGCGATGCGGATGGTCGACCGGCTGATCGCGGCCGGGCTCGCCGACCGCCAGACCAACCCCGGCAACCGCCGCGAGACCCTGCTGCAGCTCACCGAGGAAGGCCGGCGCACCGTCGAGGACGTCACCGCCCGGCGCCGCGCCGAAATCGCCACGATCGTCGCACGGCTGGGCCCGACACAGCGGCTGGCGCTCATCGAGGCCCTCAACGCCTTCAACAGGGCGGGAGGAGAGCCGCCGGCGCCCGCTTTGAACGACCCGGAGCCGCACCCCCTCGGCTGGATCGTGGACGGTGCGATGGCGCACGACGTGTAACGGCCTTCCCGGTCGGACGGTACCGGTCTCTGGACGGCTCTTCTCCTGGCCCCACAGTTTTTGCACAATGCAATGGATCGGTAGGTGTGGGCTCGGTTGCCGGACTTCGGCAACGCATGCCACCCGAACGGGGCCGATCAGGGGTGCGGCGGGTCGTGCCGCCGGGTTCGACAGTCGCTGACGCACGGGCAGGGACGCGGAGAGGGTGACACGGATGCGCCGAAGGCGTGGGTCCTCGCTCTCTGCCGAACCGGACCCCATGCAGCATCTGCGCGCCACGGTGTGGGGGCCTGCGGAGTTCGTCGGGCTGCCGCCCCGGCGGTTGGTCGCGGAGGGGATCTTTGTGGGGATCCTCGGTGTTGGGGCGATCACCGGTACGACGCTTTTCGGCGCCTGAACGGGGAGGCCGTCGCTCGCCGACGGCGAGGCCGGCCTGGTGTGCGCGGCAGCCGTCGCCCTGAATCTGTCTTTCGTGGGGGCCGGACGCGCGCTCGTCGGTGTCGCAGCACTGCTCGGCGCATGCCTCGCCCTGCAGGCCCCGCAGGCCGCCGCCGGCATGGTGCTGGCGGAACGGAGACAGGTGCAGTCCGTCGTGGTGACGTCGGTCGAGGACGGCCGGACGACGGACGGCGGGCGCGTCCTGTACCTCTGCTCCGTGACGGACGCCGACGGCGTACCGCTGAAAGTCCGCATCTGGCGCGGTTGCGGGAGGGCCACCCGGCCCGGAGACGCGCTCGCCTTCGTGTACGACCCACGGGGCGCGGTGCCCCCGCGCGGCGCGGAGACGGGCGCCGGAATTCCAGGGCCGGCGCGCGATCTGGCTCCGTGGGCCGCGGCACTCGTGGCCGCGAGCCTGGTCGCCGTCGTGCGCTCCTACCGGCTGACCCGTCCCCCCGTCTCAGAGCCCGGGCCGGAGGGCGGCGCCGTCGCCCGCTGATCAGCCGGCGGAGGGGCTGGGTGCCGGTGCGGCGGTGTTGATGTTCAGGTCGGGGCGGGCTGTGAGGGCGACGATGGGGGCGCCGGGCTGGGGCGGGGGCGGGGTGACCTGGTCCTTGGGGAGCTTTGGCGGGGTGGTCTGCTGGAAGTTGACCTGGTCGAAGTTGACCACTCCGGTCTTCTCCAGCACGGTGATGTGGTCCAGGACGGTGTCGTTGGCGAGGTCGGCGAGCTGGCGCACCAGGGTGTTGGTGGTGCTGGCGCGGATCTTGGCGATGGTCGGGAAGATCTGGCCGTGGGTGACGCGCATGATGTTGGCGGCGGTGCTGTCGAACTGCTGGCCGGACTGTGCGGCGGAGGTCGCCACGAACTGCTGCTGTTGCGGGGTGGCCTGGTTGGGCAGCGCGATGTTCAACATGGGCGCGATCTGGCGGCACAGGTCGTCCAGCCCGGCGTGTCCCACGATCAGGTGCTTGCCCGCCTCCTTCATCTCCGGCGTCGAGCCCTTCTCCAGCGCGAGCTCGCCCAGCGGGTACTCCCAGAGCCCGGCGGATCGGACCTTCACCACGAAGTCGCGGTCGCCCTCGGTCAGAGGCCCCCATTGGGTGTTGGCGATGATCCGGGACGGGCTGGAGGCCGTGGTCTGGACGCCCAGGATGCTCGGGTAGACGAGGGCGGCCAGAGTGGCGGTGAACGCCCCGCCGACGACAAGGGTTCCGACCGTGGTGCGGGCGATGGGCATGGCGCCTCCTGACGCGAGGGGGACGGTTCACCAGGAGGTACGGGCACGCCATGCCGGCTGATCATTGCTCAAGGTAAAACTTGCATGCTGCCGTTCCGTAGTCGGCGGGGCGGCCTCATCCCGTGGTCGGCGACGGCGTCGGAAATGTCGCGGAGGAGCCGTTCGAGGCGTCGTCGGAGGTGGTGGCCGGACCTGTCGGGACTCCCGCGGTGGCCAGACCGGGGGGCACAGTGAGTGCGACGATGGGCGAGCCCGGCTGCGGTACCGGTGGCGTCACCTGGGAGGCGGGAAGCTTCGGCGGGGTGGTCTCCTGGAAGTTCACCTGGTTGAAGTTGATCAGTCCGGTTTTCTCCATCTGTGTGATGTGGTCGAGGACCACGTCGTTGGCCTGGTCGGCCAGTTGGCGCACGAGGGTGTTCTCGGTGGTGGAGCGGACCTTGGCGATGGTGTTGAAGATCGAGCCGTGGGTGACGCGCAGGGTGTTGGCGAAGTCGGTGTCGAACTGTTTGCCCGTGTCCGACTGGAAGGTCGCCAGGAAGCCCTGCTGCTGCGGAGTGGGCTGGTTGGGGATGGTGATGTTCAGCTCAGGGGCGATCTTCCGGCAGGCGGCGTCGAGTGCGGCGTGGCCGATGACCAGGTGCCGTCCGGCCTCGCGTACGGCCGCGGTCGTGCCCTTCTTCATGGCGAGGTCCCCGGAGGGGCCTTCCCAGAGCCCGGCGGAGCGCACGAAGACGACGAAGTTGCGGTCGGCCTCGGTGAGCGGTCCCCATTGGGTGTTGGCAATGATCCGGGACGGGTTGGAGGCCGTGGTCTGTACGCCGAGGATGCTCGGGTAGACGAGGGCGGTGAGGGTCAGGCTCAGCGCCCCAGCCACGAAGAAGGTTCCTGCCGTGTTCCGTGACATACGCATGGTGTCTCCCGACGTGAACAGCGTGAACGTCGAGAGATACGGGTGCGTCAGGGCACAAGAACCTTTGCTCTAGGTAAAGCTTGCATCATGCCACCTATTCATTCCCTCTCACCTGGCGCAGCTCGTCGACGCCAGGGATGTGAGGCTCGCGACCTTGCTGACGTAGTGGTCGGCGTACAGCCGCGTCATCACGGCGCAGGTGTGCCAGCCGCCAGCGATCGGCTCCGCATGCCGAATGGCTGCCATTTGATCTTCTTGATGATCGATGGCGACCTCGGATGAGGTCACATCCGTTCTTCCAGCCGGCTCTGACCGGCCCGCCGTTGACCGGCCAGGCCGTGAAGAAACCGACGGCCATGGCGAGCCGCATCAGCAGCCAGTACGACGCCGTGGCCTTCGCCGGGCCCGGCGGGAAGAGGGTCTCCTGGTAGACCCACCTCCCCGTGAACAGGCCGACTGGGACGTGACGATGGAGAACGTCTCGGCTTTGATGGCGGCCCGGACGTCCTGTGTCGCGCATGGGTGCGATCGTGAAGTACTGGAAGTCGACGCCCAGCAGCCAGGCGAAGCCGAAGTCCAGCAGGAAGTCGGCGCACAGCAGCTTCCTCGCGATCGTCAGACCGGTCGCCCGGACCAGTCACTCGCCTCCGATGTCGCCCAGTACGCACCCGGCACCGCGGTGGCTGACGGCCTTGGCGGAAGTGACCCATTCCGGCGGCTTCTCCGGGTCGGGCTCGCCCTCCCGCTCGATCACCGGACGGGACGTACGTCGACCGTGGCGGGTGTAGAACCAGAGGGGTGCCGGCCTCGGCGCAGGGCCGTGACCGGGTGCACCACATGCATGATCCGTATGCGCTGCCGGTAGCCGCGCAGCGCCATGTCCGCCGCGATCGCCAGGGTGCTCGCCCCCGCCACGGCGAGAGCGACCTGGCCCAGTGTCTCCAGTCACGCCGGAGGGTGGTGATGGGACTCCATCGGCATCACCTCTCGTGCAGGCGGGCCGAGGCGACACGTCCCGGCCGCATGATGCGTACCTTGCGGCTCTCGCAGGCGGGACAGCAGGGCGACTGCAACGGCGACGGTACGCGCTTGCCGTCAAGTTGGTAGGCGGCGGTGATTCGTGCGTACTCGTCCACGGTCACGTCGATGTCGTACGTGTCCTCCCAGCCGTACCCGCAGACGAGACATGCGAACGAGTACGAGCGCTGGACATGCTCTGTGTGCATGGCCGACCTCCCTGGAGTAGTCCGTCCGTCGAAGTTCCGCGTACCAATTTTTGCATAGAGCAAAATACCGCCGCGAGCCTCTTCGGGAAGCTGTCAGGCGGTCCTGTGCACCGCCCGCAGGGCGCTCTGGTGGCTGAGCCAGCCGACCGGGTTGCCGTGGGCCGAGTCGAGAACCGGCACGCCGGTCCCTGCGGCTGACAGGAGGATGTGCAGCGCCTGGGCCAGGGGCTGGTCGGCCAGGACGGGCGCCGGTGCTTCGGCGAGCTGTCCGATCAGGGTCGGTGCGTCCTCCGGCTGTTCCGCCAGGGCCTCCGCGACCGCCTGTGCTGTGACCACGCCCACGTAGTGCCCGCTGTCGTCGACCACCGGGAGTGCGCCGTGGCCGGACAGGCTCAGCAGGTCGGCGGAGTCCGCCAGCGTCGTCGACGCGGGCAGGGCGGAGGGCAGCGGTTCCATGACGCAGCCGACGTGTTGGGTGCCGATCCGTGCGCCAGGGGCGGCTCCTTCCAGGTCGATGCCGCGGCGGCGCAGTTTGAGCGTGTAGATCGTGTCGCCCGACAGCAGGTGGCTGGTGGCGGTGGCCAGCACGATGGCCAGCATCAGGGGCAGGATGATCGAGTACTCGCCGGTGAGTTCGAAGAGGATCACCACGGCGGTGATCGGTGCGCGTGCAGCACCGGCGAACACCGCCCCCATGCCGACCAGCGCGTACGCGCCCACCGCGCCGGCGGACCGGGGCAGCAGATGATGCACGCCGATGCCGTAGGCCGAGCCCAGCATCGCCCCGATGAACAGGCTCGGGGCGAACACCCCGCCCGAGCCACCGATGCCGATCGTCAAGCTGGTCGCCAGCATCTTGCCAACCAGCAACAGCAGCAGGAAGCCGATCGCGTAGCCGCTCTCCGTCGCCTTCTGCAGTACCGGGTAGCCGACCCCGTACATCTCCGGCAGGGCCAGCAGAACCAGGCCGAGCAGCAGCCCGCCGGCCGCCGGACGCAGCCACTCCGGGCCGCGCCAGAGCCAGTCGCACGCGTCCTCGATCAGGTACAGGAACCGGGCGAATCCCATCCCCACCACTGCGGCACCGATGCCGAGCGCCGCGAACAGGCCGTACTGGGTGAGGTGGTCGACGTGGAAGTCGGGGAGGTTCAGGAAGGCCGTGTCGCCGAAGGCGGCGCGGCCGATGACGCTCGCGGTGACGCTGGCGAGCACGGTGGCGCCGAAAGCTTCCGCGCTGAAGGTGCCCAGGATCAGCTCCATGGCGAAGAACACGCCGGCCAGCGGTGCGTTGAAGGTGGCGGCGATGCCGCCCGCCGCACCGCAGGCGACCAGGAGTTTCATCCGGCCCTCGGTCACCTTCGTCACGCGGCCGAGCGTGGAGCCCAGTGCCGAACCGATCTGCACGATCGGGCCCTCACGGCCCACCGAACCGCCGGAGCCGATGGTCAGGGCGGAGGCGAGGGTCTTGACCACGGCGATCTTGGGGCTGATCCGCCCACCGCGTTGGGTCACCGCGAGCATCACCTCGGGCACCCCGTGACCACGCGCCTCCTTGGCGAACCGGTTCACCAGCGGGCCGTACAGCAGGCCGCCGACCACCGGGGCGAGGACGACGAAGTACGGCCCGAGCCACGGCATGTGCGGATTGCTTGCGCCGGGCGAGGCCGCGTAGTCGGTGTGGCCGGAGAAGAGATGTGTGAAGGTCTTGATGCACCAGCGGAAGACGACCGAGCCCGCGCCGGCACCGGCCCCGATCGCCACGGCCAGCACCATCAAGCCCCAGGGGGCGAAGCGCAGACCCACGAAGGCCGGTGGAGAAGTCGAGCCGCTCGTCGCGGTGCTGGTCATACGATTCCCGTCCTTGGATGCCTGGATGGCACTCATCAATTCCCCTTCCTTACCTTTGCATTATGCAAAACGAGTCAAGGGGGCGTCGCGTGGGCCGGTCGGTGGCCAGGGCGGCACCGGTGCGGGCGGGGCGCCGATGGCCGACCTGAAGGCGGCCGCCCGCGTACCGACAGTCCGGGCGCCTGCCCTGCGTGTCGGGTGCTTCGTCGCCTGGCCGGCTGGCGTGGTCCAGTCGGCCGACGTCGCGCCTCCTTGGCATCCGGAATTTGCGTAGTGCAAAAGTAGGTAAGGGGTGGACGCCCGCGGAGCGGAAGAGGCGATGTGCACCGCTGAGAGCAGTGATCTGTGGAGCCGGTATCGGCTGACTGTCACCGGTCGGCCGCCTGCACGACGTCCTCGGCTGGCATGTCGTGGTCCTGGAGGAGGCGCCGCGGCCCCGCACTGAGGGATACGTGATCGACTTCTTCGGTCCGGGTCACGACGCGGCCGCGTCCACGGGCGTGCTGCCCTGACTGAAGGAACTCAGCCATCCGGTCTCCGAGACGGCTTTCATGGACGAGTACGGCCAGTGCCGCGCCCGGCTCGGCTACGACCGGTTCGCCCGTCCACTGAACGGGCGCCCGCTGAGCGTCATGAGGCCCGACCTCGAACTCGCGCTGAGGGAAAGGCTGTCCTGCGCTGCGGGGCTGCGCTTCGGCGTCGGCCCGGCACGCATCGATCCGAGCACCTACGGCATCCGCGTCACCCTCACCGACAGCAACGTCCTAGACGCCGACCTCCTCGTCGGGGGCCGACGGTCTGCACTCCACCGCGCGTGCCATGGTCTTCGGCGAGGAGCGGCGGTGTGTGCGCTCCCTCGGCCACCACACCGCTGCGTTCACCTTCGACGACCCTCAGGTCCACGCGGAACTGGGCGACCAGTTCTGCCTCACCGACACCGCCCAGCGGCAGATGGGCCTCTACGTTCGGCCAGAGCCACGACGCGAGCGGAACGGTCGGCTGGAGCCGACGTCGTGGCTCCCTGCCCGAGCGAGAACAGTATGTGCAGTCAGTCCGATCACGGCCAGCAGGGCGAGCGAGATACGGGCAGTGAGCGTTCCCGTCCGGCCGGCGCATCCACCAGGCACAGCACTGCGGCCCAGCCGACCGCCAGGGACCACAGGGGATACCGGTTCCCGCGACCAAAGCGTGTCCACTCGCGGACAGCGCCACACACACCGCTGAGAACAACGCGGCCCTCAGCAGTCTCAGATCGGCTGCGGCCCGTAGCGGGAGGTTCGTGGCGCGCGCCGTCATTCCAGCCGCTTGTGGCGGCGCACGGCGGGGGTGGTGGGCGTCGGGAAGGGGACGGGCGCGGCCGGTTTGCTGGACCGAGCCCGCCGTATCTCACCAGATGGCTCTTCTCCTTCCGGCCGACCGCGCTTTGCGCCTGATCCGTACTGCGCGGCCGGACGAGGAGCTTCTCTGTGCTGCCTCCGATTCGATCTGAGAGTCGACAGATCGCGCGGCACTCACCACTGGCGAGTGCCGTGCGAAGCCGGTCTGGTGCATCAGCGCGACGCCGGGAACAGGCTGTACACGCGCCTTCGTGCGCAGGACCTGGACCGCAGATTTCCTGGGCTGATCGAGACGGCCGTAACCGCGGACGAGAGTGCGCGCCGACGCGGGCTCGCCCCGTGGCAAGGAGCAGGGGCTGCGGTGGAGGGCCGGAGACCGCGGGCCCAGAGCCCACGCCGCGAAAGCCTTGTGCGGGGGAGTCGTGGGCAACATGAAGGGGCCGCGGGGAAGTCTTCTGCTTCGTGGCCCCCGAGTGCTGCGTACGTTGGTCAGTGGCCGCCCGCCAGCTCACCGCTGAGAGTCTCGTGGATGTGGGCGCTGGGCTCGTTCAGGCCGGTGATCTCGACGGTCTTGCCGCGCTGGGCGTACTTGGTCTCGACGGCATCCAGGGCGGCGACGGAGGAGGCGTCCCAGACGTGCGCGGCGGACAGGTCGATGACGATCCTGTCAGGGTCGCCCGCGTAGTCGAACTGGCCGACGAGATCGTTCGAGGAGGCGAAGAACAGCTCGCCGGTGACCTGGTAGACCACGGTGGTGTGGTCGGGGTCGGTGACGGCGGTGACCTCGGCGAGGTGGGCGACACGCTTGGCGAAGATGACCATCGCGGTGACGGAGCCGACGACCACACCGATGGCGAGGTTGCTGGTGGTGACTACGCACGCGACGGTGATCACCATGACGGCGATCTCTCCGGCGGGCATCCGCTTGAGGGTCTTCGGGGCGATGGAGTGCCAGTCGAAGGTCGCGAACGACACCATGACCATCACGGCGACGAGCGCGGCCATCGGGATGTCGGAGACCACCGGCCCGAAGACGATGCACAGCACCATCAGGAACGCGCCCGCCAGGAACGTCGACAGGCGGGTGCGGGCACCGGAGACCCGTACATTGATCATCGTCTGGCCGATCATGGCGCAGCCGCCCATGCCGCCGAAGAAGCCGGTGACGATGTTGGCGACGCCCTGGCCGACGGACTCGCGCGTCTTGGAGGAGCGGGTGTCGGTGATCTCGTCGACGAGCTTGGCGGTCATCAGCGACTCCATCAGGCCGACCAGGGCCATGGCGAGCGCGTAGGGGGCGACGGTCGTCAGGGTGTCGAGGGTGAAGGGCACGTCCGGCAGGCCGGGCACGGGGAGCGAGGAGGGCAGGTCGCCCTTGTCGCCCACGGTCGGTACCGCGATGCCGGCCGCGAGCGTGATCACGGTGAGGATGACGATGGACACCAGCGGCGCCGGGACCACCCTCGTGATCTTCGGAAAGAACACCATCAGCACCAGTCCGGCAGCGATCAGCGGATAGACCGGCCAGGGCACACTGGTCATCTCCGGCACCTGTGCCATGAAGATCAGGATGGCGAGGGAGTTCACGAAGCCGACCATCACGGAGCGCGGCACGAAGCGCATCAGCTTCGCCACCCCGAGCGCGCCGAGCACGATTTGGAAGACACCGGCAAGGATGACGGTCGCGACCAGGTAGCCGAAGCCGTGCTCGCGGTTGAGCGGGGCGATGACCAGGGCCACGGCGCCGGTGGCCGCGGAGATCATGGCCGGTCGGCCACCGACGATCGCGATCGTCACGGCCATGGTGAAGGACGCGAACAGGCCGATGGCCGGGTCGACCCCGGCGATGACCGAGAACGAGATCGCTTCCGGGATCAGCGCCAGGGCGACCACGAGACCGGCCAGTACCTCGGTGCGCAGCACCTTCGGATCGGACAGCCAGTCCGGACGCCGGGAGCCGCGCAACCACGCGGCCGGGGACAGTGCGGAGGAGGACAAGAGATGAGGAACCTGTCGTGCTCGGGCGCACCCGGCATCACGGCAGGCGCGCAGGAAGACATGAAGGGCCGGGGCGGTCCTCCACGAGGTCCGCGAGCGGCGCGGACCGAAGTCGAGGGGCAGCAGCCGGACGACTCACGAGAGGCCGGGTGCTGTTCGGGCGCGAAGGATCATGGCGGGCAGACGGCGGTGCCGGGCGGCATGGACATGCGCACGCTCTCTCCTGCGGATGACGAACCTTCGCCGGGGGCTTCGTCGGACCCGACACGGCTGTGACGGTCACGGGACGGCGCCCCGCGCCATGGGGACGGGCGCGGCAGGCAGGCCGACCCAATATCAGCGGCAACTCTACCCTAACGTTAGAGTAGAGATCGGCGTCGGTCGCCCGCGGCCGTAGCCAGAGACAAGGAAGGCACCCCGTGTGAGCAGCGAGCACATGCAGATCGGCGAGGTCGCCGCACGGACCGAGCTGTCGCTGCGCACCATCAGGCACTACGAGGACACCGGGCTTGTCATCCCCTCTGCCCGCTCGCAGGGCGGCTTCCGTCTCTACACCGAGTCCGACGTCGCCCGCTTGATGATCATCCGCCGCATGAAGCCGCTCGGTTTCGCCCTCGACGAGATGCGTGCCCTGCTCGACGCCACCGACCGGCTCGACTCCGGCGAGGAGCTGCCGTCCGAGGAGCACGAGGAACTGCTGGAGCGGATCCGGGGCTTCGAGCAGGCCGTACAGCAGAGGGTCCAGGACCTGCGCACCCAGCTGACCCGGGCGGAGGAGTTCGCGGCCGCGCTGGCGAAGCGCCTCCCACGGGCGCCCACACGCTGACGTAGGTGGTGACGTAGACCGCGACGATCCGCCTGCCGGTCCGCGTCTGGCGGCCACTCCTTGGTGCCCCGTGCCTGAGGGGCGCATCCCTGCCGCGACGCACTCGCACTCGCTGCGTGATCACCATCTCGGATGGCTATGGTGACCGCCGGCGGCCCCGGCAAAACGGCAACAACTGGACCTGATTGGTTGCCTGTTCAAGGACGGTGCGAAGTGGTCCCACTTCCGGAACTGCACGGTCAAGCGGCAGATGGAGCCGCGTCAGGCCGCCTCGTACGGCTGTTGGCGTCAACGGCGACCCTTCTCCGGGGCCGACTCACGCCGTAGCCAGTCTCAGCCACACCCAACCATGGGTGTGCATCCGATGACGGTGCATGCTCCCTGAACAAGGGCAGGCCGGCGACGAGTGGCAGGTCTGCGGGCGTGAAGGCCACCATGGGAGCGTGGACTGGACTCGATGCGCGATGGTCCGCCGTGCGAGCGCTTCACACTGATCCTGGCCACGGCCGGTACGGCGGCCGGTGTAACGCCTCGCCGCAGTACGCCGTAGGCGTCATTACTTCTCCGCCGTGACGCTCATTTGACGCTCCGAGCTCCTGACAGCCCCTTCCTGGAGTAGAAAAACTAGGTCTGACCTGCGATTTTCCTCACCCGGTCCCAAGGTGACATCTTTCCGATGACGCATCATGTGGAGTGCGTGGCGATTCTGGAGCCGGTGGGCAAGGCGTCCTGAGCCGCGGTTTTGTGCGGGTGTGTTGTGTGCGGTGTGGGCGCGTACTTCCCCTGCCTGACTGGGCTGGTGTCCCGCTTCGGGGCGGCTTGTGCCCCGGTGCTGACTCGCCGGACCCCGGGTCGCCTGCTGTCCATGTGGCGAGTCGTTCCCCTTGGGGTATCGCAACCTGACGTCCTGGGCTTCCAGGCCACCCAGCGCCACGCGCACCTGCAGCCGGATGTCCACGAGGCCGTCCTCGGAGCCTGGGAACGTCTTGACGTTCCGCTGACCGTCGTCGCATGGGCGTTCCTCCGCCCTGTCCGTGGACGGACAGGGCGGAGTCGGTTCGCGGGTCACGGGCCGTGGTCGGCTGGATCGCTCCTGGTCCGCAGCGCCTCGGGCAGGGTGGGGGCGATCTCGGCCGGTGAGACGAGGTCCATGGCGGTCACCTGTGGCACGCCTCTGGTGCGGGCCCGGATTACGCGGACCGGAGCGGGTTGAGCGTGTGCTCACCCAGCCGGGCGCGCAGTTGCGGGTCGGTGACGCCGAGGCCCTCCTCCGGGGCCATGCACAGCACGCCGACCTTGCCGGTGTGCCCGTTCGTCTGTACCAGCCGGGTCGCCTCGCCCGCTTCGGCCAGCGGGTACACCGCGGACAGCACGGGGGAGAGCTTGCCGAGGCGGCTCAGCCGCATCGCCTCGGTGGCCTCGGCGAGGTTCATGCCGTGGCTGCCGACTATGCGCTTGAGGTTCATCCACAGGTAGCGGTTGTCGTAGTTGTGCTCGAAGCCGGAGCTGGAGCCGCAGGTGACGACGGCGCCGCCGCGGCGGGCCACGATCACCGACATGCCGAAGGTGGCCCGGCCGATGTAGTCGAAGACGATGTGCGGGTCTTCACCGACCTCCTGGCGGATCGCACGGCCCAGCCGCTTGGCGAGCTTCACCGTGGCCGCTCCGGGCTCCGGCTGGGAGCCGATGCCGATCTCCTGGCGGTTGATCACCACGTCGCAGCCGAGCCGACGGGCGAGTTCCGCCTTGTGCTCGGAGCTGACCACGCCGACGGGCACGCCGCCGCCGTTCTTGACCATCTGCACGGCGAACGAGCCCAGCCCGCCGGTCGCGCCCCAGATCAGCACGATGTCGCCCTGCTTCATCCGGGCGCCGTGCTCACCGACCAGCATCCGGTAGGCGGTGCCGCCGCACAGCGGGATGCAGGCGGCCTCCTCCCAGCTGAGGTGGCCGGGCTTGGGCATGAGCTGGCAGGTGCGGACCACCGCGTAGTGGGCCATGCCGCCGAAGTTGGTCTCGTAGCCCCACGCCTGCATGTCGGAGAGCAGACTGTCGGCGTGTGTCCTGGGGTCCTCGGTGTCGGCGACCACGGGGGAGACGGAGACGTGGTCGCCCACGTGCCAGCGGCGCACCCCGGAGCCGGTGCGGACGATCACGCCCGCGGCGTCGGAGCCGAGCACGTGGTAGGGCTGGTCGTGCCGGGCGTCCCAACCGCCGCCCTTGGCCAGCCGCTTGAGCGCGTCGAAGGTGGAGATCGGCTCGAACATCGCCGACCACACGGTGTTGTAGTTGACCGAGCTGGCCATCACCGCCACCAGCACCTCGTCGGGCGCCAGTTCCGGCATCGGCACCCGGCCCACGCGCACCGACTGGCGTACGTCCTTTGCGGCGCTGTCCATGCCCATGAATACGCCCGCGTCCTCCTGCCGCAGATGTGCGGCGAGGTAATCCTCGGGCACCGGCAATCCGCTCAACTCGTCCGGGTCGGCGCCCCGGAGAACTGCCTCGGTCATGGGTTCCATGTAGCCTCACCTCGGGCCGGACGAAATTCCTGGAATGCAGGATGACGAGGACGAAGCTACGGGAGCGGGCAATCGGCCCGACACCCCTAACATTCGGCCCGAATGCGACCGGGGAGGCTCTTCCCGATAATGGGGTGCCGCCTTTTGTCGGGGGTCCGAGGGCAATGATGGCCCGGTGGCGCGGGGGCTACTGTTCAGTACGACGCAACCGATCATCCCGTGCCCGCCTCGGCGGCCGAAACCCCTAACTCCGGGCCCGGCCGTCACCCCTAGTCCGCGCTTCACCCCTAACGCCCGCCGTCGCCAACTGCTGCTTCCCGGCCAGCTCAGGCGGGGTGCGTCGGCATCGCGCGCCCCACGACGCCACCGAGGGTAAGAAAGGGACCCCGCCGGAAGGGCCGCCTACCGCCGCCGCAAGGCCATCGTCGAACCCGTCTTCACAGTGGCCGATCCACCGGCCACAGCAACGGAGACGCTTCCCCGTTACTGAAACACGCTCCTAGGGGGCCGATAGGGGGACCGGGGCGGTTGGGGCGTCGGTAGCGTACCGGGAGACGACTTCTTGTTTTCCTGATATGCCGACCGTGTATCGGACGTCGACCAGCTCGGGGCCGTGGGAGCGATAATGAGTGACGACAAGTCCTTCGAGTATCTGAAGAAAGTGACTTCGGAACTCAAGCGAACCCGGCACCGACTCTCGGAACTCGATTCGAAATCCCGGGAGCCGCTGGCCGTCGTCGGCATGGCGTGCCGTTTCCCCGGCGGGGTGGCCGGCCCCGACGATCTGTGGCAGCTGGTCGCCTCGGGCACCGACGCGGTGTCGGTCTTCCCCGCCGACCGCGGCTGGGATGTCGAGCAGCTGCACGACCCCACCGGGGAGCGCCCGAACACCTCCCTCACCCGCGAGGGCGGATTCCTCACCGCCGCCGCGGACTTCGACGCCGGTTTCTTCGGCATCTCCCCGCGCGAGGCGCTGGCGATGGACCCGCAGCAGCGGCTGCTGCTGGAGGTGTCCTGGGAGGCCCTGGAGCACGCCGGGATCGACCCGCGCACCCTCGCCGGCTCGTCCACCGGCGTCTTCACCGGCCTGATGTACCACGACTACCCGGCCTCCGACCAGCCGGACGCCACCGAGGGCACCGGCTCGGCGGGCCTGGGCGCCAACGGCGCCGTCGCCTCCGGCCGGGTCTCCTACGTCCTGGGCCTGGAGGGCCCGGCGGTCACCGTGGACACCGCCTGCTCCTCCTCACTGGTGGCCATGCACTGGGCCGGGCAGGCGCTGCGCTCCGGCGAGTGCACCCTCGCCCTGGCCGGCGGCGTGACCGTGATGGCGACCCCCAGCACCTATGTGGAGTTCAGCCGGCAGGGCGGCGCCGTGTCGCCCGACGGCCGCTGCCGGGCGTTCGCCGACACCGCCGACGGCACCGGCTTCAGCGAGGGCGTCGGCGTCCTCGTCCTGGAGCGGCTGTCCGACGCGCGGCGCAACGGCCACCCCGTGCTGGCGGTCGTCCGCTCCAGCGCCGTCAACCAGGACGGCGCCTCCAACGGCCTCACCGCGCCCAACGGCCCCTCCCAGCAGCGCGTCATCCGCCAGGCGCTGGGCGCCGCCTCGCTGTCCCCGGCCGACGTGGACGCCGTCGAGGCGCACGGCACCGGCACCACGCTCGGCGACCCCATCGAGGCGCAGGCGCTGCTCGCCACCTACGGGCAGGGCCGGCCGGACGACCAGCCGCTGTGGCTCGGTTCGATCAAGTCCAACATCGGCCACACCCAGGCCGCCGCCGGCGTCGCCGGGGTCATCAAGATGATCCAGGCGATGCGCCACGGCGCACTGCCCTCCACCCTCCACGCCGACCAGCCCACCTCGCACGTCGACTGGACCTCGGGCCAAGTGCGGCTGCTCACCGAGCAGCGGCCCTGGCCGCTAACCGGGCACCCGCGCCGCGCGGCCGTCTCCTCCTTCGGCGTGTCCGGCACCAACGCCCACGTCATCCTCGAAGCCGCACCCGAGGACGCGCCCGCCGACCCCGCCGACGACGCCCCCGCCGCCGACGGCACCGGCCTGTTCGCGCCCCGCACCAGCATGGCCTGGACCCTGTCCGCACGTACCGCCAAGGCCATCGCCGGACAGGCCGGCCGCCTGCTGGCACGCGTCCAGGACGACCCGGGCCTCGACCCCGCCGACGTCGGCTGGTCGCTGCTGCGCACCCGCGCCCTCTTCGACCACCGCGCCGTCGTCGTCGGCGCCGACCGGGACGAGCTGATCGCGGGACTGGCCGCGCTCGCCGCCGGGGAACCGGCCGCGAACGCCGTCACCGGAGCCGCCCGTGCCGACGGCCGCGCCGTGTTCGTCTACCCCGGCCAGGGCTCGCAGTGGGCCGGCATGGCCACCGAACTCCTCGCCACCTCACCGGTGTTCGCCGCGAAGGTCGAGGAGTGCGCCAAGGCGCTGGACCCGCTGGTCGACTGGTCGCTGCTGGACGTGCTGCGCCACCCCGAGCAGTCCGCGGACCTGCTCAAGCGCATCGACGTCTACCACCCGGTCTTCTTCACGATGATGGTCGCCCTGACCGAGGTCTGGCGCGCGATGGGCGTCGAACCCGCCGCCGTCGTCGGGCACTCCCAGGGCGAGGTCGCCGCCGCCCACGTGGCCGGCGCGCTCTCGCTCACCGACGCCTACCGCGTGGTGCTGGTGCGCGGCAACATTTTCGAGAACGTCCTGCTCGGCACCGGCGCCATCGCCACCGTCAAGCTTGGCCAGGCCGCCGTGGAGGAGCAGATCGCCAAGTACGCCGACCTGTCCATCTCGGGCGTCAACTCCGGCTCCGCGGTGACCGTCTCCGGCAGCATGGCCGACGTCACGGCCTACCTCGCCGAGTGCGCCGCCGCCGACGTGCCCGCCCGCATCCTCGGTGAGGCCGCCTCCCACTCGCCCGCCCTGGAGCCCCTGCGCGAACGGCTGCTCGGCGAACTGTCCTTCGTGCGGCCCCGGGCCGGCACCATCCCCATGTACTCCACCGTCGACGCCGCCCTCGTCGACACCGCCACCCTCGACGCCGAGTACTGGTACCGCAACCTGCGCTCGCCCGTGCTGTTCGAGCAGACCACCCGCGCCATGGTCGAGGACGGCTTCGGCGCGTTCGTCGAGACCAGCGCCCACCCGGTCCTGACGGTGGCGCTCCAGGAGACCCTCGACACCCACTACCCCGACATCGCCGCCGACGCGGCCGTCACCGGCACCCTGCGCCGCAACGAGGGCGGCCCCGCCCGGATGCTGGCCTCGGCGGCCCACCTGTTCACACACGGCGTGCCCGTCGTCTGGGACGGCCTGTTCGCCGGGCACCCCCCGCGCCGCGTCGACCTGCCCACGTACGCCTTCCAGCACCGCCGGTACTGGAACGCCCTGCCGGAACCGGCCGCGGGCCGCGACCCGCTGGACGCCCTGTTCTGGGCCGACGTCGAAGGCGGGCGGCTGGCCGACGCGCTCGGCCTGGCCGACGAGGTCGCCGCCGAGGTGGCCCCGGCCCTGCTGGACTGGCGCGAGCGCCGCAAGCGGGAAGCGGCCGCCGCCGACTGGACCTACCGCCAGACCTGGGTGCCGGTCGACGGCCTGCGCCAGGGCCCGCCCGGCGGCCGCTGGCTCGCGGTCGCCGCCGACCCCGCCGACCCGTGGACGGCCGGCGTCGCCGACGCCCTCGGCCCGGACACCGTCGTCCTCGCCCCGGCCGACGCCACCGCGGAACAACTCGCCGGGGAGCAGTACGACGGCGTCGTCTGGCTGCCGCCCACCGGCGCCGACGGCCCTGCGGCCACCCTCCTGCTGGTCCAGGCGCTGCGCACGGCCGGCCTCACGGCACCGCTGTGGGTGCTCACCCGCGGCGCCGTCACCACCCGCCCGGGCGAGGCCATCGACGGCATGTGGCAGGGCGCCGTCTGGGGCCTGGGCCGGGTCGCCGCACTCGAACTGCCCGACCTGTGGGGCGGGTTGGCCGACCTGCCCGCGCAGTACGACCCCGCCGCCGCGGCCCGCCTCGGCGGCGTGCTGACCGGCGGCCACGGCGAGGACCAACTCACCGTACGCGCCTCGGGCGTGCTCGCCCGCCGCCTCGCACGCGCCGCGGTGCACGGCACCGCCGAAGCGTGGCGGACCCGCGGCACCGCCCTGGTCACCGGCGGCACCGGCGGCCTCGGCGCCCACGTCGCCCGCTGGCTGGCCGAGCGCGGCGCCGAGCACCTGGTGCTGCTCTCGCGCCGCGGCCCGGACGCGCCCGGCGCGGCCGAACTGCGCGCCGAACTGGAGCAGTCCGGCGCCCGCGTCAGCGTGCACGCCTGCGACGTCGCCGACCGGGCGGCCATGGCCGCGGTCCTCGCCGCGATACCGGACGACGTGCCGCTGCGCACGGTCGTCCACGCCGCGGGCGTCGGCAGCGAACTGACACCGGTGGCGGACATGACGCCCGAACAGCTCGCGTTCGAACTGCGCGTCAAGGGCGAAGGGGCCTTGCTGCTGGACGAGTTGACCGGCGGCATGAACCTGGACGCGTTCGTGCTGTTCTCCTCCGGTGCCGCCTCATGGGGCGGAACGGGGCA
>NZ_JBEXDX010000065.1:0-35739 GCF_040605995.1 Streptomyces sp. NPDC005492
GTCTGCGCCGGGTGCGGCGAGTGGGGGCACCTCCCACGCCCTTAAGGCAGTGGGAGAGCGTGCATGGCGTCGCGCGGCAGACGGGAATTGTCAGACAGGCCCTAGACCCATGGCCAGATAGTTGACCTCGGCGTTCGCCTGCTGCCGCCGCGCCTGGAGCGAATCCGCTGCGGCCTGCGCGAGGACACGGACACCCGGGAACTCATGGAGGGTAGTCGCTAGTTGTGTCTGTGTACGGGCCGTGCTGACGAGGACGGAGGAGGCGAGCGGGTTGTCGACGTGCCGGGCGACGAGATCGTGCGCGAGGGTGAGATCACCGAAGCCGAGACCCCTGGCGTAGACGGCGACGAGGGTGAGCGTGGCGGGCGTGCCGTCGCCGAGCGTGAGCTTCAGGGTGCCACCGGGCCTCAAGTGGAGCTGGTCCGCGGCCAGTTCGCTCACCGCCGCGGTGTGCTCGGTGAGCCCGTCCAGCGATCCGGCGGTGACGTCCGGGTCCCAGGTGCGGGTGAGTCCGGCGGGGGTGACTCCTTGGGCCGCGTATTTCTCGAGGCCCACGCGGACGGTCGTACGGACGACTTCGGTGACGACGTCCCGCCGCGCGCGGAGTTCCCGTGCCACCTCGGCCGGGACGCCGGGCCCCTGTGGGGCGACGACCCAGTCGGCACGGACGCCTTCGCGGGCCTGGGCCCGGGCGGCGTTGCGAGGGTGGGCTGGACGAACAGGACGGTGCAGGTCATGCCGATCAGGAGAGTGAGGGCGGTGACGACGGAGGCCCTGCCGGTGGCATTGCCCCGGAGGTTGGCGGCGGCGAGCCGACCGCACTGGCCGACCAGCTGCAGCGGGCCACCGGTCACGGGGGTGGCCAGCTTGACGAGGAGCGGCCCGAGGAGCGCGACGGAGGTGGACAGGACCACAACAGCCAGGAAGGTCACGGGAGTTGAGGCGGGCTCCGTGCGCAGACCACTGAGCACGCCGACCAGGACGACACCGGACACGAGAAGCACGAGCCCGGCGAGGAGGCTGCCCCGGGTGAGTCGGGTGCGCCGGAACCTGGACCCACTACGGGTGCGGATTCGGGGGCGGTTTCCGCGCGGCGAGGTCGGAGAGTTCGACCGGGCCGGACGGCGCCGGGGTCCGCTCGGCGGGTGTCTCTGCGCCAGGTGTGGCGGGTCCCTGTGACATGCGTACACAGTCGTGTGTGCACAGATGTCTGTGCACTGCGGCGACCCGACGTCTTCAGCCGGGCGGGGAACCCCACCTCGGGCGCCGGCCCGGTGCTTGCCTGAACGCGATCGGCGCCCCCGCGCGTCCACCGTGTTCAGGACGTTCGCACCACCGAGGAGTCAGAATCCGGATCAACGCCGGATCAGTACCCGCTCAGTACTCCTCGTCCGCGAGGAACTCCGTGTCCTCGCCCTCCTCCTCCAGCGCCTGGCGGACCACTCTGAGCGCCATGCCCTGGGAGTAGCCCTTGCGGGCCAGCATGCCCGCTAGGCGGCGCAGCCTCTTGTCGCGGTCGAGGCCGCGGGTGGACCGCAGCTTGCGGTCCACCAGGTCGCGGGCCGTCGCCTCTTCCTGCTCGGGTTCGAGCTGGGAGACGGCCTCGTCGATCAGTGTCGAGTCGACACCCTTGGTGCGCAGCTCCTGGGCGAGCGCGCGCCGGGCCAGTCCCCGGCCGTGGTGCCGGGACTCCACCCAGGCGTCCGCGAACGCACCGTCGTTGATCAGTCCGACCTCCTCGAACCGCGACAGCACCTCGTCCGCCACCTCGTCCGGGATCTCCCGCTTGCGCAGGGCGTCCGCGAGTTGCTTGCGGGTGCGCGGGGTCCCGGTGAGCAGGCGCAGGCAGATTCCCCGCGCCCGCTCGGCCGGGTCCGCCGGCGGCTCCGCCTTCTCGGCTCTCGGCTCGGCCCCCGATGAGGAGAAGTCACCCCCGTCCCCTCCGGACGACTCCCCGAAGCCGCTGCCACGACCACGGCGCCCACGCCTACCGCGTGCGCCGTCACCGCGCGCCGTACCCCGGCGTGAGCCGCCCTCGTCATGTGCTCCACGGCTGCGGCGCGAGCCGCGGCCGGGTACGTCGTCGTCGGTGGATCCCCCTCCGGACCAACTGCCGCCGGGCGCCGAGCTCCTGAAAGGCTGACCGGTACCCGCCGCCGAAGCATCGCCGAGCTCCGGCCCGCCGAACGGCGGACCGGCCTCACCGTCGAAGCCACCGGCCGACCACGCGCCGCCCGGCTCGTCGCCGTACGGCCCGTCCGTGCCGTACGGCTCCTCGGGCCCGCCGTCCGCGCCGTAGGCAGGGCCCTCGCCTCCCCCGCGCCCCTGGGGGGCGCCGGGGTACGCGTACTCGGCCCAGTCCGTTCGTCGTGTCACGGGTCAGCTCTTGGCTGCCGTGGCCTTGGACTTGGTGGCCTTGGCCGCGGCCGCCGGAGCGGGCACCGCCTTGGCGGCGTCGTCCGTGGCGGTGGAGACCGCCGCGTCCGCGACCGGCTCGGCGGTGGGCTTCTCCGGACGGACACCCACGCCCAGCTTCTCCAGGATCTTCTTCTCGATCTCGTTGGCCAGGTCGGGGTTGTCCTTCAGGAAGTTGCGCGCGTTCTCCTTGCCCTGGCCGAGCTGGTCGCCCTCGTACGTGTACCAGGCGCCGGCCTTGCGGACGAAGCCGTTCTCCACGCCCATGTCGATCAGGCCGCCCTCACGGCTGATGCCGTGGCCGTAGAGGATGTCGAACTCGGCCTGCTTGAAGGGCGGCGCGACCTTGTTCTTGACGACCTTGACGCGGGTGCGGTTGCCGACCGCGTCCGTGCCGTCCTTCAGGGTCTCGATACGGCGGATGTCGAGTCGCACCGAGGCGTAGAACTTCAGCGCGCGGCCACCGGTCGTGGTCTCCGGGGAGCCGAACATCACGCCGATCTTCTCGCGGAGCTGGTTGATGAAGATCGCGGTGGTCTTGGACTGGTTGAGCGCACTCGTGATCTTCCGCAGCGCCTGACTCATCAGACGGGCCTGCAGACCGACGTGGCTGTCACCCATCTCGCCCTCGATCTCCGCGCGCGGGACGAGCGCCGCGACGGAGTCGATGACGATGAGGTCGAGGGCGCCGGAGCGGACCAGCATGTCCACGATCTCCAGGGCCTGCTCGCCGTTGTCCGGCTGGGACAGGATCAGGTTGTCGATGTCGACGCCGAGCTTCTTCGCGTACTCGGGGTCGAGGGCGTGCTCCGCGTCCACGAACGCGACCTGGCCGCCGGCCCGCTGCGCGTTCGCCACCGCGTGCAGGGTCAGGGTCGTCTTTCCGGAGGACTCCGGGCCGTAGACCTCCACCACTCGGCCGCGCGGCAGGCCGCCGACACCGAGGGCGACGTCGAGTGCGGTCGACCCGGTGGGGATGACCTCGATGGGCTCGTTCGGCCGCTCGCCCAGGCGCATCACCGCGCCCTTGCCGAATTGCCGTTCAATCTGTGCGAGCGCGGCGTCCAACGCCTTCTCGCGGTCGGTTCCTGCCATGGGTTCCACCCGGTTTGCTTGAGTCGATCGCTTCACGTCAAAGACGCTAACGCCTGCCACTGACAATGCGCCCCGACGCCCGTCCAGCCTGTGGATAACTCGGACACTTCAGCATCAAAAGCCTGTCGAAATGCCCGTCATGGCCTCGCCGGAGCTTCCATAAGAATGGATGTTCGATTTTCATGTCAAGCGCACCACGCGGCACTCGCGTCACCGATGTCCGGTGCCTCAGGACGTCCTGACGCCCCTTCGAACGACATTGAAAACCTTCCCGCGCCGGGGCCGGCCCGTTGACTGACAGCAGTCAACGGCAGTCAGCGGCATTCGACGCGAGGAGAGCGTGATGAGGGTGTGGAAGCGTGTGGGGATCGCGGCCGTGGTGGCCGGGGCGACCGTCGGCATCATGAGCCCGGCAGCATCGGCCGCCCCCGCGCGGTGGGAGACCAGCCGCGTACATCAGCCCGCGCCCGCCCAGGACACGGCGATCTCCTCGGCCGGCGGAACCGGCACCGTCACGATCCTGTGCAGCGCTAGCTGCTACGAGTAGGTCCCTCTGGCTGGACCGGTGCACCGCCGGGCATGTCCAAGAAGGTTCTTTACTTGCGGCGCGCCCCGAGGCCCATCGCCACGCTTCTGCGGGCCCTACTTCCACCGTCGTACGGCGGGTGTCTTCGGCCGTACGACGACCGCGCGACGAGTTCCCGCGAGGCTCGGGCCATGCCCCTGCCCCTGCCCCTGAAGAACCACGTACGCCCCGCCGAGCGTCTCTGCCACGCGACCGGTGCCCTGCTGATCCTCTCCGGCCTGGTGCACCTGGTGGTGTTCGCGGTGGACGGCGGCCCCTGGTACGGGCCCGTCTCCTGGCGCAAGCCCGTCACGTTCGGGCTCTCCTTCGGGGCGACGCTGATCGCGGTCACCTGGGTCACGTCGTATCTGCGCGTCGGGGCCCGGCTGCGCACCGTACTGCTCGTCGTCTTCGCCGCCGACTGCGTCGTGGAGGTCGGCGGCATCACCCTTCAGGCGTGGCGCCGGGTGCCGTCGCACCTCGACATGGAGACGCCCTTCGACACCGCGGTCTCCATGACGCTCGCGGTGGGTGGCGGTGTCCTGGTGGTGCTGCTCACCGTCTTCGCGGTGACGTCCTTCCGGCACCGGCCGACGGGTCCCACCGGGATGGCCCTCGCGGTGCGTTCCGGGTTCGCGATCCTGCTCGTCGCGCTGGCCTCGGGCGCCGCGATGATCGCGCGCGGGGTGATCCTCGCCCGAACCGGCCACCAGGAAGCGGCCTACCACTCGACGGCCCCGCTCAAGCCCCTGCACGGCGTGAGCCTGCACGCCGTCCTGATCCTGCCGACCCTGGCCTGGCTACTGTCCCGCACATCCTGGAACGAGGCGGCACGACGACGGACCGTACGGTTTGCGGTCGGCTGCTACGTCGTCGCGGTGGCTGGGGCGGGGGTGTGGGCGGTGCTCATGTACTGATCGCGGTGAGCTGGTGTTCGTGAGGGAGCGCCGCTCAGGGGAGCTTTCTTCGGGGTCTCTCGGGTCGTAGGTGGTCGGTGCGGAGTTCTTGGAGCCGGAGTCGGTAGACCCGGAGTTCCTACGGCCGGAGTTGGTCGCCCCGGGACCCGGAGTCGGTCAGGCCTGAGCCGGTGGACCGGAGCTGGTCCGCCCGGAGTCGACGCCCGGAGCTCTGAGAGTCGGTGGCGGTCAGTCCGAGGTCGGCCGGGTCCGGAGCCAGTCGATCCGGAGCCGGTCGGACCCGAGTTCCCCGAGTCGGGATCAGCCGACCCGGAGTTCGTGGGACCCGAGTCGAGAGACCCGGCGGTCCTACGGCCAGAGCCGGCCGCCCCGAAACCAGTCCGCCCGGAACCAGTCGACACGGCACCGGTCCACCCGAAGCCGGTCGGCCCGGCACTATGGGCATCGGAGGCGGTCGATCCGGAGTCGGCCGGTTCGGAACGAGTCAATCCGCAGCCGCTCGGCCCCGAGATCTACGAGTCAGGATCAGCCGACCCGGAGTTCGCGGAACCGACTCGATAGACCGGGCGGTCCTACGCCCGGAGTCGGCCGCCCCGAAACCAGTCCGCCCGGAACCAGTCGACACGAACCGGTCCACCCGGAGCCGGTCGGCCCGGAACTCTGGGATTCGGAGGCGGCCCGTCCGGAGCCAGTTGCCCCTGAGTCATTCGGCCCCGAGTTCTAGGCATCGGGATCAGTCGACCCGGAGTTCATGGGACCCGAGTCGCCCCGCCCGGGGTTCTGACGGCCAGAGTCCGTCAACCCAGAGCTAGTCGAGCCAGAACTGGTCGGTCCGGAGTCGGCCGCCCCGGAGCTGGTCGACCCAGAGTCGGGCGCCCCGGAGTCAGCGGGACCAGAGTCAGCCGCCCCGGAGCTGGCCCCTCCGGACCCAGCCGCCCCGGAACCAGCCACCCCGCCGGAGCCAGCCGCCCCACCGGAGTCGACAGCCCCGCCAGAGTCGCCCCCCGCACGCCCCGCCTCCCCCGCCCGCTGCCCCCACAGCCTCCCCACCCGCGTCAACAGGCCAGGCCCCCCGGCGCCCCGACCCCGGTGTCCCTGGACCCGGGGGTCGTCCGTGACGGCGTACCGCTTCACATACGCCCCGAGGAACGCCTGAAGCGTGGCTACGGCCGGAATGGAGATCAGCGCGCCGACCGCACCCAGGAGCGCGGTGCCCGCGATAACCGAGCCGAAGGCGACGGCGGGGTGGATGTCGACGGTTTTCGCGGTCAGCTTGGGCTGCAGCATGTAGTTCTCGAACTGCTGGTAGACCACGACGAAGATGAGCACCCACAGCGCGTACCAGGGGTCCACGGTGAACGCGATCAGCATGGGCAGCGCGCCCGCGAGATACGTGCCGATGGTCGGGATGAACTGGGAGACCAGGCCCACCCAGACGGCGAGCACGGGCGCGTACGGGATGCCCAGCGCCTGCAACAGGATGTAGTGCGCCACGCCGGAGACCAGCGCCATCAGGCCGCGGGAGTATATGTAGCCGCCGGTCTTGTCGACGGCGATCTCCCAGGCGCGCAGTACCTCGACCTGCCGGGCGGGCGGCAGCACGGAGCACAGCGCACGCCGCAGGCGCGGCCCGTCGGCGGCGAAGCAGAACGAGAACAGCCCGATCGTCAGCAGTTGGAAGAGGCCGCCGAGCACCTGGGTGGACACGTCCAGCACACCGGTCGCGCTGTTCTGCACGTACTTGCGCAGCCAGTCGGAGTGGAGCAGCCCCTCCTGGATGTCGACCCGCTTCAGGTCGGTGTGGAAGTGCGCGTTGACCCAGTTGATGACGGAGTCGAGGTAGTCCGGGAAGTCCTCGATCATCTTGATGATCTGGCCGGCGAGCATCGACCCCATGAGGGTGACGAACCCGGCGCTCACGATCAGCAGGCCGAGGAAGACCAGGAAGGTGGCCAGCCCCCGGCGCATGCCGAAGGCAGCCATCCGGCTCACCGCGGGCTCGATGGCGAGCGCCAGGAAGAACGCGATGAGGATGTTGATCAGCAGCCCGATGAGCTGATGGAAGGCCCAACTGCCCAGTTGGAACACGGCGACGAGGGCGAGCGCCAGCACCATCGCGCGTGGCAGCCAGCGCGGCATGCCGGTGCCCGGCACGGCGCGATCGGCCGGGGGCCGGTTCGGCGGCGTCGTGCCGGACGGGGATGCCTGCCGGGCGTCGTGCCCGGTCTCGTCAGTGGGTGCCACGGTGCAAGTCTCGCCTACACCACTGACAACCGGTCACCGTGGGCGATCTTCGTGACCGATCAGCGACTTTCCCGCGGAACATTCATGACGGCGCAGACCACGCGCCACACGTCCTTGGCCTCCCAGCCCGCGTCCAGCGCCTCGTGCACCGTCCGTCCACCGAGTTCCGTCATCACGTGATCGCGGGCGAAGCTCTCGGCGTACCCCGCGCCGAAATGCTCCGTCATCCGCTGCCAGAAGACCGTCAACCGCATGACGTCAGTATCCCGCCCCTGAGAGTGGGCCCGGGCCGGGACCGCTCGCCGAGACCGCTTTCCGTCCTACGGTCTGACGCATGGCCGAAACAGGAGCTTCCCCACTCCCCCCGACGCCCCCGGCGCACTCCCCGCTCTTCCGCGCCGAGCACTTCGTCTGGCTCACCGCGCGCGTGCTGGAACAGCGCCTCTTCGCGTACCACTTCCTCAACGGCGACCCCGATCCGGTGGAGACCGCGCTGGACGCGTACCGCAACGAGGACGGCGGGTACGGGCACGCGCTGGAGCCCGATCTGCGCGGCCCGGTCAGCCAGCCGCTGCACACCGGTCACGCGCTGCGTGTGCTGGACTCCATCGGGCGCTGCGGCGGGCAGCGGGTGGAACGCGTGTGCCGCTATCTGACCTCGGTCTCCACCACCGACGGCGCCCTGCCGGCGATCGACCCCGGCCAGCGTGGTTATCCCGCGGCTCCGTTCGTGTCGATCGTGGACGACCCGCCGAGTGAACTCCTCGCCACCGGACCGGTGGTGGGTCTGCTGCACCGCAACGAGGTGTGGCACGCCTGGCTGTTCCGGGCGACCGACTTCTGCTGGCAGGCCGTCGACTCCCTGGAGAAGTCGCACCCCTACGAGATCGAGGCCGCCGTCGCCTTCCTGGACTCGGCGCCCGACCGCCCGCGCGCGGAGGCCGCCGCCGACCGCCTCGGCCGTCTGGTGCGCGAGCACCGGCTCGCCGCCCTGGACCCGGAGCATCTGGAGGCGTACCCGGTCGCCCCCGGGTACGCGCCGGGCGAGCACCACTTCCCGTACGACTACGCGAGGACCCCGAGCTCCCTCGCGCGGGCGTGGTTCACGGACGACGAGATGGCCCGCTCCCTGGACCACCTGGCGGCCGACCAGCAGGAGGACGGCGGTTGGCCGATCCGCTGGCGCCAGTGGGCGCCGGGTATCGCCCTGGAGGCACGCCCCATGGTGACGATCCAGGCATTGCGCACCCTGAAGGCGTACGGCCGCTCCGTGGGCTGACTCCCGGGCCGCCTCAGCCGCCCAGGGCCCGTACGCCCGCCGTCACCAGCACGGCCGCCGCGACCACGAGCAGGAAGGGTGCCCGCAGCACCAGCGCCACGGCGGCCGCCGCGACCCCCGCGGCCCGGGCGTCGAGCACGAGCGCATGCCCGTCGGCGAAGGTCTGCTGGGCGGTGAGCGCGGCGAGGAGGGCCACCGGCAGCAGGGCGGCGAGCCGCCGCACCAGCGGCCGTTCGAGCGCGTTCGCCGGCACGAGCAGACCGGCGAGCTTGACGACGTAGCAGCCGAGGGCGGTCGCTGCGATGGCGATCCAGACGGTCAACGGTCTTCCCCCTGTGCGTCGTTGTGCGTGCCGCCCTGCCGACGGCCCGCTACGTAGAGGGCGATCGGCGCCGCGAGAGCAGCCGCCAGGACCGGCACACCGGCAGGCAGGATGGGCAGCAGGCCCAGTCCCAACAGGACCGCGAGTGCGGCGACGGCACGCTCGATGGTGGTCTTGAGCATGGGCGCGAGCAGTGCGAGGAAGACGGCGGGCCCGGCCGCGTCGAGACCCCACGCGTCCGTGTCCCCGATGGCCTGGGCGCCCAGCGCGCCGAGCAGCGTGGTGAGGTTCCACAGCACGTACAGCGTGAGCCCGGTGACGGTGAACCCGATCCGCGCGGCGCGCCGCGTGGGCTGCGCGAGGGTGACGGCCGTCGTCTCGTCGATGACCCACTGGGCGGCGAACGGGCGCACCGCGCGCGGGAGGGCCAGCAACTGCGACAGACGCAGCCCGTAGAACGTGTTGCGCACGCCCAGGAAGAAGGCTCCCGCCGCCGCGGTGAGCGGATTGCCGCCGGCCGCGAGCGCCCCCACGAGCGCGAACTGGGAGGCACCCGTGAACACCAGGAGGCTGAGGGCGCAGGTCTGGAGCAGGGTGAGCCCGCCACCGGCCGAGGTCACCCCGAAGGCGAACCCCGACAGCCCTACGGCGACGCCGACTCCCAGGGCGTCCCGTACGACGGCGGAGTCCGGCTTCGCCCCGGCGTCGGAGCCCGGGTCGCCTCCTGTTCCGGTGCGTATGTCGTCTGAAGCGATCTGTTCTGCCACGTGTCGGACGGTAGGAGCAGTCGCCGCCCCACGTCTTGTACGTTCTTGCGCTCCCGCTGGTACGCACCCGGAGGCACGCCGACGATCCGGGTGAAGTGCCGGTTGAGGTGCGGCTGGTCCGTGAACCCGACGGTGACGGCCGCCTCCGCGGGTGCCGTACCCGCGTCCAGCAGCAGCCGGGCCCGGCGTACCCGTGTGTCGGTCAGCCAGGTGTGCGGTGGCATGCCGTACGCGTCACGGAACGCCCGCAGCAGCGCGAACGGGCTGGTGCCGAGGTCGGTGGCCAGCCGCTCCAGGGTCGGCGGCTCGGCCATCCGCTCCTCCAGCACGGCACGTGCGCGTGCCGCGAGTGCGGCGCCTGCCGTGCGGACCTCCCGCTGCGGCAGCGGACCGCCGTTCAGCCGCAGCAGCCGGGTCACCGCCACCCGCAGCAGGGTGTCGGCGGCTAGCGCGTTGCCCTCGTCGGCTGCGCGCAGCACCCGGTGCACGAGGGCGACGCTGTACGGATCGTCGAATACGGGGCTGACAAAGCCAGGGGTGCCCCGGATCGCGGTGGTCTCGGCGGCGATCTCCGCCACCAATTCGGGCGACGGATAGACCGCCCCGTACCGCCAGCCCTCAGGAACGCCCGCCCGGCCGGTGTGCGGGGTGTCGGGGTTGACCAGCGCGAGCGCCCCCGCGCCTACGAAGACATCCGAGCCCCGGTGGCGGAAGACCTCGGCGCCGTCCGCGATCCCGGCGATCACGAAGTTCTCATGGGTATGCCGGACGAACGTCTTGCGGATGTATCGGGCACGCAGCAGGTCGACGCCGGGCAGTGCCTCGTACCGCCAGTGCCGTGCCCGCTCCCCTGATCCGGCCATACGGCCATTGTCCGTCACACCCGGCACCCTCCGCATCCCGTTTTCGCAGGTCAGGGCGATTGTCAGTGGTCGGGTGCAGGATGGACGCATGGTCAGCTCCGCACATCGAGCCCTCGACGGCTTCTCCCCCGCGACCCGCGGCTGGTTCACGGGGGCCTTCTCCGCGCCCACCGCGGCCCAGGCGGGCGCGTGGCGGGCCATCGGCGAGGGCTCGGACGTGCTGGTGGTCGCGCCGACCGGTTCCGGCAAGACCCTTGCCGCCTTCCTCGCCGCCCTGGACCAGCTCGCCGCGACACCCCCGCCCGCCGACCCGAAGAAGCGCTGCCGCGTTCTGTACGTGTCTCCGCTGAAGGCTCTCGCGGTCGACGTGGAGCGCAATCTCCGCAGCCCGCTGACCGGCATCCGCCAGGAATCCGTCCGCCTGGGCCTGCCCGAGCCCGAGGTCAGGGTCGGCATCCGCTCCGGTGACACCCCGCCCGCGGAGCGCCGCGCCCTGTCCACCCGCCCGCCGGACATCCTGATCACCACCCCGGAGTCCCTGTTCCTGATGCTGACGTCGGCCACGCGTGACGCGCTCACCGGCATCGAGACGGTGATCCTGGACGAGGTGCACGCGGTCGCGGGCACCAAGCGCGGCGCGCATCTCGCGCTCTCCCTGGAGCGGCTGGACGAACTGCTGCCGAGGCCGGCCCGCCGGATCGGCCTCTCGGCGACCGTGCGCCCGGTCGACGAGGTCGCCCGCTATCTCTCCCCGCACCGCAAGGTGGAGATCGTCCAGCCAAAATCCGGCAAGGAGTTCGACCTCTCCGTGGTCGTCCCGGTCGAGGATCTGGGCGAGTTGGGCGGTTCCCCGGCCACGGACGGCAGTGAGGGCGCGGAGAAGCCGTCGATCTGGCCGCACGTCGAGGAGCGCATCGCCGACCTCGTCCAGTCGCATCGTTCAACGATCGTGTTCGCCAACTCCCGCCGCCTCGCGGAGCGTCTGTGCAACCGGCTCAACGAGATCGCCTACGAGCGGGCGACCGGCGAGCCCCTGGACGAGCATCACGCACCGGCCGAGCTGATGGGCGGTTCCGGCGCCGCCCAGGGCGCGCCCCCGGTCATCGCCCGTGCCCACCACGGCTCGGTCTCCAAGGAGCAGCGCGCCCAGGTCGAGGAGGACCTCAAGGCGGGCCGGCTCCCCGCCGTGGTCGCCACGTCCAGTCTGGAGCTGGGCATCGACATGGGCGCCGTCGATCTGGTCGTCCAGGTGGAGTCCCCGCCCTCCGTGGCCTCCGGCCTCCAGCGGGTGGGCCGCGCGGGACACCAGGTCGGCGCGGTCTCCACAGGTGTGGTGTTCCCGAAGTACCGGGGCGACCTCGTCCAGGCCGCCGTGGTGACCGAGCGGATGCGCACGGGCTCCATCGAGTCCCTGAAGGTCCCCGCGAACCCCCTGGACGTGCTCGCCCAGCAGCTCGTCGCGATGACGGCGCTGGACACCTGGCAGGTCGACGACCTGCTCGCCACGGTCCGCCGTGCCGCCCCCTTCGCCTCCCTCCCGGAGTCCGCGTTCACCGCCGTGCTGGACATGCTCGCGGGCCGCTACCCGTCGGACGCCTTCGCGGAGTTGCGCCCGCGCGTGGTGTGGGACCGCGTCGCCGGCACGATCACCGGCCGCCCCGGGGCACAGCGCCTCGCCGTCACCTCCGGGGGCACGATCCCCGACCGCGGGCTCTTCGGGGTCTTCCTGGCCGGCGCCGACCCCAAGAAGGGCGGCGGCAGGGTCGGCGAGCTGGACGAGGAGATGGTCTACGAGTCCCGCGTGGGGGACGTCTTCACGCTCGGCACCAGCTCCTGGCGAATCGAGGACATCACCCGCGACCGCGTCCTGGTCTCCCCCGCGCCGGGCGTCCCCGGACGGCTCCCCTTCTGGAAGGGCGACCAACTGGGCCGCCCGCTCGAACTGGGCCGCGCGGTGGGCGCGTTCCTGCGCGAGGTCGGCTCGCAGCCCAAGGAGGACGCCCGCCTGCGCCTCCTCGCCGCGGGCCTCGACGCCTGGGCCGCGGAGAACGTTCTGTCGTACCTGGACGAGCAGCGCGAGGCCTGCGGCCACATCCCGGACGACCGCACGATCGTCGTGGAGCGCTTCCGCGACGAACTCGGCGACTGGCGTGTGGTCATCCACTCCCCCTTCGGCGCCCAGGTCCACGCCCCCTGGGCCCTCGCCCTCGGCGCCCGACTCTCCGAGCGCTACGGCATGGACGCCCAGGTGATGCACGCCGACGACGGCATCGTCCTGAGGCTGCCCGACGCCGACCTGATGGGCCTGGACCTGCTCGACCAGGAGCCCATGAGGGCCGGCACGGAGTACGACGCCGACCAGGCCCCCGTGGGCGCGGCGGACGTCGCCTTCGACAAGGGCGAGGTCAATCAGGTCGTCACCGACCAGGTCGGCGGCTCGGCCCTGTTCGCGTCCCGCTTCCGCGAGTGCGCCGCCCGCGCGCTGCTGCTGCCGCGCCGCAACCCCGGCAAGCGCACCCCGCTGTGGCAGCAGCGCCAGCGGGCCGCGCAACTGCTCCAGGTGGCAAGCGAGTTCGGCTCGTTCCCGATCGTGCTGGAGGCGGTCCGCGAATGCCTCCAGGACGTCTTCGACGTGCCGGGGCTCACCGAGCTGATGGGCGACCTGGAGTCCCGCAAGGTGCGCCTCGTCGAGGTCACCACCGCCGAGCCGTCCCCCTTCGCCCGCTCCCTCCTCTTCGGGTATGTCGCCCAGTTCCTGTACGAAGGGGACTCACCGCTCGCCGAGCGCCGCGCCGCCGCCCTGTCGTTGGACTCCCACCTGCTGGCCGAGTTGCTCGGCCAGGCGGAGCTGCGCGAGCTTCTCGACGCCGAGGTGCTCACCGAGCTGGAGCGGGAGCTCCAGTGGCGCACCGAGGACCGCCGGATCAAGGACGTCGAGGGCGTCGCCGACCTGCTGCGGATGCTCGGCCCGCTCACCGACGCCGAGCTGTCCGAGCGGGGCGCCGAGCCGCACTGGGCCCAGGATCTTGCCTCCGCCCGCCGCGCGATCCGGGTCCGTGTCGCCGGCGCCGACCACTGGGCCGCGATCGAGGACGCGGGCCGGCTGCGCGACGCCCTCGGCACAGCGCTCCCGGTCGGCGTCCCGGAGGCGTTCACCGAACCGGTCAAGGACCCGCTCGGGGACCTCCTCGCGCGCCACGCCCGCACCCACGGCCCATTCACATCGGCCACGGCGGCTGCCCGCTTCGGCCTCGGAGTGGCCGTCACCGAGGGCGCGTTGCAGCGCCTCGCCGCCAACGGCCGTGTCGTACAAGGGGAGTTCCACCCGGCCGGCATCGGTCAGGAGTGGTGCGACGCGACCGTGCTGCGTCGCCTGCGCCGCCGCTCCCTGGCCGCGCTGCGGCACGAGTTGGAGCCGGTGCCGCCCGCCGCGCTCGCGCAGTTCCTCCCCCAGTGGCAGCACATCGGCAAGGGTCACGGACTGCGCGGCATCGACGGACTGGTGCGCGCCGTCGAGCAGTTGCAGGGCGCCTCCGTGCCGGCGTCCGCCCTGGAGAAGCTCGTCCTGCCGTCCCGCGTGGCGAACTACACGCCCGCCATGCTCGACGAACTCACCTCCGCCGGCGAACTGGTGTGGGCGGGCGCGGGTTCCCTCCCCGGCAAGGACGGCTGGGTCTCCCTGTACGTGGCGGACGCGGCCCCCCTGCTCCTCGCGCCACCGCACCCGCTCGAACTCACAGCACTGCACCAGTCGGTCCTGGACACCCTCTCCGGCGGCTACGGCCTCTTCTTCCGGCAGATCGCCGACCAGGTCCGCGCGACCACCCACCCCGACGTCACCGATCCCCAACTGGCCGACGCCGTCTGGGACCTGGCCTGGTCCGGCCGGCTCACGAACGACACGCTCGCCCCCATGCGCTCCCTGCTGGGCTCCGGCCGTACGGCGGGTTCCACGGCCCACCGCGCGAAGCGCACGGTCCCGCGCGGGCGGTACGGCTCCCTCACCGCCGCAGCCCGCCCGGCCTCCCGCACCGGTCCGCCGACCGTCGCGGGCCGCTGGTCCCTGCTCCCCGCCCACGAACCGGACCCGACCGTGCGTGCCCACGCACTGGCCCGCACCCTGCTCGACCGGCACGGCGTGGTGACCCGGGGAGCGGTCGCCGCGGAAGGCGTCGAGGGCGGCTTCTCGGCGACGTACCGCATCCTGTCCGTCTTCGAGGAGAGCGGTCAGGCGCGGCGCGGCTATGTCGTGGAGGGGCTGGGCGCCGCCCAGTTCGCGATGGACGGCGCGGTGGACCGCCTCCGCGCGGTCGCGAACGCCCGCGACCGGGGCGACGACCTGCCCACCCCGGACCCCACCGACAACGACCCCTACGGCTTCGGGACCCTGGGCGGCCCCAGCACGCCGACCGCCGGTTCCGCCGCCCCCTTCACCACAGCGACCACCTACGGCTCCTCCGACCACCACGGCCGGCCCGACCCGTCCGACTCCCCCGGAGTCCACGACTTCGCCGCCGACTTCGGCCCCTTCACCGACTTCGACGACCTCGACGACGCGGGCGCACCGACCGCGCCGGCCTCCCGGCAGCACCGCGCCCCTTCCTCCCATCCCCCGTCCCCGGGCGACTACATCTCCCCCCGCGACTTCCCCGCCCCGCATCCCCGGAGCAACACCGCCTCCCCCTACGCCAACCACCGCACCCGCCCCTCCCTCACCACCCGAGCCGTGGTCCTGGCCGCCGCCGACCCGGCGAACGCGTATGGCGCGGCCCTGCCCTGGCCCGAGCCGCCGACCGGCGCCGGGCACAAGCCGGGGCGGAAGGCGGGCTCGCTCGTCGTGCTCGTCGAGGGTGAGCTGACGCTCTACATGGAGCGCGGCGGCAAGACCCTGCTCGCCTGGCCCTCCGCACCCGACTCCACGGCCACCGAGGACCCACGCCTCCAGGCGGCGGCCGAGGCCCTCGCGGCAGCGGCCCGAGCCGGTTCCCTCGGCACGGTCACGGTGGAGCGGGTCAACGGCGCCTCGGCCCTGACCTCCCCCATCGGCACCCTCCTGGAAGGAGCGGGCTTCATCGCGACCCCACGTGGCCTGCGCCTGCGCGCATGAATCGCACCGGCCCTCACCACCTCGTGCCACCCTTGACCCATGCCTGAAGGCGATACCGTCTGGCAGACCGCGAAGCGCCTCCACACGGCCCTCGCGGGCAAGGTGCTGACCCGCAGCGACCTCAGGGTGCCCAAGTACGCCACGGCGGACCTCACCGGCCGCACCGTCCTGGATGTCACCCCCCGGGGCAAGCACCTGCTGACCCGTATCGAGGGCGGCCTCACCCTCCACTCCCACCTGCGCATGGACGGCACATGGAGGGTGTACGCCGAAGGCCGGCGCTGGAGCGGCGGCGGCCCGGCCCACCAGATCCGCGCGATCCTCGGCAACACCGACCACACGGCCGTCGGCTACCGCCTCCCCGTCCTGGACCTCCTCCGCACGACCGACGAGGACCGCGCGGTGGGCCACCTCGGCCCCGACCTCCTGGGCCCCGACTGGAATCCCGAACAGGCCTTGACCAACCTCCTCGCCGACCCCTCCCGCCCGCTCGGCGAGGCCCTGCTCGACCAGCGCAACCTGGCCGGCATCGGCAATATCTACAAGAGCGAGCTCTGCTTCCTCCTGGGCGCCACCCCCTGGCTCCCCATGGGCGCACTCCCCGCCGACCGCGCCACAAAGCTGCCCGCGATCGCCAAGCGGCTCCTGGAAGCCAACCGCGACCGCCCCGCCCGCAACACCACAAGCACCCTCACGAACAGCGGCCCCCCGCGCCACGCCCCCGACCTGTTCGTCTACGGCCGCGCACCCCGCCCCTGTCTGCGCTGCGGCACCTCGATCCGCACGGCCGACCAGGGCGACGGCTCCCGCGAGCGCCCCACCTACTGGTGCCCGACCTGCCAGGTGGGACCGGCACCGGGCACCACACCACTCCGCGGAACCCGGCACCGTACGACTAATTGACGGACCGTCAGAAACCTTCGTACCGTCGCTTCATGCCCGTCAACGCGTACGACCTCACCGGACGCACCGCTTTCGTCACCGGCGCCGCCAGCGGTATCGGCCGCGCCTGCGCCGTACTGCTCGCCGAGGCCGGCGCCACCGTGCACTGCGCCGACCGCGACGCACTGGGCCTGCACGAGACGGCGACCCTGATCAAGGGCCAGGGCGGCAGCGCCCGCGTCCACCACCTGGACGTCACCGACCGCGCCCAGGTCAGGCAGGCCGTCGAGTCCTGCGAGGACCTGCATGTGCTGGCGGCGGTCGCCGGCATCATGCACAGCAGTCCGGTGCTGGAGACCCTGGACGAGGATCTCGACCGGGTGCTGAACGTCAACTTCAAGGGCGTCCTGTACGCCTGCCAGGAGGCGGCCCGGCTGATGCTCGACCGCGGCACCAGGGGCAGCATCGTCACCATGGCGTCGGGCGCGATCGACACGGGAGGAGCCGGGTTGCTCTGCTACAGCGCCGCGAAGGCGGCCGTCGTCCAGTTGACGAAGACGCTGGCGACGGAGCTGGGCCGGCACGGCATCCGCGTCAACGCCGTCGCGCCGGGCTGGATACGCACGCCCATGACCGACCACCACGAGGGCGAGGCGCAGGCCCGTACCGAGGCGATGATGGCCCGGCTCTCGCCGCTGGGCCGGGTAGGTGAGCCGGAGGACATCGCCCACGCCGTGCTGCATCTGGCGTCCGACGCGTCGTCGTTCACGACGGGCCAGATCCTCCGTCCGAACGGGGGCGTGGCGATGCCGTGGTAGCGACGGCCGCAGGTGCGACGGACGCCCGCCAGGCCCGCGCCCACCGTCCAGCGGCCACGGCCCCCGCCGCCCGCGCCTTGGGCATGCAGTGCACCGGGAGCAGACTCAGTCCCCATCCCCCGGCCGCGACGGCCCCCTCCAGCGCCCCCGCGTGCGGCACCAGCACGAGCCGCAGCACGGCCCACCACCACACCGCACCGAGCCCCAGCGCGGCCCCCCAGCGTGCTATTCGCCCCGCCATGGCCCCACCTCCAGCCCGACGCCGGAACGCCGCGGTCACTCACGAAAGGGCGCATCGACGGCATACGGAGGCGCCACACAGGCCTCAACGATGACCGCCCCGGGCCGCACGAGCAAACGGACGGATCCCGCCAGGCGTCCGAACGCGAGAAACCCCGGCCGCGCCTCTCCAGGTCTCCCTGGAGAAACCCCGGCCGGGGTCTCTCACACATTCTCGGCGCCGGTCGGCGCGTCATCGGTCTACACCAGCGTGAACGTCACGCGGCGACCACGTCCACCGCCTCGGCGGGGGCCTTGATGGTCACCCGTTCCGGTGGCACACCGGTCACCGAGACGGAACCCAGCATCGGACGTACCGACGTGGGCACAGAACCGGTGGCCGCAGCAGACTGGGCCAGCTCGGCGAGAGCAAGCTCGTCGCTCACTTCCCGCATGAGCTCGGACATCCGTACGTCCAACGCGTCGCAGATGGCGGAGAGCAACTCGGAGGATGCCTCCTTCTGCCCCCGCTCCACCTCGGAGAGATAGCCGAGTGAGACTCGGGCGGACGAGGAGACTTCGCGCAGAGTACGGCCCTGGCGCTGGCGCTGCCGACGCAGCACGTCACCCAGCAGGCGACGGAGCAGAATCATCGGTGGCTCCCTCCTCGGACCGCGTAGCCGCATCCTTCTCGCCCCACCGTACCGCCTTGCGCCGCGGCCGTGCGGGGAGCGATGTCGTGTTCACTCAGGGCTGCAAACATCAAAACCCCCCGTTCTGTTCCGTATCCTGTGCCCGCTCATTCCCGGTCTGTTCGCTCACGAGCCGCTCCAGAAGCAGCGCGAGTACGCTCCGTACACTCTCCTTACGAATTTCCGCCCGGCCGCCGTTCAACCGCAGCGCGGCCACTTTCCCGCCACCGGCTGCATCCGATTCCGGTCCGGAGGGTCCGTCCACGGCCACGAAAACGGTGCCGACGGGCTGCCCGTCCTGCGGCTCCGGGCCTGCCACACCGGTGGTCGCGATGCCCCAGTCGGCACCCAGAGCCTTCCGCACGCCGGCCGCCATCTGGGCCGCGACCTGCGCATCCACCGCTCCCCGCTCGGTCAGCAGGGTGGCGTCGACGCCGAGCAGTTCGTGCTTCAACTCGGTGGCATAGGCGGTGACCGAACCACGGAATGCCTTGGAGGCTCCGGGCACCGATGTGATCTCCGCCGCAACCAGACCACCGGTGAGCGACTCGGCGACAGCGAGCGTCGCACCGCTCACGGTCAGTAGTCGAACCACTTCAGTGGCCGTGGAACTCACGCTTCCGTCTCCTCCGACGCCGCCATGCGCTCGGCGATCCCCTGCCTGCGCAGCACAATGGCTTGTCTCACATAGTCGAACCCGGTCAGCACGGTCAGCACGACCGCCGCCGCCATCACCCAGAACCTCAGGGTGGCCAGCCAGCCCGTCAGCGCCAGCACGTACATTCCTACGGCCACGCCCTGCGTGAGCGTCTTCAGCTTGCCGCCGCGCGACGCGGGAATGACGCCGTACCGGATGACAAGAAAACGCAGCAGCGTAATCCCGAGTTCCCGGCCGAGGATGACGACGGTCACCCACCACGGCAGATCGCCGAGCGAGGACAGACAGATCAGCGCCGCTCCCATGATCGCCTTGTCGGCGATGGGGTCGGCGATCTTTCCGAAGTCGGTGACGAGGTCGTAGGTGCGCGCCAGATGACCGTCGAACAGGTCGGTGATCATGGCGACGGCGAACGCCGCCCAGGCGAACGAGCGCATCGCCGGGTCATACCCGCCGTCGGCCAGCATCAAAGCGACGAAGCCGGGGACGAGCAGTAGCCGGAGCATGGTCAGCAGGTTGGCGATGTTCCAGACGCTCGCCTGGTTGACGGCGGCGGCGACGACCTTCGCACCGCGCGCCGGCTTCGGCCCGCCGGACTCGACGACACCGGAGGAGGCACCACCGGAGACGGCACCACCGGAGGCCGCACCGGAACCCGGGCTCGCGGGCGCGCCGTTGGCGCTGGAGGTGTTGCCCGCCGCCGATGCCGGGACTCCGGTCATCTGCCCGCCTCCTCACTACACGCGAGCGAGCCCAGGAGCGGCTCGGCCACCAGGTCGACACCTTCCGTACCGACCACCTTCGCCTCGACCATACGGCCGACACTCAGGCCTTCGCCGCTCGTGAGCAGCACCTGGCCGTCGGTCTCCGGCGCCTGGTGCTCGCCGCGGCCGTAGGCGCCGTCCTCGGAGTCCACCGACTCCACCAGCACCTGCACGGTCTCGCCGACACGCTCCTCGGCCCGCTGCGAGACAAGCTCCTCGGCGAGCCGCGAGACACGTGCCAGCCGCGCCGCCACGACGTCCTCGTCGAGCTTCTTGTCGTAGGTCGCCGCCTCCGTGCCCTCCTCGTCGGAGTAGCCGAAGACGCCGATGGCGTCCAGGCGCGCGCCGTTCAGGAAGCGCTCCAGTTCGGCGAGGTCGGCCTCGGTCTCGCCGGGGAAGCCGACGATGAAGTTCGAGCGCACGCCGGCCTGGGGGGCCTTGGAGCGGATGGTGTCGAGCAGTTCGAGGAAGCGGTCGGTGTCGCCGAAGCGGCGCATGGCGCGCAGCACGTCGGGCGCGGAGTGCTGGAAGGACAGGTCGAAGTAGGGCGCGATCTTCGGTGTCGAGGTGAGCACGTCGATGAGCCCGGGACGCATCTCGGCGGGCTGGAGGTAGCTCACGCGCACCCGCTCCAGGCCGTCGATGTCCGCCAGTTCGGGCAGCAGCGACTCCAGGAGGCGGATGTCGCCCAGGTCCTTGCCGTAGGACGTGTTGTTCTCGGAGACCAGCATGATCTCCTTGACGCCCTGTTCGGCCAGCCAGCGCGTCTCGTTGAGCACGTCGCTCGGGCGGCGGGAGATGAAGGAGCCGCGGAAGGACGGGATGGCGCAGAAGGAGCAGCGCCGGTCGCAGCCGGAGGCGAGCTTCACCGACGCGACCGGGGCGCCGTCCAGGCGGCGGCGCAGGGGTGCGCGGGGACCCGAAGCGGGCGCGAGTCCGTCCGGGAGGTCGACCGGGCCGTGGCCGGGCAGCGCGACCTCGGCCGCGGACTCCTGCCGCTCGGCGGGGCTGATCGGCAGCAGCTTGCGGCGGTCGCGCGGGGTGTGCGAGGCGTGGATGCCGCCGTTCAGGATGGTCTGCAGGCGGTCGGAGATGTCGGCGTAGTCGTCGAAGCCGAGCACTCCGTCGGCCTCGGGCAGCGCGTCGGCGAGTTCCTTGCCGTACCGCTCGGCCATGCAGCCCACCGCGACAACGGCCTGCGTTCTGCCGTGGCCCTTGAGGTCGTTGGCTTCGAGGAGGGCGTCGACGGAGTCCTTCTTGGCGGCCTCGACGAAGCCACAGGTGTTGACGACGGCGACATCCGCGTCCTCGGCGTCCTCCACGAGTTGCCAGCCGTCCGCCTCCAAGCGGCCTGCGAGCTCCTCCGAGTCCACCTCGTTACGGGCGCAGCCAAGAGTGACGAGTGCGACGGTACGGCGTTCAGGCATGGGCTCAAGACTACTTCGTCCCACTGACACCCCACGTCGAAGGGGTTGGCCGATCTTGGCCAACCCCTTGAACACTCACCCCGCCGGACAGCTCATCCGACCTCGGGGTCGCCCTTCGTGTACGTGAGCCGCTCCACCGCTCCGGGCTGGAAGTCGTCCTGGATCTTCTTGCCGTTGACGTAGAGCTGGATCGCTCCGGCGTCGCCGAGGATCAGGTTGACCTTCGAGCTGTCCTGGAAGGTCTTGGACTCGCCCTTCTTGAGGAGTCCGTCGAAGAGCATCCGGCCGTTGTGGTCCTTGGCGGAGATCCAGCTACGGCCGTCGACCGCGCTGACCTGGACCGTCACCTTGTCCTGTGGCGCGGCGGCGATGGCGCTGTCGGAAGGGTCGGACTTGGGCGTGGCCGTATCGCTGTTCGAGGGGGTCGGCTTGGCGGGCTTGCTGGTGCTGGGCGTGGCTCCCTGGGCGACCTGCGACTTGGCGTCGCTGCCGCTGTCGCCGCCCTTGAACGCCGTGAACCCGACGAAGCCGACCACGGCGACGATCGCGGCGACCATGGCCGCGGTCCAGTTGGGCCCCCGGCGCTCCGGACGGATACGTTCCGCCTCGAAGAGGGGCGCCGCCGGCGTCGGCGCCGGGCGTCCGCCGTGATCGTCGTCGTACCGCGCGAGGAGGGGGGCGGGATCGATGTGGACGGCCTTGGCGAGGGTCCTGATGTGCCCGCGGGCGTAGACGTCACCGCCGCAGGGCGTGAAGTCGTCGGCCTCGATGGCGTGCACGATGGCGATGCGGACCCGGGTGGCGCTGCTGACGTCGTCGACGGTCAGCCCGGCGGCGATGCGTGCCTGCTGCAGGGTTCGGCCGACGGAAGGGCGGGCTTCTTCCTCATGACCGTCCGAGGAACGACCGTCTTCGAACGGGCGCTCGTCTTCAGGGGAGTTGCCGATGGACACGGGGGCGCCTTTCGAGCGTGTAGCCACCTGTGCTGGAAGTTCAGTCTAGGGGGGGTATGAAAGGGTGGGGCAACCGGGCGGTGGGACTTTGTACGCCATCGGTATGGCCGGACAACCCGACGGCGGGTCAGCCACGGATCCCATGGTGGGAGCCCTGTCTGTCCTCTCGCTCAACTTGACGTACGGCAAAGGGAAACGGTTGCCCGACGGTCTCTAACGGGTGAGTCACGGACGGCCGCACCCCTCGGGACCCGTCTACCCGCGCCTACCCTTCAGACTCCCCGCGGATGACCGCGAGCACGCCATCCAGTTCGTCACCCTTCACAAGAACGTCACGCGCCTTGGACCCCTCGCTGGGGCCGACGATGCCCCGGGACTCCATGAGGTCCATGAGCCGCCCGGCCTTCGCGAAGCCGACGCGCAGCTTGCGCTGGAGCATCGAGGTGGAGCCGAACTGCGTGGACACGACCAGCTCGGCCGCCTGGCACAGCAGATCGAGGTCGTCACCGATGTCCTCGTCGATCTCCTTCTTCTGCTTGCTGCCCACGGTGACGTCGTCCCGGAAGACCGGCGTCATCTGGTCCTTGCAGTGCTGCACGACGGCGTGGATCTCGTCCTCGGTGACGAAGGCGCCCTGCATACGGGTGGGCTTGTTCTGCCCCATCGGCAGGTACAGTCCGTCCCCCTTGCCGATGAGCTTCTCGGCACCGGGCTGGTCGAGGATGACCCGCGAGTCGGCGAGCGAGGAGGTGGCGAACGCGAGCCTGGAGGGCACGTTCGCCTTGATCAGACCGGTGACGACGTCGACGGACGGACGCTGCGTAGCGAGCACCAGGTGGATGCCGGCCGCGCGCGCGAGCTGCGTGATGCGCACGATCGAGTCCTCGACGTCCCGGGGCGCGACCATCATCAGGTCGGCCAGCTCGTCGACGATCACCAGGAGATACGGATAGGTCTTGAGCTCCCGCTCGCTGCCCTCGGGCGTCTTCAGCTTGCCGTCGCGGATGGCCTGGTTGAAGTCGTCGATGTGCCGGTACCCGAAGGCGGCGAGGTCGTCATACCTGAGGTCCATCTCGCGTACGACCCACTGGAGCGCCTCGGCGGCCCGCTTCGGGTTGGTGATGATGGGCGTGATCAGGTGCGGGATGCCTTCGTAGGCGGTCAGTTCGACGCGCTTGGGGTCGACGAGGACCATGCGGACGTCCTCGGGGGTCGCGCGGCACATGATCGACGTGATCAGGCAGTTGATGCACGACGACTTGCCAGAGCCGGTGGCGCCGGCCACCAGGATGTGCGGCATCTTCGCCATGTTCGCCATGACGTAGCCGCCCTCGACGTCCTTGCCGAGCGCGACGAGCATCGGGTGGTCGTCCTCGGCCGCGTCGGCGAGCCGCAGCACGTCCCCGACGTTGACCATCTCCCGGTCGGTGTTGGGGATCTCGATGCCGACCGCGGACTTGCCGGGGATTGGGCTGATGATCCGCACATCGGGGCTGGCGACGGCGTAGGCGATGTTCTTGGTGAGCGCGGTGATCCGCTCGACCTTCACGGCGGGGCCCAGTTCGACCTCGTAGCGCGTGACCGTCGGCCCGCGCGTGAAGCCGGTGACGGCGGCGTCGACCTTGAACTCGGAGAAGACGTTCGTCAGCGAGGCGACCACGGCGTCGTTCGCGGCGCTGCGCGCCTTGCCGGGGCCCCCGCGCGTGAGGAGGTCGAGCGAGGGCAGCGCGTACGTGATGTCGCCGGAGAGTTGGAGCTGCTCGGCGCGCGGCGGCAGGTCGCGGACCTCCTCCGGGGGCGCCTTGGTGAGGTCCATGACCTCGGCCTTGAGCTTCTCCTGCTTGGGACGCGCGGCCGGCGCCGGCACGGGCGTCGGGGTCGTCTCCTCGCGGTCGCCGCCCACTCGTACGCCCTGGGTGAGGTCGGCGACGATCGGCGAGGGCGGCATGCCGTGCAGGACGGCTCCGTCGAGGGCCGCCGCGGCGGCCGCTGCGACGTCCACGGCGTCCATGGGGCGGTGCATGTCGGGCTGCGGCACTGCGGAGCGCCGGGGGCGGCTCCGGCGCTTGGTGAGGGCCTCCTGCTCGGCGCTGTCGGGGTCGTACGCCTCGGGGGCGCTCCCGCGCTTCCGGGCGCGCGCGGGCAGCGCCTCACGCCACTGCTCGTCGTAGCGCTCGTCGTCCTCGCCGAACTCGTCCTCGCTGCCGTAGTCGTGGACGATGCCCAGCTTCACGCCGAGCAGCCTGAGGCGCTGCGGGATCGCGTTGACCGGGGTGGCCGTGACGACCAGCAGCCCGAAGATCGTGAGCAGCACGAGCAGGGGTACGGCGAGCACCTCGCCCATCGTGTACGTCAGCGGGGTCGCCACTCCCCAGCCGATGAGTCCGCCGGCGTCCCTTATGGCCTGCATGCCGTCGCTGCGGGCGGGCGCGCCGCAGGCGATGTGGACCTGGCCGAGGACGCCGATGACGAGCGCGGACAGGCCGATCACGATGCGGCCGTTGGCCTCGGGCTGCTCCGGGTGCCGGATGAAGCGGACGGCGATCACCGCGAGCAGTATCGGCACGAGCAGGTCGAGGCGGCCGAAGGCGCCGGTCACCAGGATCTCGACGAGGTCGCCGACCGGGCCGCGCAGGTCCGCCCACGTACCTGCGGCGACGATCAGCGCGAGGCCGAACAGCAGCAGTGCGACGCCGTCCTTGCGGTGGGCCGGGTCGAGGTTCTTCGCGCCCTGCCCTATGCCGCGGAACACGGCGCCGACGGCGTGCGCGGTGCCCAGCCAGAGGGCGCGCACGAGTTTGACGATGCCCCCGGTGGGGCTGGGCGCGGGCTTGGGCGCCGGGCGGGCGGTCTTCTTGGCGGCCGCCTTCTTCGCGGGGGCCCTTTTCGCAGCGGCCTTCTTCGTCGGAGCCTTCGCCGGAGCAGCCCTCTTGGCGGGCTGCTTCTTGGCTGCGGAGGGACGTGAGGCCATAGGTGTGAGGTTACCTGTGGAGACGGCAGCGGACACGTGTGCCCACTGCTTCACCCGTTCGTGTCGCTCGTCCGGGTCGGGGAACTGACGCTCGCTCACGCACAACTGCGCCCGCGGCGGACGTCAGTTCTGCGACGGGACCGAAGGGGCTCCGCTGCCGGTGCCCGGCTCCAGGGCGTCGAGTGCCCGGCGCAGCCCGGTGAGTTTGCGTTCGAGATGGGCCGCGGTGGCCACGGCCGCCGCGTCCGCCGACTCGTCGTCGAGCTGCTTGGACAGCGCCTCCGCCTGCTCCTCGACGGCCGCGAGGCGCGCCGACAGCTCGGCGAGCAGTCCGGCCGGCTCCTTGGCCGCACCGGCCGCCGGCTTGCCGCCGCCCTCCAACTGGAGCCGCAGCAGGGCCGCCTGCTCCCGCAGTTGGCAGTTCTTCATGTACAGCTCGACGAACACCGAGACCTTCGCGCGCAGCACCCACGGGTCGAAGGGCTTGGAGATGTAGTCGACCGCGCCCGCCGCGTAACCCCGGAAGGTGTGGTGCGGGCCGTGGTTGATCGCGGTGAGGAAGATGATCGGGATGTCCCGGGTCCGCTCCCGTCGCTTGATGTGCGCGGCGGTTTCGAAACCGTCCATGCCTGGCATCTGGACGTCCAGCAGAATGACCGCGAAGTCGTCCGTGAGCAGCGCTTTGAGCGCTTCCTCCCCGGACGATGCCCGAACCAGTGTCTGATCGAGCGCAGAGAGGATGGCCTCCAGCGCCAGCAGATTCTCCGGCCGGTCATCGACCAGGAGGATCTTGGCCTTCTGCACCATGGCCCGCCCTCCTCGCCCCGGATGTGCACCGGGCGCCGCCCCAGAGGACGACTCTCTTGCGCCGCCCGTCCTTGTGCCGGTCATGGTAGCCGCACCCCGCCTGTCGCCACACCCTGTCACCGCGATGTCACTGTGCACGAAGCAGAAACGTAGCGGGAGACCAGAAGGTTCCCCGAATCCCGTGCTTCTACACGGCTTCGGCCACACTGAGTCAGCAACTCCGCGTGAACACCGAACGTTCCCCGCACCGTTCCCGCTGCTTTCCCGTCAAGTCCGGTCGTTTCCATCACTCCGGACGCATCCACTGCTCCATCACCGACAACAGGTGATCGGGATCGACCGGCTTCGTGACGTAGTCCGAGGCGCCGGACTCGATCGCCTTCTCCCGGTCGCCCTTCATCGCCTTCGCGGTCAGCGCGATGATCGGCAGCCCGGCGAACTGCGGCATCCTGCGGATCGCCGTCGTCGTCGCGTATCCGTCCATCTCGGGCATCATGATGTCCATCAGGACGACCGTCACATCGTCGTGCTGCTCCAGTACTTCGATGCCCTCACGGCCGTTCTCCGCGTACAGCACGGACAGGCCGTGCTGCTCCAGGACACTGGTCAACGCGAAGACGTTGCGGATGTCGTCGTCGACGATCAGCACCTTCTCCCCGCCGAACCGGATGCCCCGGCGCGACGGCGGCGCCGCCTCCTCGGCCGCCCACTGGTCCCGCACCGTCCGCCCCAGTTGCGCGGTTCCCTCGATGGCGGACACGGCCCTGCGGCGGCGCCTGAAGAGCGCGGCGGCACCGTTCTGAGTCTCGTGGTACGACTTCACCTCGGCCGGCGTCTCGATGTCCACCTCGCCCCGCTCCGACAGCTCCGCGAGTTCCGCCGCGGACGCCACCAGGTCGCCCGCCTCCAGCGCGGGCAACTGCTGATAGCCCTGCGGGGGCAGTTCGCTCGGGTGCAGCGGCAAATACAGCGTGAACGTGGAACCGCGTCCCGGTTCGCTCTGCGCGTGGATCTCACCGCCGAGCAACTGGGCGATCTCCCGGGAGATCGACAGCCCGAGGCCCGTACCGCCGTACTTGCGGCTGGTCGTACCGTCCGCCTGCTTGAACGCCTCGAAGATCACCCGCATCTTGCTGCCGGCGATCCCGATCCCGGTGTCCGTCACCGAGAACGCGATCAGGTCCGCGTCCGCGTCCCGCAGCGAACCGGCCTCCAGGAGCTGCTCCCTGATCGCCACCGGCACATCCGCGCCGGCCGGCCGGATGACCAGCTCGACGGCCCCGGAGTCGGTGAACTTCACCGCGTTCGACAGCAGGTTGCGCAGCACCTGGAGCAGCCGCTGCTCATCGGTGTGCAGCGTGGCGGGCAGTTCCGGCGACACCCGTACGGACAGGTCCAGGCCCTTCTCCGCGGTCAGCGGACGGAAAGTGGCCTCTACGTAGTCGACGAGTTGGACGAGCGCGATGCGCGTCGGGGAGACGTCCATCTTGCCCGCCTCGACCTTCGACAGGTCCAGGATGTCGTTGATCAACTGAAGCAGGTCGGACCCCGCGCCGTGGATCGTCTCGGCGAACTCGACCTGCTTCGGGGAGAGGTTCCCCTCCGCGTTGTCGGCCAGCAGCTTCGCCAGGATCAGCAGCGAGTTCAGCGGTGTGCGCAGCTCGTGCGACATGTTCGCCAGGAACTCGCTCTTGTAGCGCATGGATACGGCGAGTTGCTCGGCGCGCTCCTCCAGGACCTGCCGGGCCTCCTCGATCTCGGTGTTCTTGACCTCGATGTCCCGGTTCTGCTGGGCCAGCAGCTCGGCCTTCTCCTCCAGTTCGGCGTTGGACGACTGGAGGGCCTTCTGCCGGTTCTCCAACTCGGCCGACCGTTCCTGGAGTTGCTCGGTCAGCTCCTGGGACTGCTTCAGCAGCAGCTCCGTCTTGGTGTTGACGGAGATGGTGTTGACGCTGGTCGCGATCATCTCGGCGATCTGGTTGAGGAAGTCCTTCTGGATCTGCGTGAAGGGCGTGAACGAGGCCAGCTCGATGACGCCGAGCACCTTCCCCTCGAACAGCACCGGCAGCACGATCACCTGCGCGGGCGGCGCCTCCCCGAGCCCGGAGGAGATCTTCAGGTACCCGCTCGGCGCGTTCTCCACGAGGATCGTGCGCCGCTCCTGGGCGGCCGTCCCGATCAGCGCCTCACCGGGCCTGAACGACGTCGGCATGGAGCCCATCGAGTAGCCGTAGGAACCGAGCATGCGCAGTTCGTACGCCTCGTCGCCCTCGGCGTCCGCCAGGGGCAGCGCGAGGAAGAACGCGCCGTGCTGCGCGGAGACCACCGGCGTCAGCTCGCTCATGATCAGCGAGGCCACGTCGTCCAGGTCGCGGCGGCCCTGCATCAGCGCGGAGATGCGGGCGAGGTTGCCCTTGAGCCAGTCCTGCTCCTTGTTGGCGATCGTGGTGTCACGCAGGTTGGCGATCATCTTGTTGATGTAGTCCTGGAGTTCCTGGATCTCGCCGGCCGCGTCGACGTCGATCTTCAGGTTCAGGTCGCCGCGGGTCACCGCGGTCGCTACGCGCGCGATGGCACGCACCTGCCGGGTCAGGTTCCCGGCCATCTCGTTCACCGACTCGGTGAGGTCGCGCCAGGTGCCGTCGACGTCACGCACGCGTGCCTGACCGCCCAACTGGCCTTCCGTACCCACCTCGCGGGCGACTCGGGTGACCTCCTCGGCGAAGGACGAGAGTTGATCGACCATCGTGTTGATCGTCGTCTTGAGTTCGAGGATCTCGCCGCGGGCGTCGATGTCGATCTTCTTCGTCAGGTCGCCCTTGGCGATGGCCGTGGTGACCATCGCGATGTTGCGCACCTGACCGGTCAGGTTGGACGCCATGCCGTTCACCGACTCGGTGAGGTCCTTCCAGGTGCCGGCCACACCGGGCACCCGCGCCTGACCGCCGAGGATGCCGTCCGTGCCCACCTCGCGGGCCACCTTGGTGACCTGGTCGGCGAACGAACTCAGCGTCTTCACCATGGTGTTGAAGGTGTCGGCGAGCTGCGCGACCTCGCCGCGCGCCTCGATCGTCACCGTCCGGGTCAGGTCGCCGTTGGCGACGGCCGCCGCGACCTGGGAGATGTTCCGCACCTGCACGGTCAGGTTGTTGGCCATCAGGTTGACGTTGCCGCTGAGGTCCTTCCAGATGCCCGTGATGCCCGGCACATGGGCCTGGCCGCCCAGGATGCCCTCGGTGCCCACCTCGCGGGCCACCCGGGTCACCTGCTCGGCGAAGGACGACAGTTGATCGACCATGGTGTTGACCGTCGTGACGAGCTCAAGGATCTCGCCCTTGGCGTCGACGGTGATCTTCTTGGACAGGTCGCCCTTGGCGACGGCGGTCGTGACCTCGGCGATCTGACGCACCTGGATGGTCAGGTTGTTCGCCATGAAGTTCACGGACTGTGTGAGGTCCTTCCAGGTGCCGGAGACACCCTGCACCTCGGCCTGACCGCCCAACTGCCCCTCGGTGCCCACCTCACGGGCCACCCTGGTGACCTCCTCGGCGAACGAGGACAACTGGTCGACCATCGTGTTCAGGGTGTTCTTCAGCTCCAGGATCTCGCCGCGCGCGTCCACGGTGATCTTCTGGGACAGGTCACCCCGGGCCACCGCCGTCGCGACCTGCGCGATGTTGCGGACCTGTGCGGTGAGGTTGCCGGCCATGCCGTTCACGGAGTCGGTCAGGTCACGCCACACACCGGCGACGCCGGGCACCTGCGCCTGGCCGCCCAGCCGGCCCTCGGTGCCCACCTCGCGGGCGACCCGAGTCACCTGGTCGGCGAAGGCGGAGAGCTGGTCGACCATCGTGTTGATGGTGTTCTTCAGCTCCAGGATCTCGCCGCGCGCGTCCACGTCGATCTTCTGGGACAGGTCGCCCTGGGCCACGGCCGTGGTCACCTGGGCGATGTTGCGCACCTGGGAGGTCAGGTTCCCGGCCATCGAGTTGACGGAGTCGGTGAGTTCCTTCCAGGTCCCCGAGACGCCGTCCACGCGCGCCTGGCCGCCCAGCCGGCCCTCGGTGCCCACGTCCCGGGCCATCCTGGTCACCTGGTCGGCGAACGACGACAGTTGGTCGACCATCGTGTTGACGGTGTTCTTCAACTGAAGCATCTCGCCGGACACGTCGACCGTGACCTTCTGCGACAGGTCGCCGTTGGCCACCGCCGTCGTCACCTGGGCGATATTGCGCACCTGCCCGGTGAGGTTACGGAACGCGGTGTTGACCGAGTCGGTCAGGTCCTTCCAGGTACCGGCCGCGCCGGGCACCTGTGCCTGACCGCCCAGTTCACCCTCGACACCGATCTCGCGGGCCACGCGCGTGACCTCGGCACCGAACGAGGACAGTTGGTCGACCATCCCGTTGACGGTGTTCTTCAGCTCCAGCATCTCGCCGGCGACGTCGACGGTGACCTTCTGCGACAGGTCACCGCTCGCCACCGCGGTCGTCACGGCGGCGATGTCCCGCACCTGGGTCGTCAGGTTCCGGAAGACCGTGTTCACCGAGTCGGTGAGGTCCTTCCAGGTCCCCGCCGCACCCGGCACATTGGCCTGCCCGCCGAGCTGCCCCTCGGCGCCGACCTCGTTGGCCACACGCGTGACCTCGTCGGCGAAGATCCGCAGCGTCTCCGTCATCTGGTTGATCGTCTCGGCGAGCTTCGCGACCTCACCGCGTGCCGAAACGGTCACCTTCTGCGACAGATCACCGTTGGCGACCGCCGTCGTCACCTGCGCGATGTTGCGCACCTGGCCGGTCAGGTTGCCGGCCATGAGATTCACCGAATCGGTGAGGTCCTTCCACACACCGGCCACACCCGGCACCTGCGCCTGGCCGCCCAGTTCGCCCTCGGTGCCCACCTCGCGGGCGACCCGGGTCACCTCGGAGGAGAACGAGGACAGTTGGTCCACCATCGTGTTGACGGTGTTCTTCAGCTCCAGCATCTCGCCTGCGACATGAACCGTGACCTTGCGTGACAGGTCGCCCTTCGCGACCGCAGTGGTCACCAGCGCGATGTCCCGGACCTGGGCCGTCAACCGGTACGCCATCGTGTTGACGGAGTCCGTGAGGTCCTTCCAGGAGCCGGACATGCCACGCACGCGTGCCTGCCCGCCGAGCTTGCCCTCGGTGCCCACCTCGCTGGCCACCCGCGTGACCTCGTCGGTGAACGTCGACAACTGGTCGACCAGATTGTTGACGGTCCGCCCGACCTTCAGGAACTCCCCGCGCAGCGGATGCCCGGTCCCGTCGTCCTGTGCCTGCGTCCGCAACTCCATCCGCGGCGACAGATCACCCTCCGCCACCGCGGAGAGCACCCGTCCGACCTCTGAGACGGGCCGTACAAGGTCGTCCACGAGTGCGTTGGACGCATCGATGGCCGAGGCCCAGGAACCCTCGCAGGCGCCCGTCTCCAGCCGCTCCGTGAGCTTTCCCTCACGTCCCACCATCCGCCGCACCCGGGACAACTCGCCCGTCAGATGCAGATTGCGGTCGGCCACCTCGTTGAACACGGCGGCGATCTCCGACAACTCGCCGTCGCCGGACACCGTGAGCCGCTTGCGGAAGTTCCCGTCCCGCATGGCGACCAGTGCCGTCAGCAGCCGGTCCAAGGAGGCCGCGTCCACTTCCGTGGTCCCATTGCGCGGTTTGCGCTGGTTCTTCAGGGACTGTCCGCCTTTCGCGCGCGTCCTGGTGGCCCGCGTCGCTGCGCCAGACTCCACTGTGTCCCTCCCGCAGGGGTCGACCGTTGCTGCTGTGCTGAGGTGCTACTGCTCGCGTATCCGTTACTGCCGCGTATCTCTGCCCGATTTACCGGGCTTCAACAAGGCCCGACGCACTCCGTACACGGAGGACACCCAGCCTGCCCGGGCCTTCACCAGAATCCTGCCCAGTGTTTCACCCTGCCTGAACCAGGCCATAACAGTTCGGCAGCTTCGCACATCGTCCGCACACCCTCCGGACGGAAACACTGCGAACCGGCATCCGCACGGACGGCGAAGGTAAGTAACCTTGCATGCGGCTGTCCAGCCGCGCCGGTTCCGTCCGGCCTGGACGGTGGCACGAGCACGAGCGGGCAGGCATCGGAGGGGCACCGCACCATGACCACCGGACTGCATCCTGGGGGACCGCCCCAGGATCCCCCGCCGACCGGAAACCAGCCGTTGCCCCGGCAGGCGCCGATCGGCCATGGTGCCCTGCCCGCCGACAACAGGCCGAGGAGTTCTGTGATCACCGCGCGCGCGGCCGCCAGCTTCGAGCCCGTAGGACGATCGGTCGCCACCGCGCGGTCCTTCGTCCGCGACACCCTTCAGGGCTGGGGTTTCGCCGACATCGTCGACGACGCCGTGGTCCTCACCAGTGAGCTGGTGACCAACGCGGTGGTGCACGCGGGCACGGCCGCGGATGTTCTGTGCCTACGAAGTGACGACGGCGTGCGGATCGAGGTCGCCGACCACTACCCGGAACGGGAAATCCCCCTCCAGGGGGCCGCGATCAACATGAGCAGCCCCGACCGCGAGGGCGGCCGCGGCCTCCAGCTCTGCGCGGCCCTGGCCAGTCGCTGGGGCGTCGACTACACGCCCACACAGAAGCTGGTCTGGTTCCAACTCGACCTCCCCGCACGCCCGGTGGGCACCCGCGCGGCCGGCCCGTCCCTGCCGGCCGACCTCCTCCCACTCGCCGACGGCAGAGTCCGCGTCGCGGTCGTCCAGATCGACCGTACGGGCTCCATCGCGTCCTGGAACGAGGACGCCGAGGACCTCTTCGGGTACGCTGCCGAGCAGGTCACCGGCAAGCCCCTGACCGACCTCGCCGCCTGGCCGCACACCCCGGGCACCAGCACCGGCATCGCCGAGGCCCTGCGCCTCTCCCGCTGGGAGGGCAGTTACGGCATCCGCGGCGCCGACGGCCGCGTGATCCCGGTGTACGCCTCCCACCTCCGGGTCCGCGACACCGGCGGCGAGCCGTCAACCGTGTGCCTCCTGGTGAGGGACCACGAACGCGCGGTTCTGCAGACCCCGTTGCGCGGCCCCGCCCCCGACGCCGCGTCCACCCCGGACGGCCAGAACACCGACCCGTTCGAGGTGTTCATCGGCTCCCCCGCGCCGGACGACCTCGACGGCCTCCTCCAGCGCACGGTCGAGCGCGCCCGCGACATGCTCGACGGGGACTCCGCCTTCCTCCTCCTCGCGACCGACGACGAAACGGAGTTGGAGGTCCGCGCCTCCACCGGCCTGCCCTCCGCCCGCCAACGCTTCGCGCGCGTGCCCGTCGAAGGGGGCCCCGGCCGCTACGGCTCCGCCCGCATGCCGGCCGTCCACGAGGACCTGATGGCCGTCCCGGGCGCCGTACCGCTCCTCAGCGGCACCGGAATGCGCTCGGTCGTCACCGTGCCCCTGAAGGTGGAGGGTCGCCTCACCGGCTCCCTCGGAGTGGCCGCCGAAGGCCCCAACAAGTACTCGAACGAAGAGGCCCTGCGCCTCCAATTCGCGGCCGACCGCATCGCGTTGGCGGTCGAGTCCGCCCGCCTGGGCGAACTGGAACGCCTGCGCCGCGGCTCCCTCAGCTTCCTGGTCGAGGCCTCCGACCTCCTCGCCGGCACCCTGGACCGCGACCAGACCCTGGCCCTGATGGCCCAGATGACGGTCCCGACCCTGGCCACCTGGTGCGCGGTTTACACGATCGCCGACCAGTCCTCCGACCCGTACCTCTCGTACGTCCTGCACGAGGACGAGGAACTCATCGACGGCATCAAGTCGTTGCTCTCGAAGATCGCACCACCGGACCCCGTACCCACCCCCGGCGCCCGCGTCTGGGCCGCCCCCGCCGAAGCCGCCCACCAGGCGGCCCTGCGCACCTCCATGCGCAGCCTCGGCCTCGGCGAACCGACCCGCCGCGTCAGCTCGGGCATCGGCCCAACTCTCGCTACGGCGTCCGCAGTCGGCGGCGAGACGGTGGTGCTCCCCCTGGTCGCCCGCAACCGCGTCATCGGCATGCTGACCCTCGGCAAGCCCACCGACGAACACTTCCGCCAGGAAATCCTGGAACTGGCCGAGGACTTGAGCCGCCGAGCCGCCCTCGCCCTCGACAACGCCCGCCTGTACTCGGAGCGCACGGCCATCAGCCAGTCCCTCCAGCGCAGCCTCCTGCCCCCCGACCTCCCCCACATCGAGGGCGTCGAGGTCGAGGTCATCTACCGCGCGGCCGGCGAGGGCAACGAAGTCGGCGGCGACTTCTACGACCTCTTCCCCATCCGCGACGGCGTCTACGGCTTCGCCATCGGCGACGTCTGCGGTACGGGCCCGGAAGCGGCCGCCGTCACCGGCCTGGCCCGCCACGCCCTCCGCCTGCTCGCCAGAGAGGGCTTCACCGGCCCCGCCGTCCTGGAGCGCCTCAACTCGGCGATCCTCGACGAGGGCGCCCGCAGCCGCTTCCTGACCCTCCTCTACGGCGAGTTGTGGCCGCAGGAGGACGGCAGCGCCAAGCTGAAGGTGGTCTGTGCCGGCCACCCGCTGCCGCTTCGCCTGCGCCAGGACGGCACGGTCGAGCCGGCCGCCGAACCCCAGCCCCTGCTCGGCGTCATGGACGACCTGGAGCTCTACGAGCAGACGGTCACCCTCGACCCGGGCGATGTCCTGCTGTGTGTCACGGACGGCGTCACGGAACGCCGCGAGGGCACCCGCATGCTGGGCGACGACGGACTCTCGGACGTCCTGACCACCTGCACGGGCCTCACGGCCGGCGCGGTCGCGGCCCGCATCATGCGCGCGGTCGAGCGCTTCGCCTCCGACGCCCCGTCCGACGACATGGCGATCCTGGCCATGCGCGTCCCGGGCCTCCAGAAGGACTGACCCCGAACACGCGAAAGGCCCCGCCCAATTGGGCGGGGCCTTTCACTTTGTGGAGCCCTCTAACGGAATCGAACCGTTGACCTTCTCCTTACCATGGAGACGCTCTACCGACTGAGCTAAGAGGGCCTGTCGCTTTCCCGAGGTTTCCCTCGCGGCAACGAAACAGATCATACCCCGAACAGGCCCGTGCGCCCAACCACCGCCGCCCGACCCCGACTCGGTCAGAAAGCGGGCTGCAGCAGTCCCCCGAGCGCATTGCACGCGGACACGATCCGCTGCATCTCCCGCTTCGTCAACGAGGCGTCGACCGGCAGCGCGAGCGTCTCGTCCGCGGCCCGCTCGGTCTCCGGCAGCGCCACACACCGCCGGAACTCCGGCAGCCGGTGCACGGGCGTCTTCACCGGCACCCGGCACTCAACTCCCCTGCCCCGCACGGCCCGAGCGAAGGCGTCCCGATCAGGCCGCCCGTTCCCCGGCACCCGCACGACGTACTGCTGGTAGGTGTGCCCGTCCCCACCATCGGGCGTCCGCACCCCCCGCAACTTCGCGTCAAGATAGGCGGCCCGCTCCCGCCGCTGAGCGACCTCGTCGTACGGCGCCTCGGACTCCCCCTGCTGCAACACCAGCAGCCCGTGCCGCTGCCCGACCCCGAGCAGCCGCGCTATGTCAGCCGACCGCCCGAATCGATGTACGACAACTATGGCCGCCGTACGCGGAGTTACGGCCGCTTCGACAGCGGACGCGTCAAGGCAGTAGCTCACCGGATCTATGTCGGCGAACACCGGCAGCCCACCCGCCAGGGTGACGGCCTCGGCGACTTCCACGTTCCCGAACGCCGGCACGACGACCTCGTCACCGAGTCCGACGCCTGCGGCCCTGAGCATTGCAGCAGTACCCATGCTCGGATGGTGATTGCGCAACGTGAACTTCAAGTGACGCACAACAAAAAAGGGTTGGACCCCGAACCGAAGTTCAGGGTCCAACCCTTTCAATATTTGTTCGGCGGCGTCCTACTCTCCCACAGGGTCCCCCCTGCAGTACCATCGGCGCTGTAAGGCTTAGCTTCCGGGTTCGGAATGTAACC
>NZ_JBEXDX010000066.1:0-34389 GCF_040605995.1 Streptomyces sp. NPDC005492
CTGGCGTTGATTTTTGGCACGCTGTTGAGTTCTCAAGGAACGGACGCTTCCTTTGTACTCACCCTCTCGGGCTTTCCTCCGGGCTTCCCTTCGGTGTTCCAAACTCTATCAGTGTTTTTCCGGCCCCCTGACCACCGTCCTGCAGGCATGCAGAAGGTGACCCCGAGATAGGATCTGACAAGTTGGGTGCTGCCAGGCCAAGCAAAGACGCTTGGTCGCGTCGCTCGGCCTCAAGCAGGAGTACGACTGTACATGCGGCCGCAGAGCAGGTGCAAATCGATTAGAGGTGTGGTCTAGACCACTAATCCGGACCTCTCGGGCGGAACCAGTACTACATATGACATACCCTGCTGGACAGTGTGCCGTCCGCAACAAGCAGTGACGGCTCAATCACATATCCACCTCTGGGAGGCTCCATGACCAGCGTGACGTCCCCTCTTGCAGGACGTGCCATCGGACTGGCCGAGGTGCCGGATCCGGTCTTCTCCGGGGCCATGGTCGGCCCCGGTACGGCCATCGACCCCGTACGTGAGCCTTCCGAGGCTGTCTCTCCCGTGGACGGAGTCATCGTCTCCCTCCACCCGCACGCCTTCGTCGTCGTGGACGGCGAGGGGCACGGTGTGCTCACTCACCTCGGTATCGACACCGTGCAGCTCAACGGCGAGGGTTTCGAACTTCTCGTCAACAAGGGCGACACCGTGACCCGGGGCCAGAGTGTCGTGCGCTGGAACCCGGCAGCCGTCGAGGCAGCCGGCAAGTCTCCGGTGTGCCCGATCGTGGCACTCGAGGCCACGGCCGACTCCCTCTCCGGTCTCCGCGAGGACGGCGATGTGAAAGCCGGTGACAGTCTCTTCTCCTGGGAGTGACGTCAGTGCCGTCCTATGACGGTGAGCAGGACAACGACCGCGGCGGCGGGACCCGCCGCACTATCGGAGACGGGTGAGATGGAGACAACGCTGCGAGGCGTCGGCGTGAGCCACGGTGTGGCGATCGGCGAGGTTCGGCACATGGGAACGGCGGTTCTGGAACCGCCTGCCAAGCAGATCCCGGTGGAGGACGCGGAGCGCGAACAGGGGCGCGCCCGCCAGGCCGTGGACGCTGTGGCCGCCGATCTGATGGCGCGCGGCAATCTGGCGGGAGGCGAAGCCCAGGCGGTGCTCGAGGCCCAGGCCATGATGGCCCAGGATCCGGAGCTGATGGCGGACGTGGAACGCCGTATCGCGGTTGGCAGCACGGCCGAGCGGGCCGTGTACGACGCCTTCGCCGCCTACCGTGCTCTGCTGGCGAGTGCCGGTGACTATCTGGCCGGTCGGGTGGCTGACCTGGATGACGTGCGGAACCGTATCGTCGCCCGGTTGCTGGGCGTGCCGATGCCGGGTGTTCCGGACAGCGACGAGCCGTACGTGCTTATCGCTCGTGACCTCGCGCCTGCCGATACGGCTCTGTTGGACCCGACGCTGGTGCTCGGTTTCGTCACCGAGGAGGGTGGGCCGACGAGTCACAGCGCGATCCTGGCGCGGGCGCTCGGTGTGCCGGCCGTGGTGGCGCTGCCCGGGGCCGGGGAGCTGGCCGAGGGCACTGTGGTTGCCGTGGACGGCAGTACCGGTGAGATCTTCGTGAACCCGAGTGATGAGAAGAAGGCCGAGCTGGAAGCCGCGGCTGCCGCGCGCCGGGCCGCGCTCTCCGCTTCCACCGGTCCGGGTGCCACCTCCGACGGGCACAAGGTGCCGTTGCTGGCCAATGTCGGCGGTCCCGCCGATGTGCCGGCCGCGTTGGAGGCGGGGGCCGAGGGTGTGGGGCTCTTCCGTACCGAGTTCCTTTTCCTGGACGACAGCAAGAACGCGCCGTCCGAGGAGAAGCAGGTCGAGGCCTACCGGCAGGTGCTCGAAGCGTTCCCGGAGGGGCGTGTCGTCGTACGGGTGCTGGACGCGGGCGCGGACAAGCCGCTGGACTTCCTGACGCCCGCCGACGAGCCGAACCCGGCTCTGGGTGTGCGCGGGCTGCGCTCGCTGCTCGACCACCCCGACGTGCTGCGGACCCAACTGACCGCGCTCGCGAAGGCCGCCGAGGGGCTGCCTGTCTACCTTGAGGTCATGGCTCCGATGGTCGCCGATCGTGCGGACGCGAAGGCGTTCGCGGACGCGTGCCGGGAGGCGGGGCTGCGGGCGAAGTTCGGTGCGATGGTGGAGATTCCGTCGGCCGCGCTGCGGGCGCGCTCGATTCTGCAGGAGGTCGAGTTCCTGTCGCTGGGGACCAACGACCTCGCGCAGTACACCTTCGCCGCCGACCGTCAGGTGGGTGCGGTGTCGCGGCTGCAGGATCCGTGGCAGCCCGCGCTGCTCGACCTGGTCGCGATGTCCGCCGAGGGAGCGAAGGCCGAGGGCAAGAGCTGTGGTGTCTGCGGTGAGGCCGCGTCCGACCCGCTGCTGGCCTGTGTGCTGACCGGTCTCGGGGTCACCTCGCTTTCCATGGGTGCGGCTTCGATTCCCTATGTGCGGACGGCTCTGGCGAAGTACACGCTGGCGCAGTGCGAGCGGGCCGCGCTGGCTGCCCGGGCCGCGGACAGTGCCGAGGAGGCACGCAAGGCGGCTCAGGCGGTGCTGTCCGGCGAGTAGTCGGGCTGGAGCCGCTGCCGTCGCGCTCTGCCGATCGCGCTTCAGGGGCGCCTCACCAGTGGGTGGGGCGCCCCTGGCGTGTTCAGTGGTGGTGCCCTCCTGTGGTCGGTCCTTCGTCTCCGAGGTCGGGCGGTACGCAGTAGTCGACGCCCGACTCCGGTGGGATGAGATCTCCCGATTCGACGTCGGTGCAGTAGGCGTCGAAGACCTCGCCGGCGGTGAGCGGTTCCAGGCCCTCGCCGCGCAGGCGCCAGCCGTAGATGCGGTCGGCGGTGTCGGGGTTGGTGGTGCGCATGACGAGTCCGCCGGGGTTTCGGGTGGCGATGCCGAGGGCGAGGACCGTGGTGAATTCGAGGGCCTCAGCCTCGTCGAGGTGGGTTGATCCGTCCTCGTCCTCGTCGGCATGGAGGACGGCGACGAGGGTTTCCGGTGTTCCCGAGACGCTGCAGACGAGGTGTCGGTTGCCGGGACCGGCGGTGTCGAGGATGCGGGTGAGGAGGTCGGAGGCCCGGGTGAAGGCCGCTCGGCCGATGTCCTCTCCGCAGGAGGCGCAGGCGCCGAGGCGGGCCAGGAGGGTGGTCGCGTACTCCCAGGTCGCCTGGCGGACGGCCTCGTCGACGAGGGCCGGGAGAAGGTCGGCCAGTGGCTGGCCCTCGTAGAGCAGGGTGGGGCCGGTGGAGGCGAGTTCGGCCGTGAAGCGGGTGCGGCTCGACGGGATGTCGGGGTCGAGGCCGCCGGCGGCGCAGAACTCGGCGTATTCGTCGGGGTCGAACAGGGCCACGCTGGTGTGGTTGCCCTGCGAGGCGCGGCTCCTGAGGAGGGCCTCCACCTGTTCGAGGTAGGCGGTGTGGTCGTCGAAGGTGAAGCTGCGGTAGCGCCGCATGGCGCGGAAGTCCTGCTCGTCGGTCAACAGGCCGATGGTGCCGGCGATTTCGCGGCGCAGAACGCGTCGCATGGTCTGGTGGTCGGTGTGCGCCATGTTTCCCCCTGTTGCGCGGTCGATCAATGCTCACTCACAGTAACCGGCCGCACTGACAGCGTGGTCAGGCGCGTTTGCGGGCCAGGTCCTCGTAGAAGCTCAGGAGGTTCAGGTTGTCGATGGAGCCCGGGTTCACGGCCTTCTCCAGTGGGGTGCCCTGGAGGAGGCGTTTGACGGGTACCTCGATGCGTTTGCCGGTGAGGGTGTGCGGGACACCGGGCACCTCGATGACCTCGTCGGGGACGTGGCGTGGGGAGAGCTGTTCGCGGATGGTCTGCTTGATGCGGCCCAGGAGGGTGTCGTCGAGGACTGCTCCGGAGGCAAGGTGTACGAAGAGGGGCATCCAGTACCCGCCGTCGGGCTGTTCGATGCCGATGACGAGGGATTCCTTGATCTCCGGGAGCCGTTCCACCGCTTCGTAGATGTCGGCCGAGCCCATGCGGACGCCCTGGCGGTTGAGCGTGGAGTCGGAGCGGCCGTGGATGACGACGGAGCCTCGGGAGGTGACGGTGATCCAGTCGCCGTGGCGCCACACTCCGGGGTAGGTGTCGAAGTAACTGTCGTGGTAGCGCGTGCCGTCGGGGTCGTTCCAGAAGTAGATCGGCATCGACGGCATGGGGTTGGTGACCACCAGTTCGCCGACCTCGTCGACCAGGGGTTCGCCGTTCGGGTCCCAGGACTGGAGGTCGGTGCCCAGGCCGGGTGCCTGGAGTTCGCCGATGTACACGGGGAGGGTCGGTACGGCTCCCGCGAAGCAGGAGCAGACGTCGGTGCCGCCGCTGACCGAGGCGATCCACAGGTCGTCGCGGACCTCGTCGTGCAGCCAGCGGAACCCGTCGGGCGGCAGGGGTGATCCGGTGGTGGCGACGCAGCGCACCGTGGAGAGGTCGAAGTCGCGGGACGGGTGCACGCCGGCCTTGCGGCAGGCCATGACGTAGGCGGCCGAGGTGCCGTAGAGGGTGGCTCCGGTGCGTTCGGCCACGCGCCACTGGGCGGCTGTGTCGGGGTACCCCGGGCTGCCGTCGTAGAGGACGATCGTCGTGCCCGTGAGGAGGCCGGAGACGAGGAAGTTCCACATCATCCAGCCGGTGGACGTGTACCAGAAGAAGCGGTCCTCGGGGCCCAGGTCGCAGTGCAGGCCGAGTTGTTTGAGGTGTTCCACGAGGATGCCGCCCTGGGACTGGACGATGGCCTTGGGGAGGCCGGTCGTGCCCGAGGAGTAGAGCACCCACAGAGGGTGTTCGAAGGGGACCTCTTCGAAGACGGGTTCCACGTCCGCCGAGGTCAGGGTCGACCATTCCAGGGCGCCTTCGGGGGCGTCGGTTCCCAGGAGGGGGATGTGGACCACGGCGCGCAGGGTCGGCAGTTCGCGGCGCAGTTCGGCGACCGTGTCCCGGCGGTCGTGCTCCTTGCCGCCGTAGCGGTAGCCGTCGACGGTGAACAGGACGACGGGCTCGACCTGTTGGAAGCGGTCGAGGACGCTGCGGGCGCCGAAGTCCGGTGCGCAGGACGTCCAGACGCCGCCCACGGCGGCCGTGGCGAGCAGGGCGACGACGGCCTGCGGGATGTTCGGGAGGTAGCCGCTGACGCGGTCTCCGGGGCGTACGCCGAGGGTGCGCAGTTCGGCGGCGAGGGAGCCGACCTGGCCGCGCAGCTCCGACCAGGTGACCGGGCGCGGTTCGTGGGTCTCGTCGACGTACAGGAGGGCCGGTTCGTGCGCGCGGGTCGCCGTCGCGCGCAGGGCGTGCTCGGCGTAGTTGAGGGTCGCCCCGGGGAACCAGTGCGCGCCGGGCATCGCGCGGTCGCCGAGCACGCGCGCGTAGGGGGTCGAGAAGCGGACGTCGAACCATTCGGTGACGGCCCGCCAGAACGTGTCGAGTTCGTCGACGGACCAGCGGTGCAGGGCCTCGTAGCCGCCGTCGGCGGGGGCTCCGTGGTGTTCGGCCGCCCAAGACTGGAATTTCGTGACCTGTGCCTGGGCGATGTGTTCCGGATCTGGCTGCCAGAGCGGCAGGGGGTTCGCGGTCGACATGGGGCGGCTCCCGGACTGTGCGCTTCGTGTGCGTCGGTCGCGCACGGGCGGGGGTGTGCGCGTGACGCGGCTGACACGGACGATGCCATGTGATCGACTTCTGCACCAGGGCACGCTCCACATAGTCCGCGCCGTGAAGATGTGGCCCCACCACGGGTGAACGGCAGTTGAACGAAGCGGTTATCCGGGGCGTGTAATGGCAGGGTGAGCAGCATGGACGGTCGTGACCTGGTGCGTTCGGTGAGGGTGGTCGGTTCGGCGGCGGGGGCGGCGCAGGGTTTGCGTACCGTACGGGCGGCGTGGCGCACGAGGCGCGCCGACGCCACCGGGTTGCCGTCGCGTGGGGCGGAGCGCGCCAGGGTGCCCGGGCAGGTTCAGGGTGCGGAGCCCGGGCCTGGTGGCGGGGTTGTCCGGTTCAGCCGTTCCGAGCTGCGGATCACCGTCGCCGTGAACGGGGCCGTCTTCTGGGGCTGGGACGGCTCCGCTCCCGAGCCCTCGTACGCGCTCGGCGGGCGGTGTCCCGAGCCGGATCCCCGGGCCGTCCTGGAGCCGGACAAGGACGGCGGCTGGCGGGTCGTGGCGGAGCGGGTGACGGTCACCGTGTCGCGGCACGGCGCGGTCGAGGTGTGTACGCCCGGAGGTGTGACGCTGCGCCGGGATCTGCCGCCGCGCTGGTGGGAGCCGGTGGGCGGGGGCACGGCACGCTGGATGCAGCGGTCGGAGGTGGCGGCGGACGCCAGGTTCTTCGGTCTCGGCGGGCGCGCGTCGGGCCCGCGCTTGCGCGACGGCACGTACCGGCTGTGGAACACCGACCCCGGGCGGGCCTTCGGGCCGGGTGACGATCCGCTGTACATCACCATGCCGGTGCAATTGGTGGTGGCCGATGCCGCCACACATCTGGTGTTCCACGACACCTCCTGGGACGGCTCGGTGACGCTGCGGGAGGGCGAGGAGGGTGCTGGTTCCGGGCACGACCGGGCGGGGGCGTCCGAGCTGCGGATGGACGGCGGTCCGCTGCGGTGCTGGGTGATGGTGGGCACCCCCGCGCGCGTGCTGCACGCCTGGGCCTCGCTCACCGGTGCCCCCGCGCTGCCGCCGGCGTGGGCGCTGGGGCACCATCACGCGCGGTGGGGTTTCGGCAGTGAGCAGGAGGTGCGGCGGATCGTCGCCGGCTACCAGGAGCGTGGTCTGCCGCTGGACGCCGTCCATCTGGACATCGATCACTACGACGAGCACCAGGTGTTCACCGCCGACCAGGAGCGCTTCCCGAAACTGCCGGTGCTCGCCGAGGAGTTGCGGCGGGACGGCATCCGGCTGGTGTCGATCGTCGACCCCGCGGTGAAGGCCGATCCGGGGAACGCCGTCTACGACAGCGGTAGGGCCGAGGACGCCTTCGTACGGGACGCCTCGGGGCGACTGGTGCGGGGTGTCGTATGGCCCGGGGAGGCTGTTTTCCCGGACTTCACGCACGCGCGTGTGCGGGAGTGGTGGGGTGGGCTCTACGAGGAGCGGCTGGCGCAGGGGTTCGCTGGTTTCTGGCACGACATGAACGAGCCCACGTCGTTCGCCGCCTTCGGGGAGTCGACGCTGCCGCGTTCGGCACGGCACGACCTGGAGGGACGGGGTGGTGACCATCGTGAGGCGCACAACGTGTACGCGCTGTGCATGGCCAGAGCCGCCCATGACGCGCTGCGTGAACTGGTCCCCCAGGAGCGGCCGTTCCTCTTCTCGCGCTCCGGGTGGGCCGGAATGCAGTCCTACGGGGGCACCTGGTCCGGCGATGTGGCCACCGGCTGGCCGGGGCTGCGGGCCTCGCTGTCGCTGGTCATGGGGCTCGGGTTGTGCGGGGTGCCGTACTCGGGTCCTGATGTGGGCGGCTTCGACGGGAGTCCCTCGCCCGAGCTCTATCTGCGCTGGTTCCAACTGGGCGCGTATCTGCCGCTGTTCCGCACCCACGCGAGCCTGCGGGCGGGGCGGCGGGAGCCCTGGGAGTTCGGTGCCGAGGTGCTGGAGCACGCGCGCGTGGCGCTCGTCGAACGACGCCGGCTGCTGCCGTACTTCATGACGCTGGCGCATCTGGCGCGGCGGACCGGGGCGCCCTATGTGCGGCCCCTGTGGTGGGGCGCTCCGGAGGATCGGGCGCTACGGGAGTGCGAGGACGCGTTCCTGCTGGGCGACTGTCTTCTGGTGGCGCCGGTGCTGGATCCGGGGTCGGACCGGCGTGCTGTGCAGTTGCCGCGGGGGCGCTGGTACGACACGGAGACGGAGCGGGCGTACGAGGGGCCGGCCCAGATTCTGGTCGACGCCCCGTTGTCGCGGATTCCGGTGCTCGCGCGCGCGGGTGCCGTTCTGCCGGTGCGGGGCGCGGACGGCGGGCTGGAGCTGGAGGTGTGGGCGCCCGCCCGCGGACGGACCGGGGACGGGCTGGTGGTGCCGGATGCGGGCGACGGCTGGGACGAGCCGGAGATCGAGCGGTACGTCGCCCGCTGGGCGGGCCGGCGTCTGGTCGTGCAGCGGGAGGGGGAGAACGGCGTGAGCACGCCGTCCTACCCGGTGCGGGTACGAGGGCTCGGTGCGGGCTGACCTCAGATGTACCGGCCCTCGAACCAGGCCCTGACGGCCACCGTGTGCAGCGGGAACGCGAGTTCCTCGGGCCTGCGCAGGAGGTGCCAGCCTTCTGTCTCGTCGGTGGCGACGGACTGGGGCAGGCCTTCGACGGGGCGCTCGGGCAGGACGCCGAAGAGCAGGAGGTGGCCGTCGGGCGAGCTGATGGCGTCGACGAGCCGGACGTCGCGGCTCGCGGCGTCGATGCCCGTCTCCTCCCGGAGTTCGCGGACGAGGGCCTGCCGCCAGTCCTCGCGGTGGTCGACGTAGCCGCCCGGCAGGGCGATGCCCCCGCGCGCGGGGGCGATGGTTCGGGTGATGACCACCAGGGCGGTGCCCTTCGTGTCGTACACGGGCTGGAGTGCGACGGCCACGGGCAGCGGGTTGCGGTAGGCGACGGTGCCGCAGACCGGGCAGGTGCGGGGCCAGCCGGTGACGCCCTCTCCGTAGGGCGATCCGCAGCTCGAACAGTGGGAATCCGGCGCGGAGTTGGGGACGGAGGCTTGAGTTTCGGACACCCGGCGGACTGTATCCGATCAAGCGGAGGGACTCTTTCCGGGGGCCGCGCGAGTGAACGGGAGACGGCCGGAGCCACCCCCGTGGGCCCCGGCCGTCCCTCCCGCTATCACGACGCCGTAGGCGGCTCCATGGTTCACCGAAACGCCCTGCTCATTTTCCGTTGCCCGTGGCACACTTCTGACGTTCCGTCAGATCCAGTGCTGTGGAGGGACGTTGTCGCGGACACGCACACCTGTGGTCACCGATTGGTTCACCGGGGACGGGGACGAATTCCGGCTCCTCGGCACGCGCTGCTCGGCGTGCGCCTCGGTCTTCTTCCCCCGTGAGGACGGCCACTGCCGCAATCCGGCCTGTCGGGGCGGCGAGTTGGAGGAGGTCCCGCTGTCGCGGCGCGGCCGCGTCTGGTCGTACACGGACAGCCGTTACCGGCCACCGTCACCGTATGTGAGCGACCCGGAACTTCCGTGGGAACCGTACGCGTTGATCGCTGTGGAGCTGGAGTCCGAGCGGATCGTGGTGCTGGGACAGGCGGTTCCCGGGATCACCGTCGTCGATCTGACGGTGGGCATGGAGGTGGAGGTCGTCCCCGGTGTGCTCAGTGAGGACGCGGAGACGACCTGGACGACCTGGCACTGGCGGCCTGCGGGGGTGGCGGAATGACGGAGGACGTGGCGGTGCTCGGCGCGGGCATGCACCCCTGGGGCAAGTGGGGGCGCGGCTTCGTCGAGTACGGGACGGCGGCGGCCCGCGCGGCGCTCGCCGACGCCGGCCTGGAGTGGCGGGAAGTCGGCTCGATCGTCGGCGCGGACACGGTGCGTGGCGGATATCCGGGGTATGTGGCGGGCGCGACGTTCGCGAAGGCGCTGGGCTGGCAGGGCGCCCGCGTGGCGAGCGTGTACGCGGCCTGCGCGTCCGGGGCCCAGGCCGTCAACGCGGCCCGCGCACAGCTCCTTTCGGGGCTCGCGGACGTGGTGCTGGTCGTGGGCGCCGATGCCGCGCCCAAGGGGTTCTTCCGACCGGCCGGCGGGGAGCGGCACGACGATCCGGACTGGCTGCGCTTCCGGGTACTGGGGGCGACGAATCCGACGTACTTCGGGCTGTACGCGCGCCGGCGGATGGCCCTCTACGGGGACACGCCTGAGGACTTCGCCCAGGTGAAAGTGAAGAACGCGGCCCTGGGGGCGCTGAATCCGTACGCGCGCTACCGCAAGCGGGTCTCCGCCGAGGAGGTCGCCGCGTCGGCGGTGGTCGCCGATCCGCTGCGGCTGCTGGACATCTGCGCCACCTCGGACGGCGGGGCCGCTCTGGTGCTGTCGAGCATGGAGTTCGCGCGCCGGCACGGAGCGGCGGACCCGGTCCGGATCCGGGCGGTGTCCACGGTGACGCCGCGCTATCCCAACACGGTGCTGGACCTCCCGGACATCGCCACGGACTCCGCGGCGGCCGTCGCGCCGCCGGACGAGACCTTCAGGGCGTCGATCGCGCGCGCGGCCTACGAGGAGGCGGGCATCGGCCCCGAGGACCTCTCCCTGGCCGAGGTGTACGACCTGTCCACCGCCCTGGAGTTGCAGTGGTACGAGGACCTGGGGCTGTGCGGCGAGGGCGAGGGCGCCAAGCTGCTCCGGGAGGGCGCGACGGCCCCGGGCGGTCGTATACCCGTGAACGCGAGCGGGGGGCTGGCCTCCTTCGGGGAAGCGGTTCCGGCGCAGGCGATCGCCCAGGTCTGCGAACTGACCTGGCAGTTGAGGGGCGCCGCGGGTGACCGGCAGGTCGCGGGGGCGCGGGTGGGGATCACCGCGAACCAGGGGCTGTTCGGGCACGGGTCGGCGGTGATCGCGGTGCGGTGAGCGGTGGAGTGCCGTTCACACCGTGTGATCGACCGAAGGGGCTGCGTGAACGTCTTATGAACTGGGCCTGGGCGTACGCCGGTGGCGTCATCATGCTGCCGTGCGCTCCTTGACGGACACTCTCCGCTTCGCCTTCCAACCGGTGGTCAATCTGACCACCGGAGGGATCGCCGGGCTGGAGATACTCGTCCGCCCGGAGACCGGCGACATCCTGGCCGAGGCCCGCCGCGATCCCGAACTCGACGGCAGGCTGGCCGTGTTGGCGGTCCGCGCCGCCGCGCGCAAGGAGACGCTGCTGCCGCTGCACATCAATGTGTTCGCCGGCACGCTCGCCGACCTCGGCGGGCTCACCCCGCTGCACCGCGCGGTGCGCGAGGCGGGACGGCTGCCGTGGGAGGTGACGGTCGACATCGTCCCGCCGTACACGCACGTGCCGCAACGGGCGCTCCTGGAGGCGGTTTCCGAGCTGCGGGCCCAGGGGTTCCGGGTCTGCGCGGACGGCATCGGCGACGGTGACGTACCCCTGCGGCTGCTCACGGATCTCGCGCCCGACCTGGTGAAGCTCGACGCTTCGCTGCTGGAGCGGCCGGCCGCGGTGCGGGCCATGCGGACCCTCTGCGACGAACTGGGCGCCCTGTTGTCCGTGGAGGGGGTGGAGACCGAGGCGCAGTGCGCGGCCGCGCGGGCGGCCGGGGCCCAGTTGGCGCAGGGGGAGTTGTTCGCGCCGCCGACGCGGGTTCCGGCGGCGGACGTATACGTTCCGCCGCGCCCGCCCGGGCTCGCCGCGACACCGTTGTCGGGGCCGTGGGTGCGGGAGTTCGTGCGGCCCGCCGCGCTGCTGCCCGACACCGCGTCGGCCGGTCAGGTGCGGGCGCTGCTGACCGGCTCGCCGGACGTGTCCGGAGTGCTGCTCGTGGACCGGGAAGGGGTGCCGGTCCGGTCGGTGCACCGCTCCCGCTTCCTGCTGTCGATGTCGGGGCGCTACGGCCACGCCCTGTACGCCGACCGGCCCGCGGCCAAGCTCGGTGACGTGCCCCGGACGGTCGGCGTCGACGCGAGCGTCTGGGAGGTCCTCGACGTCGTCGCGGTCGGCGACCGGGACCGTACGTCGGACGATGTGGCGGTCGTCGACCGGTACGGGCGGTGCGTGGGCGTCGTACGACTGGCGGATCTGGTGCGGGCGTTGGCCGAGACGCGGGTGGAGGAGGCCGCGGGTCTCAATCCGCTCACCAGGCTGCCCGGTTCGGACGCGATCACCGGTGAGGTGGACCGGTGGATCGCGGAGGGGCGGGCGTTCGCGCTGAGCTGGCTGGATGTCGACGACTTCAAACAGGTCAACGACGGAGCCGGGTTCGCGGCGGGCGACGAGTTGATCCGCTCGTTGGGGCGGGCGCTGCAGCGGGCGGCGTCCGGGCACGCGCGCGTGGGGCACATCGGCGGGGACGACTTCCTGGTGCTCGCCGATCCGGAGGGACTGGAGCCGCTGGGCACCACGGTGCTGGACGTGCCCTGGGAGGCGGGCGGCAGGGCCGTGACGCTGTCCCTGGCCACCGTCCTGTGCCTACCGGGCAGTGTGACCGACCACCGGCAGGCCGCCGCGTACCTGGCGCCGCTGAAGAAGGCCGCGAAGGCGCTGGACGGGACGAGCTGGGTGCTGAGCCAGGCCGGGCTGGGCGAGTACGAGATCCTGCGCGGATCGCCGGCGGCGCCTCTACGGGCCGACCGAACCACTGCGGAGTCCCACGGGCACTGAGCCGGCCCGGCGGCTTCCCAGGGGGCTCCAGGGGCCGTCAGGGCGGGTGTCACCGATGCCGTCCGCGACCTTGACGCTCCCTGGGCACCGGTGAACACTTCCCGGTGTCGGTCGACATCGCCGTACATTCTCGGCGTACCAGGCACTGTGCCGCGCGGGCTCCCCCGCGCTCAGGCCCACTCCCCACGGGCGGTCTCGGCTGCGACGGCACGCTCGTCACGGACGCCGGGCGGGGCGCGGGACCCTCCCTGCCTTCGGCTGAAGTCGCCAAGGGAACCGCACCCTGCACGGAGGACCGGGGCCGACGTCCCGGGCCAGGGCCTAGGAGCCGCCATGAGCAATGGAGACATATTCGTCGGTGAGATCATCGGCACCGCGATCCTGATCCTGTTCGGCGCCGGAGTGGTCGCCGCCGTCGTCCTGAACTACTCCAAGGCACAGAACGCCGGTTGGATCGTCATCGCCTTCGGCTGGGGCTTCGGTGTGATGGCCGGGGCCTACACGGCCGCGCCGCTGTCCGGCGGGCAGCTCAATCCGGCGGTCACGATCGGCATCGCCATCGACACCGGCAAGTGGGACAAGGTCCCGATCTACATCGCGGGGCAGATGGTGGGCGCCATGCTCGGCGCGGTGCTGTGCTGGCTGGTCTACTACGCGCAGTTCCAGGCCAACGCCGAGGAGGAGATGGCGCAGCCCACGCTGGGGATCTTCTCCACGTCGCCCACGATCCGCAACGTCGTGGCGAACCTGATGACGGAGATCATCGCGACCATCTCGCTGGTCCTGCCGATCCTGGCCTTCGGGCTCACCAAGGGACTGGGCCAGTCCGGCACGGCGGTGCTGGTCGTGTCGTTCCTCGTGGTCGGCATCGGTCTGTCGCTCGGCGGGCCCACCGGATACGCCATCAACCCGGCCCGCGACCTGGGCCCGCGCATCGTCCACTCGCTGCTCCCGATCCCCAACAAGGGGACCTCGGAATGGAGTTACGCGTGGATCCCGGTGATCGGGCCGCTCATCGGCGGGGCGCTCGCCGGAGTCATCTTCAACGCAGCCTTCTGAAGGACACGACAAAGGGGTCGTCATGACGGACAGGTTCGTCGCCGCAATCGACCAGGGCACCACCTCCAGCCGCTGCATCGTCTTCAACCAGGACGGCGCGATCGTCGCCGTCGACCAGCGTGAGCACCGCCAGATCTTCCCCAAGCCGGGCTGGGTGGAGCACGACGCCACCGAGATCTGGTCCAAGGTGCAGGCGGTGGTCGCCGGGGCGATCGCCAAGGCGGGACTGCGCGCGGACCAGCTCAGCGCGCTCGGCATCACCAACCAGCGGGAGACGACGGTCCTCTGGGACCGCGCCACCGGCAAACCCGTGCACAACGCGATCGTGTGGCAGGACACCCGTACCGCGGCCCTGTGCAACCAACTCGGCGGCTCGGACGGGCAGGACCGTTTCCGCGAACAGACCGGACTGCCGCTCGCCAGCTACTTCTCCGGCCCGAAGGCGGCCTGGCTGCTCGACAACGTGCCCGGCCTCAGGGACCGCGCGGAGCGCGGCGAGATCGCCTTCGGCACGATCGACTCCTGGTTGATCTGGAACCTCACCGGCGGCACCGACGGCGGCCGGCACGTCACGGACGTGACGAACGCCGGACGCACCATGCTGATGAACCTGGAGACCCTCCAGTGGGACCCGTCCATCCTCGCCGCGATGAACGTGCCCGAGGCGATCCTCCCCGAGATCAGGTCCTCCGCCGAGGTCTACGGCACCGCGGTCGGCCAACTCGCAGGCGTGCCCGTGGCGTCGGCGCTGGGCGACCAGCAGGCGGCCGTGTTCGGGCAGGCCTGCTACGACGTGGGCACCGCGAAGAACACCTACGGCACGGGCAGCTTCCTGCTGCTCAACACCGGTAATCGGCCGGTGCCTTCGAAGAACGGGCTCCTCACGACGATGGGCTACAAGATCGGCGACGAGGCGCCGGTCTACTGTCTGGAGGGCTCGATCGCCATCACGGGCGCGCTCGTTCAGTGGTTCCGCGACCAACTGGGCATCATCCGCAGCGCCGACGAGATCGAGTCCCTCGCCGCGAGCGTGGACGACAACGGCGGCGCGTACATCGTGCCCGCGTTCTCCGGTCTGTTCGCGCCCTACTGGCGCTCGGACGCGCGCGGTGTCGTCACCGGGCTGACCCGGTACGTCACCAAGGGGCACCTCGCTCGCGCGGTCCTGGAGGCGACGAGCTGGCAGACGCGGGAGGTCGTGGACGCCATGTTCCAGGACTCCGGGGTACAGATCACCACCCTGAAGGTGGACGGCGGCATGACCAAGAACAACCTGCTGATGCAGCACCAGGCGGACGTTCTCGGGGTGCCGGTGATCCGGCCCAGGGTCTCCGAGACGACCTGTCTGGGCGCCGCCTACGCGGCCGGGCTCGCCACCGGTGTGTGGAGCGGCCTGGACGAGTTGAAGTCGCACTGGCAGAAGGACGTCGAGTGGACGCCGTCCATGGAGTCGTCGGTACGGGACCGCGAGTACCACAACTGGCGCAAGGCCGTGGAGAAGAGCTTCGGCTGGCTGGAGGAGGGCGACAACTAGGCACACACGCGTGCGTGGTCGACGAGGCACACGCGCGTGCCTCGTTCCAGGAGCCGCGGCCGGTACCCCTGTCGGCGGGGGTACGGGCCGCGCCCGCGCCTCAACTGGTGACGCTCTGGCGGCGCTTCGCGCCGTAGGCCATCGCGTGTTGGACGACCTCGATGAGAACCTCCTTGACCGACGCCCGGTCGCGTGCGTCGCACAGCATCAGGGGTACGTCCTCGTCGAGGTCGAGGGCCTGGCGTACGGCGTCCACCGGGTAACGGTCGGCGCCCTCGAAGCAGTTGACGCCGACGACGAACGGGATGGAGCGCCGCTCGAAGTAGTCGAGGGCGGCGAAACAGTCCTCCAGGCGGCGGGTGTCGGCGAGGACGACGGCGCCCAGCGAGCCCTCGGACAGCTCGTCCCACATGAACCAGAACCGCTCCTGCCCGGGCGTGCCGAACAGGTACAGCACCAGGTCCTCGCGCAGGGTGATGCGGCCGAAGTCCATGGCCACGGTGGTGGTGTGCTTGCCCTCCACACCGCTGGTGTCGTCGACCGGACGCCCTGCCTCGGTGAGTAGTTCCTCCGTGCGCAGCGGCCTGATCTCGCTGACCGCGCCGACGAGGGTGGTCTTGCCCACGCCGAAGCCGCCGGCCACCAGGATCTTGAGCGTGACGGGCTCGACCGGAGGCTTGCCGCGCTCAGAACGCCCGAAGATCATCGATCTGTTCTCCTGCTTGATGGGGGTGAGGTCGGGGGGCCGCTTACAGCGCCCGGAGGCCGGTGATCACGTCGCGCAGAATACTCTCGTCCACCAGTTCGGCAGGGGGTACGGGCCGCGAGACATGGACGAGTTCCTCGTCGACGAGGTCCCCGATGAGGACGCGTATCACGCCGATGGGCAGGTCGAGTTCGGCGGCGAGCTCGGCGACCGACTGCGGGGCGTCCCGGCAGAGACCGACGATGTCCACGTGTTCCGGGGACAGCGTCTGGTCCGCCTCCGAGTCGTCCGTCCGCGCCTCCGCGATCACCACCGCGATCAGGTCGAGGCGGTGCTGGGCCGCACTGGTGGTGCGGCCGCGCGTCATCGCGTACGGCCGCACGACCGGCCCGGCCTCGTCGTCGAACCAGTGGCCTCTTCCCTGACCGTCTTTGCTCATGTCACTTCACTACCCGCCCAAGGACAGATCGGTGCGCGGAGCGGCGCCCAGATGCACACCGACCCGCTTCACGAGCAGCGTCATCTCGTAGGCGACCTGGCCGACGTCCGAGTCCGCGTCCGCGAGGACGGCGAGGCAACTGCCGTCACCGGCCGCCGTCACGAACAGGAAGGCCTCGTCCAGCTCGACGACCGTCTGCCGCACGCTGCCCGCCTCGAAGTGGCGGCCGACGCCCTTGGCGAGGCTGTGGAAACCGGAGGCCACCGCGGCCAGGTGCTCGCTGTCCTCCCGGGTCAGATCCTGGGACACGCCGGTGGCCAGGCCGTCGCCGGAGAGCACGATGGCCTTGCGGATGCTGGCGACGCGTTCGACGAGGTCGTCGAGGAGCCAGTTCAGCCCGCGCTCGTCGCCGCTGTGGCCGGTCGCCTTCGGTGCGGTCATCGACCGTCCCCCTTCGTTCCTTGTGCTGTGCCGCCCTGGGCGTCGTCGCCCTCGGCGTTCTCCTCGCGGCCGCGCTGCCAGCCGCGCTGCAGCGAGGCCATGCGGCTGCGTACCTCGTCGGCGTCGCGCTCGGCGACCTCCGCCGGGGTCGCGGCGTGCCGCTCCGGGGTCTGTTTCAACTGGGGTGCCAGGTTCGCCTGGCGTACACGTCTGGGCAGCGCTCCCAGGTCGGGCCCGGTCCGGTTCTGCGAGGTGTCGGAGTCCGGGCCGCTGGACGCGATCTCGGCACGCCGGGTGCGCCTGGGAAGGGCGGGCGTGTCGGGCGGCTCGGCGCGGCCGCGCCCCGGGGAGGCCTGGGCCGCCGCGGATTCGGCGCGCCCGCCGGGCACGTCGGTACGGCGACGGAGCGGGGTGTCACCGCGACGGCGGGCCGGCAGCGGTGCCGGGCCGTCCGCCTCGGGTCCGCCCAGGGCCGGGGCCGGTGCGGGGCCGTCGAAACCGCCGTCTCCGGAGTCCTCCGGGTCCCGTCGGGAGCGCTGCTCCACGACCGGGCGTCCATGGGAGCTCACGAGCTTGGGCGTCCGGCGCCGGGGCAAGGGCAGCGGTTCGCTCCGGTGGTCGTCCGCGGCCGCTCCGCGCGGCCCGTCATGCGCCTCGGAGACCTGCTGGTGCTGCTCGACAGGGCGGACGGGGGTGAGTTCGTCGCGGTGGGCGACGGAGCGGCGCGGGCGGAAGATCCCGCCGTGCTCACCGTCCTCGTCGTCGAGCGCGTCGGGGAAGCCTTCGAGACGGTCCAGGTCGACCGGGGCTTCGAGTTCGACCGGGCCGTCCAGGAGGGCGGGCGGAACTCCCGGCAGCTTCGCGGGCACGTGGGAGAGCGCGGAGCGGCGGCCCTCCTCCAACTCGGCCTCCTTCGTCGGCTGCGGCCGGTCGAGGCGGAAGCCGATGCCGTTGGTGTCCGGGATCTCGTCGCTCAGCAGGGCGTCGGGGATGAACACGACGGCGGTGGTGCCGCCGTAGGGCGAGGGCTGGAGCGAGACGCGGACGTTCTGCCGCTGCGCGAGCCGGCTGACCACGAACAGGCCGAGCCGGTCGGTGTCGGAGAGTTCGAACTCCGGTGTCTCGGCGAGCCGGAGATTGGCGTCCAGGAGTGCTTCGGCCGCCATGCCGAGGCCCCGGTCGTGGATCTCCAGGGTGAAGCCGTTGGCGACCCGCTCCCCCACGACCTGGACGGCGGTGTGCGGCGGGGAGAACACCGTGGCGTTCTCCAGGAGTTCGGCGACGAGGTGGGTGAGGTCCGCTACGGCCGGGCCGGTGACGGCGATGCGCGGCAGCCGGCGGACCTCGATGCGCTCGTAGTCCTCGACCTCGGCGACGGCCGCGCGGACGATGTCCATGAGCTGGACCGGCTTGCGCCACTGCCGGGACGGGGCGGCACCGGAGAGGATCACCAGGCCCTCGGCGTGGCGGCGCATCCGGGTGGTCAGGTGGTCGAGGCGGAACAGGTCGGCGAGTTCGTCGGTGTCCTCGGTCCTGCGCTCCATGGTGTCGAGCAGGGTGAGCTGCTTGTGCAGCAGGACCTGGCTGCGGCGGGCGAGGTTGACGAAGACCTCGGAGACACCGGAGCGCAGTTCGGCCTGTTTGACGGCGGCTTCGACGGCGGCCCGCTGAAGGGTGTTCAGGGCCTGGCCGACGTCGCCGATCTCGTTCCTGTCGTACTCCAGGCGCGGTACCTCGGTCTCCACGTCGACCACTTCGCCCACGGACAGCCGGCGCATCACGCTGGGCAGCCGGACTCCGGACGCCTCGTGGGCGTCCAGGCGCAGTTGGCGCAGGTCGCGGATGAGGCCGCGGCCGATGCGCACGGACAGGAAGAGTGAGAACAGGAGGGCGATCAGACCGAGAACGCCGGCGACGGCGGCCTTGAGGATGACGTTCATCGCGACCGGGCGGACGCGGTCCTGATAGCGGTCGTTGGCCTGGTCGTCGAGGGTGGCGAGTTTGCTGAGCACACCGCCGGCCGCGGTGTTCCAGGTCTGTGCGGTGACGTTGCGGGGCTCGCCGGACGTGGTGGACGCGGCGGCCTGTTCGGCCACGCGCAGCGGGGCACTGGCCGCGTTCGTCCAGAAGCGTTCGAAGTGGTCGCGCTCCGAGGACGGCAGCAGCGGCAGGTTGATGTCGTACAACAGCGTGCGCTGGGCGACGAGGTCGGAGATACCGCGGGTCTCGTCCCGGGTGAGCTTGCCGACGATCAGGGAGGAGCCGAGCAACGCGTCCTCGCGGGAGAGGAGTTCACGCGCGCGTGCCAGATTGACCAGGGCGCGGTACTGCTTGTCCATCTCGACGTTGTCGACGACGTGGAGGTTGGACAGCAGCACGTAGCACGGGTCGACGAGGTGGTTGTAGAGGCCGAGGGTCTGGCCGCGGTTGACGGTGCCGTCCTCGACGCTGCGGCGCAGGGACGCGAGGCCGTCGAAGGCGTCCAGGACGGCGGAGACACGGCTGTCGGTGGCCTGGCCCATCGCGTCGCGGACGTCCGGGTTCTCGGCGTTCCGGCGGATCTTGGCGACGGCCTTGTCGGTCGCGGCACGGCTGCGTCTGAGGTCGGTGAGCCCGTCGGCGGCGCGGGGGTCGGCGAGATAGACGAGCGACTGGCGGCGTTCCTGCTGGATGACGCGGACGGTGTCCTCTGCGGGATAGCCGATCTTCTCGACGACCGACGACACGTTGAACAGGGCTCCGGCCGCCCGGCCGGTGAGGACCGTGGCGAACGCCCAGATCGCGGTCAGGGACACCAGCGGCACGAGAAGGAGCGCCACGATCTTCCGGCGGATGGACTTCCCGCGAAAGCGCATGGCCTCCCCCTGCTGGCCCCCCGCCGACCGGGGGTACACATGTGCGTCAACAAACGGCGCGAGCCTACTACTGACACACAGGTAACTCGAAGAGCTGTCCGGAGCGTGAACTTCCGCAAGAGCGCTGAGAGATGGGGAGTTGTCCGGGCATTGGGGGAGATTGCCGCCCCGATTCAGCCGGGATCACCGGACCCGATCGGATCGGGCCAGTTGGCCAGTTGGCCGGATTTTTTCGTCCGTTGGGAATCTTCGTGGCAAGTTGTTCGTCTTTCTCTACGGGAAATGGGGGCGGATCCGGCCACAGGAGCCGCATCCGCAACTGGGCAGCGTAAAACAGCGCAAGCCGGGCACCCACTGGGGAGCCGAAGTCTTCGGACTCCGGAACGAGTGGTCTACCGGCGACGGGGAGGACACCTTGATGGGCACGGCGGAGCGGCAGGAGTCGCTTGAGGACGGCGGGGCGGCGCGATCGACGGAGCGGCCGCGACGTGAGGCACCGGATCACGACATTCCGTCGGACGGCGGCATGAGGGCCGAACAGCCGGAGTACTACCGGCCGTTGTGGATCGAGGAGCCCGCGCGTCGGCGCCGGTTGCCGGATCCGGTGCGTACGGCGGCCGTGCGGGCGGTCATCATCATCGCCGTGACGCTGATGCAGGCGACGGTGGCCTTCCTGTGCACGATGGCCGGGTCCTGGCTGGCGTTCCCCATGGTGATCAGCAGCGTGGTCAGCACGGTGGTGGCCACCTGGGGCGCCCTCGACGTCTGGGTGACCCGCCAGATGTGGAACCAGCGCAACGGCGTGATCTCGGAGCCCAGCAGCACGGCCAGGGCCCTCCGCCGCGAGCGGCGCCGGGCCCAGCGTCAGGCGCGGACCGCCGAGCGCGCTCAGGAGCGGACCGCCCGCAAGGGCGGCGCCGGGCAGGTGGCCCACTCCTGAGCTTCTCGCCTACGGGGCAGTCGGTGCCGGGCGCTTGAACATGCGGGTCGCCGTGATCTCGCTGTGCACCGACTCCCCTTCTCCGGCCGGGGCCTGCTGCGGCAGACCCGGCCGGAGGTGTTCCTCCACGCTGATGTACTTGAGGCCCGCCCTGAGGTCGGCGTCGTTGCGCAGCCGGATGACCAGCGGGAACTCGGCCAGTGCCGTCGTGTCGAACAGGCCGGTGGTGTAGAGGAGTTGGACGCCGAGCGCGTCGGACACGGCGCGCTGGAGCTCCAGCAGGTACGTGGCGTTGGCGCGCCCGATGGGGTTGTCGAGGAAGAGCGTGCCGGCGTGCCGGTGCTTGTCGCGGCCCCGGTCGTTGGAGCGCAGCGCCGCCATCGTGCAGTACAAGGCGATTGCGGCGGTGAGCAGTTGACCGCCGGAGAACACGTCGCCCATCTGTCCGACGGGCACGCGCTCGGCCCGCAGCACGGCGTCCGGCTTGAGGATCTCGACGGCGACACCCTTGGGTTCGAGCGCCGCGCCGACTCCCCTCAGCAGCAAGGACATTCCGTCGCGCCGCATGTCGGAGTTCTTCTTCACCGCGGCCCGGGTCGCCTCGTCGACGACCTCGCCGAGCCGCTCGGTGAGCGTGGCCTGGTCCGGCTCCTCGAAGCGGATGCGCAGGAACTCCTGCCCCGACCACTCGCCGAGTCCCTCGGGCAGCCGGGACAGCCGCTGCGCGGACCGCAGGGTCGCCAGCGCCGACTCGACGAGCCCGCGGAGCCGGTCCACGATCGAGTCGCGGTTGCGCTCCAACTGCGCCAACTCGTCGGTGAGCACCCGGAGTCGGGGCGCGAAGGCGTCGGCCCACTTCTGCGCGTGCTCGGGCAGCGCGGACGCGGGGAGCTCCCGGATCTGCTGCCGCGCGGGGGTCCGTACCTGCTCGAACCGCGTGGAGTTGGCGTGCCGCACGAGCACATCGCTCGCCTCGCGTACGGCGCTCTCGGCGGCGGACAGGTCGGCGGCGCAGCCGCGCAGCGAGCGGCGGGCCTCGGCGGCGGAGTGCCGGGCCTCCTCCAGGCTGCCCGGGTAGGGCTCGGGCTCCTCCTGCTCCTCGTCCGAGGAGTGCTCGCGCAGCAGGTCACGGAGGAGCGCGGCGGTCTCGTCGAAGCCACCGGCCCCGTCCTCGGCGGCGCGGTGGGCGGCGAGGAGCTCGGCGTGCGCCTCGCGTGCCTGGCCCAACGCGTCGGTGCGGGCGGCGAGTTCGGCCGTCGCCGTGCGCAGCAGGGCCTGGGCGTGCTCGGCGTCGCGCGGAACCAGCTCCTCGGCCAGCTCGGTGTGGGCCTCGCCGTCCTCGGGCGCGAGCCGCTCGGCCTCGCCGCGCAGCCGCCCGAGTTGCTCGCTCGCGCTCGACACCCGGGTCTCCAGAAGCTGCACCAGCTCCTCGGCGCGTGCCGCCGCGGCCTGCCGGGACGGCCCGTCGGAACCGTCGGGCGACTGGAGCAACTGTGCCGCGCGGGTGCGGACCTTGTTGCTGAGCCGGTCCAACTCGGCGATGGCCGCGCTCTCATCGCTCTCCGCCCGCGCCTGCTCGGCCCGCAGATCGGCGCCGACGCCGACCTTCTCGTAGAGCTGCGAGGCGGCCCGGTAGGCCTCACGGAGGGCGGCCAGCGCGGGCTTGGGAGCGTCCGCGTCGTCCTCCGGTACGTCGTCGGGGGCGCCCGCGATCTCGGAGCGCTCGGCGCGCAGCGCACGGGCCGTGCGGCGGGCGTCGTCGGCCGCGCGCTGGGCGGCGCGGCGGTCCTCGTCGGCGGCGCGGGCGCGCTCCAGGCAGGCCTGGGCGCGGGCCTCCGACTCGGCCGCCTCGTCGGCGAGTTCACGCAGCCTGACCTGCCAGCCCGCGCGTTCACGCAGCCGGAAGGCGAGTCCGGCGAGGGCGTCGGCGGCCCGCCGGGCCTTCTGCGCGGCCTCCTGCCGCTCGTCGCGCACCTGGGCCGCCTCGGCGGCGGCTTCGTCGGCCTCGGCCCGCACGGTCCGTGCCTCGGCGAGCTCGGCCTCGGCCTCCTCGGCGAACGCGCGCGTTTCCTGCGCGGCCCGCGCCAACTCGACCAGCCTCCCGCTCGGGCAGCCGGTGCGCCAGGACGCCAGCCGCGCCGCCAGCTCGCGGTCCTTGCCGAGCCGCGCGGCCAGCGTGCGGATCTCCTCGTCCCGCTGCCCCGCCCGCGCGCGCAGCGCCTGCCGCTCCTCGTCGGCGGCGTGCTCGTCGTGCATGGCCGGGTTCGGCGGGACCAGGAAGACGTCGCTGCTCTGTGCGTCGGTCGCCGGGGTCGGGGCGAGCAGGGCGGCGGCCGTGCCGACGGCCACGGCGGACCGGGGCAGCAGGGCCGCCTCGCTGAGGGCCTCCCGGGCACGCGCGTGCGTCTCCGGGTCGGTGATGATCACCCCGTCGACCAGCTCGGGCCGGGCGGCCAGCACGCGCGCGTGGTCGGTGGGGTCGACGGCCTGGGCGAGGTAGCGCCAGCCGGGCAGGGCCGGGATGCCGTGCTCGCCGAGGTACTCCACGGTGGCCAGCACGTCCGGGCCGGGCGGCAGCAGTCCGCCGTCGCCGAGCGCCCCGAGGATCCGGGAGTCGTCGGCGGCGGCGGTCCGCAGGTCGAAGAGCTGGCGCTCGCTGGAGGCGACCCCGTCGTCGAGCAGCTCGCGCAACTCGTCGGCGAAGCGGTCGAGTTCCTCCGGGGTGAGGGGGCCTTCGGCGAGGGGGCGGGAGGGCTTGGTGGTACCGGGGTGAGTGACGGGGGCCGCGTTCGAGGCAGAACTGCCATTCGCCGCAACCTCGTTGGCCCCACGCGGCACCGGTACACCACCGGCACCGGCATGGGCACCGGGCAGGCTGAGCAGCTCCGCGAGCCGCTCCTCCCCCGCCAGTCCCTCGGCCAGGCGCCGTTCCGCGTCGTAGGTCCGGGCCGCCGCGGTCGCCGCATCGGAGGCGCGGGCCGCCGTCAGCTCCGCGCGGGACTCCGCCGAGGCGGCCTCGCGGGCGTGCTCGGCCGCCCGGCTGGATACCTCGCGCGCGGTGTCCCAGGCGGCCACGGCCGTCTTCTCGGCGTCGCTGGCCGCGAGGGCGGCACGGGCCGGGTCGGCGTCGGGCGCGCTGTCGTCGAGCCAGCCCGCGCGCACCGCCTCGGCGGTCTCCTGCTCGACCTCGGACAGACGCTGGCGCAGATGGCCGATCTCGCTGCGGGCGCGCTGCGCTTCGGTGGCGGCGGAGGTCGCGTCCCGGTGGGAGGTCTCGCCGACCTCCTGAAGTGCGGCGGACCGCTCCTCGCCCTCGTTGGCGAGGTCCTCGGCGCTCTGCGCGGCCGTGTGCAGGGCCCGTACGAGATCGACGGCGGCCTTGGCGCGGGCGGCGAGCGCCGGTGCGGCGTCCCGCTCGGCCTCGCGGATGGCGACGGCCACACGCGCGGAGCGGTCGGCTGCGGCGCGGTGACGCAGGACGGACTCGGCGGCCTGCCAGGCGGAGTGCAGCGTGCGCGCGTCGGCGAGTTCGCGCTTCTGCGCGGCGGCGGACTTCTCCATGGTGGCGAGCGCCACCGAGGCGTGCCGGTAGGCCAGTTCGGCGGCGATCAGCGCGCTGCGCTCCCGTGCCCCCTCGGAGTGTGTGACGGCGTACGCGGCGGCGGTGACCCGCTGGGCGAGGTCGGCGGCCCGGACCCGCTCCTGCGCGCCCCGCGCGGACAGTCGGCGCGCCAGGGTGCGGGTACGGCGCTCGGCGCCGGTGTGGATGTCACGCGCGCGTGCCCGTGCCTCGGCGGCCTCGACGATCCTGCCGAGCAGATCCACGGAACCCGCCGTGAAGTCCCGCTCGGCGATCAGTTCGGCCCGGCGCCCCAGCTTGTTGCCGAAGCCGCCGACCAGGTCGGCGAGCCCGTCGGTGTCCCGCGTGTCGGTGACCGCGCGCAGCAGCAGGTCGGTGAAGTCGGAGTCCTTCTTGACGGCGAAGAGTCCGGCGGCCTCGCCCTCGTCGGCGTTCATCTCCCGCTGGTAGCGGAAGAGTTCGGGGTCGAGGCCCAGGTCGCCGAGGTGCTCGATCCAGCGGTCGTGGATCTCCTCCCAGTGCACTTCGAGGTGGGGATATGCCTTGCCTGCCTCGGTGATGGCGTCCCGGAAGCCCTTCATGGTGCGTCGGCGGCCCTGTGCGCCGGACGCGCCCTCGACGGGCGGCCGTACCGAAGTGGCCTCGGCGACGGGGAGATTGTCCAGGCTCAGTCCGGGCCCGGGCCGGAAGGAGTACCAGGCCTCGGCGAACTTCCGCGGGTCGTTGGAGACTTGGCGCCCCCGCCACTCGCTGACCTTGCCGACGACCACGCATTCGCCGGTCAGCGTGTGCTGCCATTCCAGGGCTACGTGCCCGCAGTCGTCGGCGAGCAGGAACTTGCGCAGCACGCCGGAGCTGGCGCCGCCGAGGGTGTTGCGGTGGCCGGGCAGCATCACCGAGAAGATCAGCTTGAGCAGGACGGACTTGCCGCCGCCGTTCTCCAGGAAGAGCACGCCCGCGGGTGCGGGGCGGCGCGGCGGCCCGACGGGCTCGTCCTCGAAGAACTCCGCCTGGGTGGGCGCGGGATCGGGCACGGGCTTGCCCACGCCCCGCAGGTCAAGCACGGTGTCGGCGTAGCGCGCACCGGCGGGACCGATGGAGTAGAGGCGGACCCGGGACAGCTCGTACATGGCGGACTCTCGTCGTAAGTCTTCGGCAGGTGGGGGGAGTTCAGCAGTGGAACGGCAGTCCGGCGTCGGCCACCAGCTCCAGGTCCTCGGTGTCCTCGGCGGGCAGCAGGCTCGCGGTGCCGTCGGTGACGGGGACGATGCCCAGCTCCAGCAGCTCGGCCATGGCGGCGCTGCCGGCCATGTCACGCACCTGGAGCTGATAGCGGGCGGTGGTGCGGTACGTACCGCCGTTGTCGTCGCCGGTGCGCTGGAGGAAGCCGGAGTCGGTGAGGAAGGCGGCCGCCTTGCCGACGATGCCGGTGGTCGAACCGGCCAGTCTGCGGGCGTCCTTGGTGGCTCCGGTCGCGCTGCGTCTCACCCAGATCCGCCAGGCGGCCTCCAGGCCGGGCGCGTCGGTGGCCGGGTCGGTGTTCAGGCCCTGTTCGTCGGCCCGCTCCTCCAGGCGCCGGCAGGCCTGTCGTACGAAGGCGTCGACCCCGTTGACCGTGACGCGCCCGATGTAGCCGTCGTCGGCGAGGTCCTCGGGGCGGGGGAACGCCATCGCGGCGACGCAGAGATGCGCGAGTCCGTGCAGGAAGCGGTCCCCGGAGTCGGCGGCCGTGCGGCGCGCGTAGTCGCCCATGCGCACGGCGAACACGGAGTCCTCAGCGGCGGTCACGGCCATGCCGGCGCGCGGGGACACCTCCAGGACGACCAGCCCGAGCCCGGCGGCCACGGCGTCGGCGAGCCGCGCGAACGGCGGGTCCTCCCGGTGGCGGCGGAGCAGCTCCGCGTACTCCTGGTCCCGCGCGGGCTGCAGTTTGGGCTGCAACCCGAACGCGACGAGCCGGGCCGCGTCGGCGGCGTCGGCGGGTGTGATGACGGCGGTCACCGGCGCGGCGACGGCCTCCGGCTCACTCCGTTCGACGTGCTCGGTCACGGTCGGGGCTCCTTGCTGAAGTGGTCGACTGAGCGGTGGGTCATGGCCTAGGCCGCCTCCGTGCGGCCCGCCGCCATCCCGGCCGCGTCCAACAGGGCGGTGCCGACAATGAGATCGGCCCCGCCGAACTCGGAGTCCTCCAGCTCGGTCCCGTCGTCAACGGCGAAGAGCAGCTTCGGCTCCCCCTGCCGGTACGCCGTACCAACCGGCGGACTGGCCGCGTGGATGGCCAACAGGGCTACCAGGTAAGGCAGTTCGGCATCCTGGTCCCGAGCCTCCGCGAGCAGTCCCGACAACCGCCGGGGCGCGTCCGCAGGAAGATCGAGCAGCTCCATCGCAGCGGCCAACTGCTCCTCGCTGAAGCGGCTGTCGTCCGGGGTGGCGATGAGGTCCGGCTCGGGCATCTCCGCGCCGAGGTGTTCCCGCTCCTGGGGTGGCGTCAGCAGTATGTCGACGAGGTCGCCCACGCGGACGGACACCGGCGTGCGCAGGCCGGTCCCGTGCGCGAAGAACGCGTCCGTGACCCGGACCGCCTGCTCCAGGGCGAGCGGCAGAACGGGCGAGACGAGATGTCCGTAGAGGTCCGTCCCGGAGGTCGTCATGGGCGTGGCGAAGGCCTGCCGGTCCTGCTCGGCGCGGAACAGCGGCCCGGCCTCCAGGAGGCGCGACTGGAGCTGGGTGTGCCGTCGGATGCAGTCCTTGACGATGTCGACCAACTCGGCGGCGCGGCGCTTCTGTTCGGGGTCCTCGGACTCGTCGCGGGCCTTGCGGATGTTGGTGAGGATCGCGTTCTCGTGGCGGTACCGGTCGGCGACGTGGTCGAGGGCCTCGGCGATCATGTCGGGCACGGCGTTGAGCCAGTCCACCGCGCGGACGTTGCGCCGCGTGGCGTCCAGGGCGCGGCGGAGGGTCTCCGAGTACTGCACGGTGCGGTACCGGGCCTGCTCGGCGGCCAACTGCGCGTCGGCCAGGCGGCCTCGGCTGATCAGCACCTCCAGCTTGACCTCGGCGGCGATCTGCGCGCTGGTGACGTCGGTGTCGAGGGCGCCCACCAGGACGTTGACGGCCTCGTCCGTCGTACGGAGGTAGACGCTGCCGCCGTAGCCGGGGACCTCCTCGATCAGCTTGAAGTCGTAGTCCCGGCGCACATAGGTGCCGTCCTGGGCGAACGTGCCGTACACCGTGCGGAAGCCGCGGTCGACGCTGCCGACGTTGATGAGGTTCTCCAGGACCCAGCGGGCTACGCGCTCGTGCTCGGCGACGGGGCGACGGGGGGCCTGGGCGGCGATGCGCGGGATGAGCCTGGCCACTATCTGGTCGTGGTCGGCGCCGGTGTCGAAGTCCATGTTGAGGGTGACCAGGTCGATGGCGGCGAGGGCCACCTCCGCCATGCCGTACACCGAGTACTCGCCCGCGAGGTTGGCCTTGCGCACGTCGAGGTCGTGCAGCGGCGCGGTGCAGGCGAGCGCGCGCAGCCGGCGCGCCAGTCCCTCGTCGGCGGCCGGGCCCGGGGCGGGGCGCGGCCCCGCGCTGAACTGGGGCGGAACGCTGTCCGTCGATGCAGGCGAAGTCACGGTGCACAGACTAGGTCCTCGGTCTGACAACGACCCAAACGACGCAGAAGCGACTACCGTCACAGCCTCGTGACTGGCTGCCGTCCCGTCTCGCGCAGGTTCAGCCCAGCGCCGTGCCGTCCTCGCCGACCCGCCGCCGGTACGCGTCGACGACTCGCTCCAGGGAGTCGTCGAGGTAGACCGCGAGCAGCTTCTCGGCCTCGGCGCGGTCGCCCGCCTGGAGGGCCTGGAGGATCAGGCGGTTGCGCTGGAGATACGGCTCGTGGAGCCGCTTCGGGTCGTCCACGAGGTGGAAGGCGAGCCGGAGTTCGGCGAAGACGCTGCGCATCAGCTCGTCGGTGCGCTCGCTGCCGGCGAGGGCGACGAGTTCCCGGTGGAAGTGGATATTGGCCGTACCCACGACTTTCCAGTCATTCTCGACGGACGCGAGCTGCCCTTCCGTCACGGCCGCGGCGAGCCCTTCGACGACGTACGGCGGCTCGCCCAGGCCTCGTACGACGGCGCACTCGACGAGGCGGCGGGTGCGGTAGATGTCCTTGACGTCCTCGACGGTCAGGACCCGGACGAACACGCCCCGGTTCAACTCGTGGACGAGCAGGCGCTCATGGGTGAGCAGCCGGAACGCCTCACGGAGTGTGTTGCGCGACACACCGAGCGTCCCGCCGATGCCGTCCTCCGACAGCCGGGTGCCCGGCGGGAAATAGCCCTCGGCGATGCGGTTTCTGAGGATGTCCGAGACCCGTTCCGCGGTGCTCGTACGGCCCAGGAGGGCGCGGTCGTCGGCCAGTCCCGCCAGTTGCTCTGCCATGCCCGGAATTCAACCGCAGATACAAGAACGAAACAACAAGCCTCTTGAAGGATCGTTCAACGATCCTCTAACTTGCTCTCCAAGGCGCCTCCGCTCACCCCGGGCGCCAACGGCTTCCGCACGGCACGGCTCAGCCCCAGCACCCTCCGTCCTCCCTCTGCGAGGTGCACATGAGCACGACCCCTCCACCTCAGGCCCTGAACACCGGCGCACACCCGGACTCCGACGAACTCACCGCCGACGACGGCGCGTTGGCCTGGCTGCGCGCGCTCGGTCCGAACGGCCGCCGCGCCTTCGCCGGCGCGTTCGGCGGCTATGCCCTGGACTCCTACGACTACTTCACGCTGCCGCTGAGCATGGTCGCGCTGGCCGCGTACTTCGGTCTGGACAGCGGCCAGACCGGTCTGTTCACCACCGTCACACTGGTCGTCTCCGCGGTCGGCGGTGCCGTCGCGGGCGTCTTCGCCGACCGGGTCGGCCGTGTCAAGGCCCTGCTGATCACGGTGATCACGTACGCCGTCTTCACGGTGGCCTGCGGCTTCGCGCCCAACTACGAGACGCTGCTGGTGTTCCGGGCCCTCCAGGGCCTCGGTTTCGGCGGCGAGTGGGCGGTCGGCGCGATCCTGGTCGCCGAGTACGCGAGCGCCAAGCACCGGGGCCGTACGCTCGGCGCGGTCCAGAGCTCCTGGGCGGTGGGCTGGGCGCTGGCCGCGGTCGTCTACACGCTGGTCTTCTCGTTCGTCGGCGACGATCTGGCCTGGCGGGTGATGTTCTGGACCGGCGCGCTGCCCGCGCTGCTGGTCCTCTGGGTCCGCCGCCGGGTCCATGACGCCCCCGGGGCGACGGCCGTGCGGGAGCAGAACTCCCAGAAGGGCTCGTTCGCGGCGATCTTCAAGCCGGGCACGAGCGGAGCACCGGGCCTGCTGCGGACGACGGTCTTCGCGGGTCTGCTCTCCACCGGCGTCCAGGGCGGCTACTACACCCTCGCCACCTGGGTGCCGACCTACCTCAAGACCGAGCGCGGCCTGTCGGTGGTCGGCACCGGCGGCTATCTGACCTTCCTGATCTCCGGCGCCTTCCTGGGGTACCTCACCGGCGGCTACCTCACCGACGTGCTGGGCCGCAGGCGCAACATCTGGCTCTTCGCGCTGCTCTCGGCGGTCTGCATCCTGGCGTACACGCACATCCCCAGCGGGTCCAACACCCTTCTCCTGGTGCTCGGTTTCCCGCTCGGGTTCTGTATGTCGGCGATCTTCAGCGGCTTCGGCTCGTACCTGAGCGAGCTGTACCCGACGGCGGTGCGGGGCACCGGGCAGGGCTTCACCTACAACACGGGCCGCGCGGTCGGCGCCGTCTTCCCGACCCTGGTGGGCTTCCTGGCCGACAGTTGGGGTGTGGGCGGGGCACTCGTCTTCGGGGCGATCGGATACGGCATCGCGGCACTGGCGCTCCTGGGGCTGCCGGAGACCCGCGGAAAGGAGCTGGAGTGAACCGCACGGAGGACCGTCCCCCGACCCTCGTCGACGAGCACGCGCGCGCGTGGAGTCCGCGAACCGCCCGGGCCCGCTTCCGGGCCGGCCGCACGGGTCCCACGGCCGGGGTCGCGGCGGGCCACACCCAGGCCAACCTGATCTCGGTGCCGGCCGACTGGGCGTACGACATGCTGCTGTTCTGCCAGCGCAACCCGAAGCCCTGTCCGGTGCTCGACGTCACGGACGCCGGATCCTGGCGGACGGTGCTGGCCGACGGCGCGGACCTGCGCACCGATCTGCCGCGCTACCGGGTGTGGCGGGACGGCGAGTTGACGGACGAGCCGACGGACGTGCGCGCGCACTGGCGTGAGGACCTGGTGTCGTTCCTGATCGGGTGCAGCTTCACCTTCGAGTGGTCGCTGAGCGAGGCCGGTGTCCCGATCCGGCACATCGAGCAGGGCCGCAACGTCCCGATGTACGTGACGAGCCGCCCGTGCCGCCCGGCGGGGCGGCTGCACGGTCCGATGGTGGTGTCGATGCGCCCGGTGCCGCCGGAGCATCTGGCGACGGCGATCCGGGAGACCGCGCTGCTCCCTGCGGTGCACGGCAGCCCCGTACACTGCGGCGATCCCTCGGGGCTCGGCATCGAGGACCTCGGGCGTCCGGACTTCGGCGATCCGGTGGACGCGGCCCCGGACGACATCCCGGTGTTCTGGGCCTGCGGAGTGACCCCGCAGGCCGCGGTGATGGCCTCCCGCCCGCCGTTCGCCATCACGCACGCGCCGGGCCAGATGTTCGTCACCGACGCCCGCGACGAGCAGTACCGCGTCGCCTGACCAGGAGAGATGATGATCGATCTGAACGCCGACCTCGGCGAGGGCTTCGGCCGCTGGCATCTCACCGACGACGAACAGCTCCTGTCCGTCGTCACCAGCGCCAACGTGGCCTGCGGCTTCCACGCGGGGGACGCGGTGACCATGCGGCGGGTGTGCGAGCTGGCGGCCGAGCGCGGCGTCCGGGTCGGCGCGCAGGTGTCCTACCGGGACCTGGCGGGGTTCGGGCGGCGCGCGATGGACGTGCCGCCCGCCGAGCTGGCGGCCGAAGTGGCGTACCAGATCGGTGCCTTGGAGGTGTTCGCCCGCGCGGCGGGCACGCGCGTGTCGTACGTCAAGCCGCACGGCGCGCTCTACAACCGGGTCGTGCACGACCGGGAGCAGGCCGCCGCGGTGATCGAGGGCGTGCTCCTCGCCGACGCCTCGCTGCCGGTCCTCGGGCTGCCCGGGTCGGTCGTGCTCGACCTGGCCGAGAAGGCCGGGCTGCGGGCCGTCCCGGAGGCGTTCGCGGACCGTGCCTACACCGACGAGGGCACGCTCGTGCCGCGCGGCCAGGAGGGCGCGGTGGTCACCGACCCCGAGGCCGTCGTGGAGCGCTCGCTGACCCTGGCCCGCTCCGGGACGGTCGACGCGCTCTCCGGGGCGCGCATCGAGGTGCGGGCCCGCTCCCTGTGCCTGCACGGGGACACGCCCGGTGCGGTCGAACTGGCCCGCAGGGTCCGCGAGCGGCTCCTGGAGTCGGGTGTCCGGGTGGAGGCCTTCGCATGAGGGCCCTGCCCGTCGGCGAGGACGCGCTGCTCGTCGAGGTCGCCTCAGGGGAGGAGGCCGAGGCCGTCCGCGCGGAGCTGCTGCGGCGCCGCGCGGAGGGCCTGCTCACCGTCCGCGAGATCGTCCCCGCCGCCCGCACGGTCCTCCTCGACGGCCTCGCCGACCCGGCTCGTCTCGCCGCCGAACTGACCACCTCCGAACCGCCCCCCGCTCCCCCACGCACGCGTGAGGTGGTCGAGCTCCCGGTGCGCTACGACGGCCCGGACCTCGCCGACGTCGCCGCCCTGTGGGGCGTCCCCGAGCGGGAGGTGGGCCGCATCCACGCGGCCACCGAGTTCCGTGTCGCCTTCTGCGGGTTCGCCCCCGGTTTCGGCTACCTCACCGGCCTCCCGGCCCGCTACGACGTCCCGCGCCGGGCCACCCCGCGCACGGCCGTCCATGCCGGTGCCGTGGGTCTGGCGGGCCCGTACACCGGCGTGTACCCGCGTGCCTCGCCGGGCGGCTGGCAGCTCATCGGCACGACGGACGCGGTGCTGTGGGACCACACCCGTGAACCGGCCGCGCTGCTGTCGCCGGGCACGCTCGTACGCTTCGTCCCGGTGGCGGACGTATGACGGACCGCGCGCTCGCCGTCGTCCGGGCCGGGGCCCTGACCACCGTGCAGGACCTGGGGCGGCCCGGCCACGCGCACCTCGGGGTGCCGCGTTCCGGGGCGCTCGACGGGCCCGCGGCGGCGATCGTCAACCGCCTGGTCGGCAATCCCCCCGAAGCGGCCGTCCTGGAGACGACCCTCAACGGCTGTGCCGTACGGCCTCGTTCAACGATCCTCGTGGCCGTCGGCGGCGCGCCGTGCCCGGTCACGGTGGACGGACGGCCCGCCGCCTGGGGCGCACCCGTGCATGTGCCGGCGGGGGCGCTCCTGAACATCGGAACGGCCGTCTCCGGAGTGCGCTCCTACGTCGCCTTCGCCGGTGGAGTCGGCGTGGAGCCGGTGCTCGGCAGCCGCTCCACGGACCTGCTGTCCGGGCTCGGTCCGCCGCCGCTCACGAACGGCGCCATACTGCCGCTGGGTTCCCCGGCGATCCGCCACGCGTGCGTGGACGTCGCCCCGCAGCCGGCTCCCCCGGCCGAACTGGTGCTGCGGGTGACCCTGGGGCCGCGTGCCGACTGGTTCACCCCGGAGGCCGTCCGCGCGTTCACCTCGCGCGCCTATCAGGTGTCCTCGGCGAGCAACCGCATCGGACTGCGCACCGAGGGGCCCGCCCTGGAGCGGGCCCTGACCGGTGAACTCCCCAGCGAGGGCATGGTCCTGGGCGCCGTCCAGGTGCCCCCGGACGGCCGCCCGGTGGTCTTCCTCGCCGACCATCCGACCACCGGCGGCTATCCGGTGATCGCCGTCGTCCGCCCCACGGACCTCCCGGCGGCCGCCCAGGCGGTGCCCGGCACCCCGGTCCGTTTCGTGGCCGTACGCCGCCGCTGAGCCCCCGTACGCCCTATGCGGCGTCCGGCTGCTCCTGCTGCACCGACAGGGAGGCCAGGGCCATCGACACCGCGTGGGACGCGCTCAGGTCGAGCCGCGCGCTCGTGCCCCGCGCGCGGTGGCGCATCTCGCTCGCGGCCAGCCTGAGGAGTTGCGGCAGCAGATCGGTGCAGCGGCGGGCCACCCACCCGGTACCGGCGGTCGCCAGCCACAGCAGGCTGGCCGACCGGGTGGGGGCCGGGAACTCGGGCTCGGGCGAGGGCGCGGCCCCCGAGGCCACGCCCTCCTCGGCGAGCAACGCGTGGAAGCGCAGGGCCAGTTGACGGTGGCCGCGCTCGCCGGGGTGCAGCCGGTCCGCGCTCCAGATCGCCGGGTCCATGATCCACTCGCCCTCGGCCGCGTGCAGATGCACGGCCCCGTACCGCTCGGAGAGCGCGTGCACCACGGTGTTCACCGCGCGCTGCCGCCGGGCCAGCGGGCGGGCCAGCGCGCCCGGCAGGCCGAGCATCGCGCCGGGGTCGGGCAGACAGGCCGTGAGCAGGACCGCGCCCTGCGCGGTGAAGGCCGCGTAGACCTTGTCGAGGCGGGCGGCGAGGGCCTGGATGTCGAAGGTGCAGCGCAGGGTGTCGTTGACGCCGATGACGACGGACACGACGTCCGGCTCGAGGGCGAGCCCGGCCGGGGTCTGCCGTTCCAGTACGTCCCTGGACTGCGCCCCGCTGACCGCCAGGTTCGTGAACTCCACTGTTTTCTCGGGCTGTTCGGCCAGCCCGCCGGCGAGCAGCGCGGCCCAGCCGCGCCAGGCCTCGCCGACGGGATCCCCCACGCCCTCGGTGAGCGAGTCACCGAGGGCGACGAAACGGACCGTTCTCATGCCACGCCTCCGGGCACGAAGCGCCGTACCGGGACATCCGCGTCGTGCGCGGCGAGGAACGCGTCGACCGCGGTGTGCCAGCCGAAGCACTCCGCACGCGCGCGTGCGATCTCCCGCCGCTCCGTCTCGGGGCGTTCGAGCAGCATGTCCACGGCGTCCGCGAAGGCCGCGCCGTTGTCCGCCGCCGTGGCGCCTGCGGAGCCGATGACCTCGGGGAGCGCGGAGGAGGCGCTGGCCACCACGGGCGTGCCGCAGGCCATGGCCTCCAGGGCGGCGAGCCCGAAGGTCTCGGCGGGCCCGGGTGCCAGGCACACGTCGGCGGAGGCCTGGAGCGCGCCGAGCAGCCGCCGGTCGGAGACGTGCCCGAGGAACGTGACCGGCAACCCGCGCTCCCGCGCCCGCTGTTCGAGCCGGGCCCGCAGCGGCCCGTCCCCGGCGACCACGAGGACCGCCCGCCGCCCGCGCCGCACCAGCGCCTCCAGAGCGTCGAGCGCCGTGCCGGGCTTCTTCTCCACGGAGAGCCTGGTGCAGGTCACCAGCAGAACCTGGTCCGTGGGGGCGGCAAACCGGCCCCCCCCCCGGTGCCCCCGCCCCCGGCGGCGCCCCCCCACGGCGGCCCCCACCCGGG
>NZ_JBEXDX010000067.1:0-31398 GCF_040605995.1 Streptomyces sp. NPDC005492
TGGGCCGAATACGCGAAGGACCCGCGTATGCGCGCCAACATCGGCATCCGGCGCAGGCTGGCCCCCCTCCTGGACAACGACCGCAACCAGATCGAACTGTTCACCGCCCTACTGCTGTCCCTCCCCGGCTCGCCGATCCTCTACTACGGCGACGAGATCGGCATGGGCGACAACATCTGGCTCGGCGACCGCGACGCCGTCCGCACACCGATGCAGTGGACACCCGACCGGAACGCGGGCTTCTCCACCTGCGATCCGGGGCGCCTCTTCCTGCCGACCATCATGGATCCGGTCTACGGCTACCAGGTCACCAACGTCGAGGCGTCGATGTCGTCGCCCTCCTCGCTGCTGCACTGGACCCGCCGCATGATCGAGATCCGCAAGCAGAACCCGGCGTTCGGCCTCGGCTCGTACACGGAACTCCAGTCCTCGAACCCGGCGGTGATCGCTTTCCTGCGGGAGTACGAGGACGACCTCGTGCTCTGTGTGCACAACTTCTCGCGGTTCGCGCAGCCCACGATGCTCGATCTGCGGGAGTTCGACGGTCGGCATCCCGTGGAGCTGATCGGCGGGGTGCGGTTCCCGGCCATCGGTGAACTGCCGTATCTGCTGACGCTCGCGGGGCACGGCTTCTACTGGTTCCGGCTCTCGCGAGTCGCTACCCGCATCGGCCGACGCCGTTGAGGATGTGCCGGCGAAAGGACACGTGACCATGTCGAAGACCACCGCACCCCGCCGACCGAGCGGCCCCGGCATCGACCGGCCCGCTGCCACGCTCACCGGGCTGCTGCGCGAATGGCTGCCCGGGCAGCGCTGGTTCGCCGGCAAGGACCGGCCGGTGACCGACCTCGACGTGCTGTCCACGACGGAACTCTTCCCGGGCTGTCTCCATCTGCTGGTCCACGCCTCCCACACGGGAGTTCCCGCGCCGGGCGGCACTCCCCCGCCCGGTGATTGCTACCAACTCCTGCTCGGCGTACGGGAACACGTCTCTCCGCGACTGGCCCGTGCCTTCATCGGCCGTGTGCACGAAGGTCCGTTGGCCGGGCTCGCGGTGTACGACGCCTTGCAGGATCCGCGGTCGGCGGAGCTGTTGCTGGAGCGGTTGCGGCATCCCGGTACGGCGGGCCCCCTGCATTTCGAGGCGGACCCGTCGGTGCCGGTGCCCGCCGGTCTCGCGCCTCGGCTGCTGGACGCCGAGCAGTCCAACTCCTCGCTGGTGTACGGCGACCGGTACATCCTGAAGGTGTTCCGGCGCATCCAGCCCGGCGTCAATCCGGACCTGGAGCTGCCGGGCGCGCTGGCGGCGCAGGGTTGTACACGGGTCCCCGCGCCGGTGGCGTGGTTCCGGACGGCCGAGCCGCGGGCTGCGACGCTCGGTGTGCTCCAGCCGTTCCTGCCGGACGCCTCGGACGGCTGGGCGCTGGCACTGCACGCACTCGCCATCGGTGACGAATTCACCACCGAGGCCCATGAGTTGGGGCAGGCCACCGCCGATATCCATCTCACGCTGGCCGCCGCCTTTCCGTCCGGCGCCGGTACCGAGAACGAGCGTACGGCGGCGGCGATGACCGAGCGTCTGGAAGCCGCCGCGCACTCGGTCCCCGCTCTGCGGCCGTTCGTTCCGGGGTTGCGGACCGCCTTCGGCGCGCTCGTCGGCCGCGATGCGGGGCCGCCCGCCCAGCGCATCCACGGCGACCTGCATCTCGGGCAGGTGCTGCGGGCCGGCCGCGACTGGTTCGTCATCGACTTCGAGGGCGAGCCGTCCAAGCCACTGGCGGAACGGCGCAGCGCGCAGTCCCCGGTCCGTGACATCGCCGGGATGCTGCGCTCCTTCGACTACGCGGCCCGGCAGCGCCGCCCCTGGCGCCCCGAATGGGCGCGCCGCTGCCGGGAGGCCTACTGTGCGGGCTACGCCGCCCGGGCAAGCTGGGACCCCCGCACCAAACACGCCCTGCTGCGCGCCTACGAGACGGACCGCGCGGTCTACGAAGTGCTGTACGAGGCCAGACACCGTCCGGACTGGCTTCCCGTACCCATGGCGGCGATCGAACGACTCGCCGTCCGAGGAGGCTGAACTCCGTGGCCCTGCGAGACACGTCACCTCAGGAGACGGGCGGTCCGTCCACGCCCACCGCCCCCCACCCGGACGAACCGACTGGGTCCGCCACAGCGGGGGCCTGCGGGCCGACCGAGTCAGGCGTACCGGAGACCGACAGCACCACCACGTCAGGCGCACCGGACACCGGCGACCAGACCATGCCCGAGGCATCGGCAAGGAGCGGTTCGCTCATCGGGGCCGCCGCACCGGAAACCGGCAGTTCGACCACGCCAAGCGCACCGGCGACCAGCGACCGGGCCCGGACCGAAGCGCCGAAAACGGTCGGCTCGCCCGCGCGTGCCACCGGGGTGCACAAGGGCTCGACCGCGGCCGCCTCCCCGCCCTCGGCCGTCACACGCGCACCCGAAACGACCGGCGCGCCCACGCCCGCCACCCCGGAGACCACCGACCCAACCACTCCCGACGCACCGAAATCCGGCGGCCCCACCGCGCCCAGCGCACCGAAGACCAGCGACCGGGCCGTGACCGAAGCGCCGGAAACAAGCGGCTCGCCCGCGCATGCCACCCAAGTGCGCGAGGGCCCGACCACAACCACCTCCGCGCCCACGGCCCTCCCAGTTCCCGCGGACGGCCCCACCCCCTCCACCCCCCTGGACCCCGCCGACCGCGACCGTCTCCTCTCCGGTGCCCACCACGACCCGCACGCGCTGCTCGGTGTGCGGCTGGTTCCGGGTGGGGTGGGGTTTCGGGTGTTGCGGCCGTATGCCCGTGCCGTGAGTGTCGTGGTCGACGGGACGCGCAGGCCGCTCGCCTCGGAAGGGGGCGGGCTCTTCTCCTGCGTGCTGCCGCTCGAGGTGATCCCGGAGTACACGCTGCTGGTGTCGTACACGGAGGACGACGAGCACGAGGTGCATGACCCGTACCGCTTCCTGCCCGCGCTCGGCGATCTCGACCTGCATCTCATCAGGGAGGGGCGGCACGAGGAGCTGTGGAAGGCGCTCGGCGCGGAGCCGATGACGCATGACGGAGTGGCCGGCACGCGCTTCACCGTGTGGGCGCCGAACGCTCAAGGGGTGCGTGTCGCCGGGGACTTCAGCTCCTGGGACGGGACCGCCTTCCCGATGCGCTCGCTCGGTTCGTCGGGTGTGTGGGAGCTGTTCCTGCCGGGTGTGGGCGACGGCGCCCGCTACAAGTTCGAGATCACCTCCCGGTACGGGGACCGCTTCCTCAAGGCGGACCCGATGGCACGCCGGACGGAGGAGCCTCCCGCCACCGCGTCCATCGTGACCGCCTCGCACCACGAGTGGAACGACGAGGAGTGGCTCGCCCGACGGGGGCAAACGCCGGTGCACGAAGCGCCGTTCTCCGTGTACGAGGTGCATCTCGGCTCCTGGCGCCAAGGCTTGACGTACCGTCAGCTCGCCGTCGAACTCCCCGCGTATGTCAGCGATCTGGGCTTCACCCACGTCGAGTTCATGCCGGTGACCGAGCACCCCTTCGGCGGGTCGTGGGGTTACCAGGTCACCGGCTTCTACGCCCCGACCGCCCGCCTCGGCACCCCCGACGACTTCAAGTTCCTCGTCGACGCCCTGCATCAGGCCGGCATCGGCGTCATCATGGACTGGGTGCCCGCCCATTTCCCCAAGGACGACTGGGCGTTGGCCCGCTTCGACGGCGAGCCGCTGTACGAGCCCGGGGACGCGCGCCGGGCCGAGCACCCGGACTGGGGGACGTACGAGTTCGACCTCGGGCGGACCGAGGTGCGCAACTTCCTGGTGGCGAACGCCGTCTACTGGTGCCAGGAGTTCCACATCGACGGCCTGCGCGTGGACGCGGTCGCCTCGATGCTCTACCTCGACTACTCCCGCGACTCGGGCCAGTGGACCCCGAACGTCCATGGCGGGCGCGACGACCTGGACGCCGTCGCCTTCCTCCAGGAGATGAACGCGACCGTGTACCGCAGGGCGCCCGGCGTCGTCACCATCGCCGAGGAGTCCACCGCCTGGGACGGCGTGACCCGGCCGACCGACACAGGCGGCCTCGGTTTCGGGCTGAAGTGGAACATGGGCTGGATGCACGACTCGCTCGGTTACATCGCACACGAGCCCGTCCACCGAAAGTTCCATCACAACGAGATGACCTTCTCGATGGTGTACGCGTACAGCGAGAACTACGTGCTCCCCATCTCGCACGACGAAGTCGTCCACGGCAAACAGGCGTTGGTCTCGAAGATGCCCGGCGACTGGTGGCAGCAGCGAGCCAACCACCGGGCGTACCTGGGGTTCATGTGGGCCCACCCGGGCAAGCAACTCCTCTTCATGGGCCAGGAGTTCGCCCAAGGCGCCGAATGGTCCGAATCCCACGGCCCCGACTGGTGGCTCCTCGACCCGGCGTACGACGCGGAGCCCGACCACCGGGGCGTCCAGAGCCTCGTCCGCGACCTCAACACCGTCTACCGCGACACCCCCGCCCTGTGGCAGCTCGACACCCAACCCGTCGGATTCCGCTGGGTGGTGGGCGACGCGGCCGAGGACAACGTCTTCGCGTTCCTCCGCTACGACGCCGACGGCTCCCCTCTCCTCGCCGTCAGCAACTTCTCCCCCGTTGTCCGCCACGACTACCGCCTCGGTGTCCCGGACGACATCCCCGCGTGGCGCGAGACGCTCAACACCGACAACGCCCGCTACGGAGGCAGCGGCGTCACCAACCCCGATCCGGTCAAACCGCGGGACGGTCACATCAGGCTCACCCTCCCGCCCCTCGCGACGGTGTGGCTGACACCGGGGTGACATGCTGCTCCCATGCCGACGCCGACTCGCCCCGACCCCACCCAAGTAACCGGCCTGCAGCTGGAGTTGCGGGGCGTCACGCAGGAAGTGCGGGGCGCCGGGCGGGTGTTGGACGACGTGTCGCTCGAGGTCGGGGCCGGGCAGCTCACCGTGATCGCGGGCAGCAGCGGGGCGGGCAAGACGGTGCTGTTGCAGACCCTGGCGGGACTCCAGAGCCCGGCCTCGGGGGACGTGCTGCACGACGGTGCCCGACCGGGGCCGCCCGGGCCGGAGTTCGGGTATGTGCCGCAGGAGGACGTGATCCATCGTGAGCTGCCGCTGCGGCGCACGCTGGAGTTCGCGGGACGGTTGCGGATGCCGGGTGGGGCGGTGCCGACGCGGGTGACAGAGGTCCTCGACGTCCTCGGGTTGACCCGGCGCGCCGACACCCCCGTGCGCGCGCTGAGCGGCGGGGAGCGCAAACGGGCTTGTATCGCGGCCGAGTTGCTCACCCGGCCGAGGGTGCTCTTTCTCGACGAGCCCACCTCCGGGCTCGATCCGGTCACCGGGGCCGCTCTGCTGGCCATCCTGCGGCGGCTGGCCGAGGCCGGTACCACCGTCGTGATCACCACGCATGTCCTGGCCGATCTGCCGCGCTGCGACCAGGTCGTGTTCCTGTCGCCGGGCGGGTCGGTCGCGTTCGTGGGGCCGCCGGACGCGTTGCTCGGAGCGTTCGGCGCGGAGACGGCGGAGGACGTGTACGCGGCGGTGGCGGAGGGGAAGCGTGCCGAGCGGGCGGCCCCGGCAGCGCCCACCGACCAACTCCCGGCGCCTGCCGCGCACCGTCCACCGCGCGTCGGCGCCGTACGCCAGTGGGCGCTGCTGACCCGTCGCACGACGGCGCTGTTGGTGCACAACCGGCTGTCGGTCGCCGTGTTCGTGGGGTCGCCGGTGATGATCGTGGCGATGTTCGCGGTGCTGTTCCGGGCGGGGGCGTTCGATCCGGCGGCGCCGGATCCCGGGTCCACGGCGATGATCATGTTCTGGATCGCGTTCGGGGCGTTCTTCTTCGGGCTGACGTACGGACTGCTGCAGATCTGCCCGGAGTTGGCGGTGCTGCGCCGCGAATGGCTGGCCGGGGTGCGGATCGGACCGTACGTCGCCTCGAAGCTGACGACCGTGCTGCCGGTGCTGGCCGCCGCGGACGCGCTGCTGCTCGCGGTGCTGCGCGCGCTGGACCGGCTGCCGGCGGCGGGCTGGGGCACGTACGCCTCGCTGTTCCTCACCAGTGTGCTGGCCTCGGCCGCCGCGCTCGCCCTCGGGCTGCTCACCTCGGCCGCGGTCACGGAACCGGGCCAGGCAACGCTGATGCTGCCGCTGCTCTGCTTCCCGCAGGTGCTGTTCTCGGGGGCCTTCGTGCCCGTGCCCCGGATGGCGCCGGTCGGCGAGGCGATCAGTTGGGCGATGACCAACCGCTGGGCGTTCGAGGCGCTGGGTGGCGCGATCGGCCTGGAGAGCCTGTGGCGCGACGGCGGCTCCCCTGCGGGTCCGCCGCTGCTGCGGTCCTACGGCGACTCGTTCGCGCATCCGGCCGGGCGCGGCTGGTTGATCCTGACGGGGTTCAACGTGCTGTTCCTGGCGGCGACCTGGGCGGTGTTGGTGCGCAGGTGCCGTCAGGGGGTGTCGGCGGCCCGCGCGGGGCGGTGACCGGGAGCCCGCCGCTCAGCAGCCCGCCCGGTCGGCGAGGCCGGCCACCGTCGGTACGCGGTCCCGGTAGGTGTCCGCGACGAACTCCAGGAAGGTGTCCACGTCCCTGGGCTGCGAGGAGACGCCCACCGAGACGCGGACGGCGCCGGCGGACGGGAGTCCCAGCACGTCCAGGTACTCCTCCAGGGAGCCCATCGGTGTGCGGGCCGCCGAGCGCAGGCTGCGCAGGGGCAGGGCGAACGCGGCCTCTCCGGCGCCCGGGTTGCAGAAGCAGCCGAAGCGGAGCGACATGCGGTGCTCGGCGCTGTCCTGGGCGACGACCCGTTCGTCGATCACCCGGCCGTCCGCGTCGAGGAGGTTGAGGGCGACGGTGCCGCCGCGCGCGGGTCCGCTGTCGGTGGGGCCGTAGACCCGCACCATCGGGGAGCCGTCGCTGTGCCGTAACCCGGCGACTCCCGTGAGGAGTTGGCCGGTCAGCCGGGCCACGTGGTCGTGCACCCGGTCCATGCCGATGGTGTCGATCCACTCCAGGCCGGCCGTGATGTCCGGTATGGAGAGGAAGTTGACGGTGCCGTCCTCGAAGGCGGCCTCGCCGTCCGCGAGGACGTGCCACTGCGCCTGGGCGCTCGCGGCGTAGATGGTGCCCCCGGAGAACCAGGGGCGGCGCAGCCTGGCGAGGGCCTCGCGGCGGACGATCAGGCTGCCTATGCCGGTGGGGTAGCCGAACACCTTGTACCAGCTCACCACGGTGAAGTCGGGGTGGAAGCGGGACAGGTCGAGGGGGTTGGTCGGCACGAACGCGGCGGCGTCCAACAGGACGTCGTGGCCGTGCTGTTGTGCCGCGGCGATCCAGTCCAGGGAGTGGCGTACGCCCGTGAAGTTGCTCTGCGCCGGATAGGCGAGGAGTCCGCGTTGGCGTCTGCGGGCCGTGAGCGCGGTGCGCATCCGCTGCTCGTCGATGGCCAACTCCTGGCCGTGGACCGGGACATACTCGGTCTTCGCGCCGGCGGCGCGCGCGTACTCACGCAGTCCGTTCACGGAGTTGTGGTTGTCGAGCAGCATCACGAGCCGGCTGCCGGAGGCGAACGGGTAGGACTCGCCGACCAGGCGGAGCGCGGCCGTCGCGTTCGCGGTGAACACCACCGTGTACTCGGCCGGGTCGGCGGCGAAGTGCCGCAGCACCGCGGCGCGGGCGTCGGCCAGCAGGTCGCCCGAGGCGCGCGAGGCGGGGCTCTCCGAGTGCGGATTACCGAAGACGCTCCCGGTGATCCGCGCCGCCCTGGCCCTGACCAGGGGACTGGGGGCGAGTCCCGCGCCCGTGTAGTCGAGATAGGTGTGTCCTTCGGCGTCCAGATAGCCGAAATCGCGTGCCCTCAACTCACCGAGATCCACCACGTCCATGTCCGCGTGCCCCCCGTCCTGTCGTGCAGTCCCCACTCAACCACCAAACTCCGTAAGGGCACTTCCCTGTTCCCCTCACCAATCGCTCACACCTGGGCTAGATTCGAGCACCGTCGATAACAGTAGTGATCGGCAGCGTCACGCCCCGTACAACCCAGGAGCAGCGCATGCGCGACTTCGCCGTCGCTCCACCTCTGACCTCCCCCCTCACCCCTGCCGCCACGTCGACCCTCAGCGGCGGCCTCGCCGACAGCGTCTTCGAGGCCGCGGACGTCCATCCCACCCTGCCGCTGATCGCCCGCCGGCCCGACCCCTCCGCCACGGTGTGGGAGGAGGTGACGGCCGTCGAGCTGCGGGACGAAGTCGTCGATGTGGCCAAGGGGTTGATCGCCTCGGGGATCTCGCCGGGCAGCCGGGTCGCGATCATGGCCCGTACCAGGTACGAGTGGACGGTGTTCAGCCACGCCCTGTGGGCGGTGGGCGCGGAGATCGTGCCGGTGCACCCGACGTCCTCGCGCGAGCAGGTCGAGTGGATGCTGCGGGACGCCGGCTGTGTGGCCGTGGTGGTGGAGGACGAGCAGGGCATCATGACGGTCGGCACGGTGTGCGCCGCGCTGCCGTTGCTGCGGCACGTCTGGCAGCTCGACGCCGGGGCGCTGTCCCAACTCGTGGAGCGGGGCACGTACATCCCGCAGACCACGGTGGACTCGCTGCGCCGGATCGTGATGCCGGACTCGACCGCGGTCATCGCCTACACCTCGGGCACCTCGGGCCGCCCGATGGGCTGCGCGCTGAGCCACCGCAGTCTGGCCAGCCCCTGCGACACGCTGCTCGCGGGCTGGTCGCACACGGCGGCCCTGCCGGGGGAACAGCCCGCGGTCCTCGCCTTCCTGCCCTTCTCCCATGTGTACGGCCTGATGATCCAGGGCCTGTGCATGCGCGGCGGCTGGGTGATGGCACACGAGCCGGAGATGACCGAGGCGGCGCTGGTGTCGGCGCTGCGTTCGTTCAGGCCCACGTATCTGTACGCCGTGCCGTCGATCTTCGAGAAGATCTACAAGAACTTTCTCCGTACGGCCCAACAGACCGGCCGGGGCGCCCTGTTCGAGCGGGCGGCGGCGACCGCGCGGGACTTCGCCACGGCGGAGGAGAGACAGAGACTCGGCCGGGGTTCGGGCCCCGGCTTCGATCTGCGGCTCCAGCACGCCGTGTTCGAGCGGACGGTGTACCGCAAGCTGCGCGCCGGGCTGGGCGGCCGGGTGGTGCGCGCCACGTCGGGCGGCTCTCCCCTGAACCGTGAACTGTCCTTGTTCTACGCGGGCATCGGCATCTTCGTGCACGACGGCTACGGTCTGACGGAGACCGCCGGCGGGATCACGATGCAGCCGCTGGGCCGGGAGAAGATCGGCACGGTGGGGCAGGCGCTGCCGGGCACGGAGATCCGGGTCGCGAAGGACGGCGAGATCCTGGTGCACGGGCCGTCGGTGTTCCAGGGTTACATCAACGACGAGCGGGCGACCCGGGCCGCGCTGCACGGGGGCTGGCTGGCGACCGGGGACATCGGGCGGTTGGACACCGAGGGGTATCTGACGATCACCGGCCGCAAGAAGGACATCATCATCACCAGCAGCGGCAAGAGCGTCGCGCCGGCCGCCCTGGAGAACCGGCTGCGGATGCATCCCCTGATCCATCAGGCGGTGGTCGTCGGCGACGACCGTCCCTGTGTGGGGGCGCTGCTCACCCTGGACCCGGAGTTCGTGGCGCACTGGCGGGCCGGGCTGGCCCTGCAGAGCGACGCGCGGGGCCGGGAGGCGCGTGAGGAGAACGCGCTGCGGGAGGAGATCACACGGGCCGTGGCGGCCGCCAACAGCCCTGTGGGGCGCGCCGAGTCGATCCGGGTGTTCCGGGTGCTCCCGCAGCCGTTCGACGTCGCGGGCGGGCTGCTGACGCCGTCGATGAAACTGCGCAGGGACGCGATCGTGCGGCACTACGCGTTCGAGATCGACGCGATGTACCAGGCACGCGCGCGAACCCCGCGGCAGCCGCAGGCGGACGAACAGCTCACGGGCTGGGACGACTCGGACAACGTGTTCCGGTGAGATCACCGGCCGGGGGTCACTCCGGGCGGTGGGCGACGACGGCGAACATCGTCACGGACATGTGCAGCGCGCCCTGTTCGGCGGCCTCGGTGAGGTCGGCGTAGGCGCGGTCGCGCTGGGCCTCGGTCAGTGCGCCGCGGCGCACCGCGGACTCGCCCAGCATGCGCACCAGCGGCCAGACGACCGACCGGTGGTCCTGGAGCAGCGCCTGCGAACCCCGGTCGTCGACGACGAGCCCGGCCGCGCTGAGCTGGCCGACGAGTCGGCGTCCGGAGTACGGGTTGGCGGCCCCGGTGAGGGCGCCCGAGGTGAACGCGGCCATGATCTCCGGGTCCCCGGGGTGCAGGATCGTGGTCGCCCAGTCGGTGTCGAGCAGGGCCACGCGTCCGCCGGGGCGCAGCACCCGGGCCATCTCGGCGACCGCCTTGTCCGGTTCCGCGAGGTGCTGGAGTACCCGTTCGCACCAGACGACGTCGACGGAGGCGTCGGGCACGGGCAGGGACAGCGCGTCGCCGTCGGTGAAGCGGGCCGGGCTGCCGGCCGACGCGGCCCGTTGCTCGGCGATCGCCCGCAGTCCGGGGTTGGGTTCGACGCCGAGCGCAGATCCGTTCGGGCCGACCGCCGCGGCCAGTTCACGGGTGGTCGAGCCGGTACCGGACCCGATGTCGAGGGCCCGTTCACCGCTGACCGGCGCGAGCGCCTCGTGCGCCCACGCACGCAGCCGTCGTACGCCCGGATTGGCTTCCTGTATGTCGAGCGCGGCCACCAGCCGCGTCACGTTGCCGGCGTCGATGTTCTGGGTGCGGAAGCCCGACCCCGGGTCGGGCTGAGTGTGCGACATGGCGTGCACTCTACGATCCGTTCCGGTCCCCCAAGGGCCGGTCGAGGCTGATTCACCTACCCCTTTTGTTCACACGCCCGGTGCGTACGCCGGACGTCGGCGGGGCATGCTGGTGCTCCACGCGTTCGACTGCCTGCCGCGCCCAACTGGCGGAACGGCTTGCCGCACGGTGGGATCGATGTGGTGCGAAGCAGCGATCCGGGGCAGGCGTACGGCGTCGAGGCGGACCGCCTGGAGCCGCAGAAGGGATGAACACCGTGACACGACCGAGGATCCTGGTGGTTGGCGCAGGCTTCGCAGGAGTGGAGTGCGTTCGCCGTCTGGAACGGAAACTGACCCCTCAGGAGGCCGAGGTCACGCTGGTGACACCGTTCTCCTACCAGCTCTATCTGCCCCTGCTGCCCCAGGTCGCCTCCGGCGTCCTGACCCCGCAGTCGATCGCCGTCTCGCTGCGCCGCAGCAGCAGGTACCGCACCCGGATCATCCCGGGCGGCGCCATCGGTGTGGACCTCAAGGCCAAGGTCTGTGTGATCCGCACGATCAACGACGAGATCGTCAACGAGCCCTACGACTACATCGTGCTCTCCCCCGGCAGCGTCACCCGCACCTTCGACATCCCGGGGCTGACCGATCACGCCTTCGGCATGAAGACCCTCGCCGAGGCCGCCTACATCCGCGACCACGTGATCACCCAGCTCGATCTCGCGGACGCGAGCGACGATCCGGCGGAGAAGGCCTCGCGGCTGCAGTTCGTGGTGGTCGGCGGCGGGTACGCGGGCACCGAGACGGCCGCCTGTCTGCAGAAGCTGACGCACGGGGCGATCAAGCGCTATCCGCGGATCGACCCGGGTCTGATCAAGTGGCACCTCATCGACATCGCGCCGAAGCTGATGCCCGAGCTGGGCGACAAGCTCGGCCGCAGCGCGCAGGAGATCCTGACCAAGCGGGGTATCGACATCTCCCTGGGTGTCTCCATCGCCAAGGCGGGCCCCGAGGAGGTCACCTTCACGGACGGCCGGGTGGTGCCCACCCGCACGCTGATCTGGACGGCGGGGGTGGTCGCCAGCCCGCTGATCGCCACGCTCGGCGCGGAGACGGTGCGGGGGCGGCTCGCGGTCTCCACCGACATGAGCCTCCCCGGGCACGACGGAGTCTTCGCGCTCGGCGACGCCGGTGCCGTGCCGGACGAGGCCAAGGGCGAGGACGGCGCGATCTGCCCGCCGACCGCGCAGCACGCCATGCGCCAGGGCAAGGTGGTCGCCGACAACGTGATCGCGACCCTGCGCAACCAGCCCCTGAAGCCCTACGTCCACAAGGACCTCGGGCTGGTCGTGGACCTCGGCGGCAAGGACGCGGTGTCCAAGCCGCTCGGTATCGAACTGCGCGGTCTGCCCGCCCAGGTCGTGGCCCGCGGCTACCACTGGTCGGCGCTGCGCACCAACGTCGCCAAGGTCCGCGTGGCGACGAACTGGACGCTCAACGCGCTGGCCGGCGACGACTTCGTGCGCACCGGATTCCAGGCCCGCAAACCGGCCACGCTGAAGGACTTCGAGTACACCGACTCGTATCTCTCGCCGGAGCAGGTGCGGGAGCGTATCGAGGGGTCCGGGTCCCTGGAGCCGTAGCATCGGTGGTACGGATCTTGGTCTGAACCCGGGGAGAGTAAGGCGGCGTGAGGGCAGCGGGACGGGCGGCGTGGGCACGGGTGCGGGATCGCGTCGCGGCGTCCGATCCCGGGCTGCTGCGGCTGACGGCCGGACTGCGGACGGTGACCTCGATCGCGCTCACGCTGGCCGTGCTCTCCCTGCTCCATGCCTCGGTGCCGCATCTGGTGGCCGGGGCGATGGCGGCGATGGTCTCCACGTTCGCCATCCGCGAGAAGCGGCGCGGGCGGCAGGCGGTGACGCTCGCGCTCGGTCTGCCGGTGGCGCTGGCCTCGGTGTCGCTGAGCGCGCTGCTGAACTCGCGGGTGGTCGCCGGTGACGTCTTCTTCGTCCTGCTGATCTTCGGCGCGGTCTACAGCCGCCGGTTCGGCGACCGCGGCACCGCGCTCGGGCTGATCGGCTTCCAGATCTACTTCCTGTCCCTGTTCGTCGGCGCCACCGTCTCCGTCCTGCCGGTGCTGTACGGCGTGATCGGTGTCGCCTTCGCGTGCAGTGCGCTGGTGCGGTTCGCGCTGGTGCCTCAGACACCGGCCGGGACGCTGGACCGGTTGCGACGGGCGTTCCGGGCGCGGTTCGCCCAACTCGTCACCGCGCAGCTCGCGTTGCTCGACGCCGGTCCCGACGACATGGAGAAGGCGCTCGCCGACGTGCGGGAGGGGACCGCGCGGCTGCACGAGACGGCGCTGCTGATCCAGGGCCGGCTGGAGGACGGGACCTCGGACGAGGCGGTGGCGCGGCTGGTGCAGCGCCGTATCGCGGATGCCGAGGTCGCGGCCGAGCGGCTGGGGCTGCTCCTGCTGACCGCACGCAGCGCCGAGCGGGGACACACCCTGACCCTGCATCTGCCGGGCGCGCCGGTCCCCCTCGCCGACCCGCTGCCGGTGCGCGACGAGACGACCGACACCCTGCGCCGCGATCTCGAGGCGCTGCGCCTGCTCGTGCTGCGGCCGTCGGGCACGGACGCGGGCACCGCGCTGGCCCGGGTGCGCAACCGGCTGCTGGGCTATCGCGAGGAGGAGAACCTGCCACCCGCCCCGGACGCCGTGCAGGACGTGTTCCGGGGCATCGGCGAGGCCGCGCGTGCGGTGCTGGGGCTGCGGATCGCCATGGACGGGCCGCAGGACGAGTCCGAGGACACCCCCGCGACGACCCGCTCGCGCGAGGAGCTGGACGCGGAGGACGCGGTCATCGCGGGCAGCGAGGAGACCGAGCGGGAGGACGCGGAACGGATGGGGCTGCGGCGGCCGACGACGCGGGCGGCGGTGCAGGTGGCGGTGGGGTCGTCGCTGGCGATCGTGGGCGGCGAGTTCCTGTCCGGTCAGCGCTGGTACTGGGCGGTGCTGACCTGCTGGATCGTGTTCATCAACACCTCGTCCACCGGCGAGATCCTCGTCAAGGGCTACCGCCGGCTGCTCGGCACGGTCCTCGGTGTGGTGGCCGGTATCGGTCTGGCGGGCCTGGTCGGGCACCACACCTGGACGGCGTTCGCGCTGGTGCTGCTGTTCGTCTTCGCGATGTTCTACACGGCACCGCTGTCGTACACCCTGATGTCCTTCTTCGTCACGGCGATGCTGGGCCTGCTCTACACCCTGCTGCACACCTACAGCGCGTCGGTGCTGGTGCTGCGGGTCGAGGAGACGGCGCTCGGCGCGGCCTGCGGGGTGGTGGCGGCGGCGCTGGTGCTGCCGGTGCACACGGACCGCCGTACGAACGAGCTCCTCGGGACCGTGCTGGCGCGGCTCGCGGACGTCACCGAGGCCGCCGTCGACCAGCTCAGCGGCGGGGCCGCGGTCGAACTGCTGGACAAGGCAAGGGACTTGGACCAGGCACTGGCGGATCTCAGGGCCTCCACGCAGCCGTTGACCCATCCGATCACGCCGTTGCGGGCGCGCCGGGACACCGCGAGGTATGTCGTCGCGCTGCTGGAGACCTGTGCCTATCACGCGCGGTATCTGGCGGCGACCGCCGAGCTGTTGCCGACACATCCGTCGATCGCGGCCGATCCGCGACTGCGCGAGGCGGGCCGCCGGATCGTGCACAACATCGAGGTGATCGGTGCGCACGTGGCCGGTGAGGACGCCGTCGGCCGGATCGAGACCGGGCCGAGTGTCGCGTCCCTGCTGCGGCCAGGCACCCCGGAGACCCCGCGCTACGGCCGGGTCACCGACCGGGTGCTGCGGCACCTGCAGCGCCTGGACGAGGCGGTGGTCGGGCTGGCCCGCCCGCTCGACGTGCCGATCGCGGAGCCGGCGCGATGAACCGGGCGCGCGGGGGTAGGCGATGGGCATGAGCGATGTCGTGGACTCGGACGAACTGTTGCGGCGCATCCAGCGGGCGCGGGCCTTCGCCGCCCGGGAAACACGCACGTGGTCGGAGCAGGGCGACCCGGTGCGGGAAGTGGCCTACGAGGTCGTGCTGCGCGTGCTGGACGAGATCGTGGCCCCCGGACGGCATGCCGTGAAGTGAAACAGGTCACGCGACCCGTTGAGTCGGGTACGAAATGCCCACCGATGGTTTACGGTTCATTCATACGTGGTCACGGGGTCGACCGTACCGTCCCCCGCGCCACCGTTTACGGCCCTGGCTGGTCTCCCCCGTCCAGCCAGGGCTTTTTCATGCCCTGATTCCGTCCCCCGAGGTGCCCGGGGCGTCGGCAGAGGCTCAAATGGGCGTAGGGAGAATTCCGGATCCGCTGCCGGCGAGGAGCCCTGTGCCATGACCAAAGCGATAAAGCTGCTGACCGCCCTGCCCCAGACCCAGCGCGAACGGCTGATGGAGCTCGCGCAGGAAGTGTCGTTCGCCGAGGACTCCCGGATCTTCGAGGCGGGCGGCACGGCCGACCGTTTCTGGGTGATCCGCTCCGGCGCGGTCTCGCTCGACCAGCGGGTGACGCCTCAGCAACGGGTCTCCGTGGGCAGTCTCGGCGCGGGCGATCTGCTCGGCTGGTCGTGGCTGTTCCCGCCGTACCAGTGGGACTTCGGCGCGGAGGCGTTCAGTGCCGTGCGGGCCTACGAGTTCGACGCGGCGGCCGTTCTCGCCCTGTGTGTGGAGGATCCGCTGCTGGGGCTCTCCCTGGTCCGGATCGTCGCGGAGATCCTCGCGCACCGGCTGGAGCTGACCCGGGGCAAGCTGATGGAGCACTACGCGCTCCGTCGGCATGTCTGAGCGTGCCCTCAGATGCGGTAGCGGCGCAGCGCCGGGACCGTGAAGGCGAGGGTCAGCATGATGACCACGACCAGGATGCCGCCGCCGGCGACCGCCGTGCGGGCACCGAAGGCCGAGCCCGCGGTGCCGTGCAGGACGTCGGCGAGGCGGGGGCCGCCCGCTACGACGACGGTGAAGACACCCTGCATACGGCCGCGCATCTCGTCGGTGGCGGCGGACAGCAGGATCGCCCCGCGGAACACCATGGAGACCATGTCGGCGACTCCGGCGGCGGCGAGGAACACCACCCCGATCCACAGGTTGCCACTGAGCCCGAACCCGGTGATGGCCGCGCCCCAGGCGACGACCGCGCCGATCACCATCCAGCCGTGCCGCCGAGCCCGCGAGAACGTGCCGGAGAACAGCCCGCCGACGACGGCCCCGATGGGGATCGCCGCGAACAGCATGCCGAGCGCGAGCCCCTCGCCGTAGGGCGCGTAGGTCTGGGCGGCGAGCTGCGGGAACAGGGCGCGGGGCATGCCGAAGACCATCGCGATGATGTCGGCGAGGAAGGACAGCAGCAGGACCTTGTGCAGCGAGATGTAGCGGAATCCGGCGACGATCTCCCGCCAGCCCGCGCGCCGCGGTGTCGTGGACGCCAGGGGCGGCAGCGAGGGCAGCCGGACGACCGCCCAGAGCGTGACGCACAGCGCCAGCGCGTCGATGAGATACAGCTCGGGCAGGCCGATGACCGGGATCAGCGCGCCCGCGAGGAGCGGTCCGACGACCTGGCCGGTCTGCATCACGGTCGAGCCGAGGGCGTTGGCGGCGGCCAGTTGCTCCGAGGGCACCAGGCGGGCGATGGAGGCGTTGCGGGCGGGCGCGTTGAGGCCCCAGAAGGCCTGCTGCATCGCGAGCAGCACCATCAGCGCGGCCACCGAGTCGAGCCCGACGACGGCCTGCACCCAGAACAGCACCGAGGTCACGGCTATACCGCTGTTGGTGATCAGCAGCAGCTTGCGGCGGTCCATGCTGTCGGCGATCGCCCCGCCCCACAGCGCGAACACGATGAGCGGCAGCAGGCCGGCCAGACTCGCGGCACCGACCCAGGCGGAGGAGCCGGTGATGTCGTAGATCTGCTTGGGTACGGCTACGGCGGTGAGCTGGCTGCCGACGGCAGTGACGATGGTCGAGGACCACAGGCGTCGGTAGGCGGGGATGCGCAGCGGGCGGGTGTCCATCGCCCAGCGGCGCCAGCCACGTCGGGGTGCCGGTTCCGCGTCCTTGTCGGCCTCGGGTTCGGTGCCGCTGTCGGTGCTCTCGCTGGTGTCCACTGGCTTCCTGGTTGCTCGTTACATCTTTCGACCAGGGTTCACTATCGCAGCACCGCCTGTGGCTGCCGAATCCGCGATCTCAGGTTCCGGCGACGAGAGTTGCGCCGAGCCCGATCATCGTCGCGGCGACCAGACCGTCCAGCACCCGCCAGGCCGAGGGCTTGGCGAGGAAGCGGCTCAGCAGCCGGGCGCCGAAGCCGAGCGCGGTGAACCAGCAGACGCTTGCGCACACCGCGCCGAGTCCGAAGGTCCAGCGCAACGCGCCCCGGTCGGCGGCGATGGACCCGAGCAGGAAGACGGTGTCGAGATAGACGTGCGGGTTGAGCCAGGTCATCGCCAGACAGGTGAGGACCGCCCGGCGGCGCGAACCGGTCCCTTCTCCCTCGACGTGCAGTGCGCCGGGCCGGAACACCCGGCGGGCGGCGAGGACGCCGTAGCAGAGCAGGAACGCGCCGCCGATCAGGCCGACCGCCCTGAGCGCGCCCGGCCAGGCGACCACGATCGCGCCGACCCCGCCGACGCCGAGCGCGATGAGGAGCGCGTCGGACAGGGCGCAGATGCCGACCACGGCGAGGACGGCGTCGCGGCGGATGCCCTGGCGCAGGACGAAGGCGTTCTGGGCGCCGATGGCGACGATGAGGGAGAGGCCGGTGCCGAAGCCAGCGGCTGCGGCGGACAGAGCGTTGGTCACGCTGTCGACGCTAGGGACAGCGACACCCGGAGTACAGCTAAAGATTCTTACGTAACATTAGCTCTCGTGATGGTCTCGGAACTGCCTCTCGACCAGGTGCGGACGCTGCTCGCGGTGGTGGACGAGGGCACGTTCGACGCGGCGGCCACCGCCCTGCATGTGACGCCCTCGGCGGTCAGCCAGCGGGTGAAGGCGCTGGAGCAGCGCACGGGCCGGGTTCTGCTGCTCCGCACCAAGCCGGTGCGGACGACCGAGTCCGGTGAGGTGGTCGTCCGGTTCGCCCGCCAACTGGCCCGCCTGGAGCGGGACGCGCGCGCCGAGCTGGGGATGAGCGGGGCCGGGGAGCCGACGCGGGTGTCGGTCGCGGTGAACGCGGACTCGCTGTCCACCTGGTTCCTGGGCGCGCTCACCCGCGTGCCGCGCGAGCTGAAGGTCTGCTTCGAGCTGCGCCGCGAGGACGAGGCCCATACGGCGGCCCTGCTGCGCGAGGGCCTGGTGATGGCTGCGGTGACCTCGTCCCCGGACGCCGTACCGGGTTGCTCGGTACGGGCGTTGGGGCGCTTGCGCTATCTCCCGGTGGCGAACCCGGAGTTCAGGGACACGTATCTGACGGAGCCACTGCGGGACGCGCTGACCGAGGCGCCGGTGATCGCCTTCGATCGGCGAGACGACTTCCAGGACGCCTTCGTACGGCGGCTGCGGCGCGGGAAGGGCGCGGCGAGCGCGGTACGGCATCTCGTGCCGACCTCGGAGGGCTTCGTCGAATCCGTCGCCGCCGGGCTGGGGTGGGGCATGGTGCCCGAGATGCAGGCGGTTCCCCTGCTGAGCGCCGGGCGACTGGTGAACTTCGCGCCGGGTCGATCGGTGGACGTACCGCTGTACTGGCAGCAGTGGAAGCTGAATTCACCCGCGCTGGCGGCGGTGGCGGACGCGGTCGCGGGGGCGGCGGGGCGGGCGTTGCGGGGCTAGCGGCACCGAGGAGTTGACGTTACGTCAACCCCCCTCCGGTGCCCGGGAGTTGGGCAGCCGCACGGTGAAGACCGAACCCGCGCCGGGTTCGCTCGCCGCCTCGACCGTGCCGCTGTGGGCGGCGATCAGGTCCCGGACGATGGACAGGCCCAGGCCGCTGCCGCCGGTGCGTCGGCTGCGGGACTGGTCGGCGCGCCAGAAGCGCTCGAAGACGTGCGGGAGGTCGTCGGGCGCGATGCCGATGCCGGTGTCGGCGACGGTCAGGACGATGTCGTCGCCGTCGCGCCACGCGGTGAGGGTGACGCTGCCGTCGACCGGTGTGTGGCGCAGGGCGTTGGAGACGAGGTTGCCGAGCACCTGGCGCATGCGGACCGGGTCGGCGTCCAGCCAGAGGGTGTCGTCCGACTTGCCGGTCAGGGCGACCCCGGCCGTGCCGGCGGCCACGTGGTAGGCGGCGACGACCTGGTCGACGAGGTCCTGGACGCGCACGGGTTCGCGGTGCAGGGGCAGGGTGCCGGCGTCGGCGGCGGCGAGGTCCTGGAGGTCGTCGATGACCCGCTGGAGGACCATCGCCTCCTCGTGCAGGGAGCCGAGCAGTGCCGGGTCGGGTTCGACGAAGCCGTCGCGGGTGACCTCCAGCCAGCCGCGGATGTTGGTGAGGGGGCTGCGCAGTTCATGGGCGATGTCGCTGACCATGGCCTTGCGCTGCGCCTCCATGCGTTCCCGGCGCTCGGTCAGGTCGTTGAACGCCTCGGCCAGGATGCCGGTCTCGTCCCGGGTCCGCACCGGCACCCGGACGTGCAGCTCCGGCGGCTGCTGGGCCGCTTCGGTCAGCGCGCGCAGCGGGCGTACCAGCCGGGTGGCGACGACGGCTGTCACCAGGACGGTGAGGGCGAGGACCGCGGCGGCGGCGCCGACGACCTTGATCTTGTTGGCCGGGGAGACGTCGAAGCGGGGCGCGGTGGTGTCTCCTCCGCCCAGGAACAGTTCGGCCACGGGCGCGACGTAGGGGTCGAGTTGGGCGCGGCGCGCGTCGTCCAGGCAGGTACGCGCCTCGCGTGCCTCCACTGTGGGCAGCTTGGAGTACGGGGCGGTGATGTAGCGCGAGGCGAGGTTCTTGTCGGTGACGTCGACCCCGTAGTACGCGACCTTGAGGGCCTTGACGTTCGTCTGCTTGAGGCAGTCCTTGGCGTCCGCCATCAGGTCGTCCAGCGCCTTCTCCTCGGTGGCGGTCGCCGTGTTGAGCCTGTTGTAGCCGCACTTCTCGGGCAGGAAGTCGGAGGTGCCGCTGCCGTCCGAGGTGGGTGCGGGGCCGTCGCTCGCCGACGCGTCCGTGTCGGCGAGGACGGGACGGCCGCTCGGCGTCGTCGTGACCTTCTTCGCGACGCCGAACCTGGCGAAGCACTGCTGCTGCTCCTTGGCCTCTTTCTCCAACCGCGCGCTTTCGGCGGCCGTCAGCCGGTACGGCCCGACGACCCGGGGATCGACACCGCTGCGCTGTGCGCCGGGTTCCGAGTAGGTGTCGGTGTGCAGCGGGTCGACGGTGGCGGCGGCGCGGGGCGGCAGTGAGGTGCCGTGCGGTGCGGAGTCCGCGATGAGGGTGCGGTCGGAGGCGGTGAGGGCGATACGGCGGCCCATCTTCTTCGACAGCGCGCGGAGGGTGGGTGCGACGCCCTTCCAGTCGGGGTGCGCCGCGGCGTATCCGCTGAGCTGCGCGAGGATGCGCATGTCGTCCCTGAGGTCCTGCCCCTGTTCCTCCTGGATGGCCCGGGTGGTGGTCTCCACCGCCAGCCAGGCGGTCGCGCCGACCGAGCAGAGAGCGATCAGCACGGTGGCGACGAGCAGCCGAACCAGGAGCCGCTTGCGCAGCGGTATCCGGGGTCTCACGCGCGACCGCCGCGCAGCTTGTAGCCGACGCCGAACACGGTCAACAGCCGGACCGGCCGACGCGGGTCGGCCTCTATCTTCCTGCGCAGATTCATGATGTGGACGTCGACCGCCCGTTCCGTGGACGCCCGGTCCAGGCCCCGGGTGCACTGCAGCAACTGCCGCCGGGAGAAGACCCGTTCGGGCTCGGTGGTCATCGCGAGCAGGATCTCGAACTCGGCCGGTGTGCAGTCCACCGGCGCCCCGTCGCAGCGCACCTCGTGCCGTACCGGATCGACGGACAGACCCGCCGCCCGTACGACGGTGTCCTCCTGGCGGTCCTCGGTGGTCCGGCCGCTGCGCCGCAGTACGGTGCGGATGCGGGCCATCAACTCGCGGGGGCTGTACGGCTTGGTCATGTAGTCGTCCGCGCCCAGTTCCAGGCCGAGCAGGACGTCGTCCTCGGTGGAGCGGGCGGTCAGCATCAGGACGGGGATGTCCGTGCCGTCCTCCGCGCCGCGCAGCACCCGGCACACCCCGAAGCCGTCGATCACGGGCAGCATGAGGTCGAGCACCACGAGGTCGGGTCGCAGTTCCCGCGCCGCCGCGATGGCGGCGGCCCCGTCGTGGACCACGGTCGCGGTGTGGCCTTCCGTCAGCAGGGAGCGGCGGATCAGCTCGGCCTGCATCTCGTCGTCCTCGGCGACCAGCACATGTGCGCACACTCGGCGGATCCTAGGCGGTCAGTGGGAGAGGGAGGCGGCGTCGCCCATGACGACGACGGGGTGCTGAGCGGGGTCCAGGGTGTGCAGGAGTTCCTTCATGTGGTTCTCGGCGATGCTGACACAGCCGTGGGTGGGGCCGCCGTGGTCGACGTGGATCCAGATGCCGCCGCCCCGCGAGGAGCCGAGGGGGCGGGTCCAGTCGAGGGGTGAAGTGCCGGGCTGCCGGTTGTAGTTGATGGCGATCACATAGTCGAAGGAGCCGGCCAGCGACTCGCCCTCGAAGCCGATGCCGGGCGAGGTGAAGCCCGTCCCCTGGTCGTACGACAGTTTGGTGCCCGGGTCCTTGAGCAGCCCGCCCGCGTCTGTGAGCGAGTAGACACCGATCGGCGAGCGGAGGTCACCGGACATGTGGTGGTCCGACCAGCCCTTGAGCGCGTTGTGCGCGGCCCAGCTCGCGACCGGTTGCCAGCCGGTGTCCGTGCGCTCGTACAGGGCGAGTGTGGAGAGGGGGGAGTCCTTGCCGCGGCCGGTCACGAGGACGACCTGTCGGGTGTCGGCGGGTATCCGGGCCAGCGTCTTGGCCCCCACGCCCGGCAGTTGCCGGGGCGCCGACTCCGCGGATATCTCCGACGACGGCGAGGGCGAGGCCGCGGGGGCGGCGGCGGGAGCGGCGGCGGACGGGTGGTCCGTCGCCGCCAGCGCACCGCCGCCGCAACCCGTGAGGAGAACGGATACGGCGACCAGTGCGACCGGGGACATACGAGTGATCATGAGTCGACGATGACCGACACATGTGAGGAACTCGTCAGCTCCTACGGTTGGGCCGGTTTCCCTTTCGTGTAGAGCCAGGTGTGGAACAGAACGTCCAGCTTCTTCCCCGACTTCTTCTCCGCAAGGCTGATGAACTGTGCGGTGGTGCCGTGCCCGTAGCGGTGGTCGCCGGCCCAGGCGCGGAGGATCGCGAAGAAGGTCTTGTCGCCGACGGCCAGGCGCAGTTCGTGCAGGGCCATGGCCCCGCGGTCGTACACCGGCGTCCCGAAGATGTCGGCGCCGCTGCCCGGGTCGCCGGGCGGGAACGCCCACAGGTCGTCGGTCGCCTTGCGGGCGTAGAGCGCGTCGAAGGTCTGCTGGGCGCTCTTGCCGCCGTGCTGCTCGGCGTAGAGCCACTCCGCGTAGGTCGCGAAGCCCTCGTTGAGCCAGATGTCCTTCCAGGCGGTGAGGGAGACGGAGTCCCCGAACCACTGGTGGGCGTTCTCGTGCACGAGGGTGGAGATGTCCGGCGCCGAGTCGTAGATCGGCCGCCCCTGCGTCTCCAGGGCGTAGCCGACGTCCGGTGCGTGGTCGACGATCGACCCGGCCGAGCGGAACGGATACGGGCCGAACAGCTTGCTCTCCCACTCCAGGACGGAGGGCAGTTGCTTCAGGACGGGTGCGGCGGCGGTGGCCTCGCGGGGGTCGACGGCGTTGTACACCTTGACGCCGTCGCGGGTGGTGTACTGCTCGACCTTGAACTTGCCGACCGTGGCGGTGGCGAGGTAGGCGGCCATCGGCTCGGGCGCGTGCCAGCGGAACGTGGTCTTCCCATGGGCGGTCCGCTGCCCGAGGAGCACGCCGTTGGCGACCGCGGTGCGGCCCTGCGGCACGGTGATCGTGAAGTCGTACGACGACTTGTCCTTGGGGTGGCTGTTCGCCGGGAACCACGTCATCGCGCCCTGCGGCTCGCCGGCCACGAAGGCGCCGTCGTCGGTGGTGATCCAGCCGTCCGCCGAGCCGTCCGGGTCGGTGACCTGCTTGGGGGTGCCGTTGTAGGTGACGGTGACCTGGAACTCCTGGCCCTTGCGCAGGGTCCTGCGCGGGGTGACGACGAGTTCCTGTCCGTCGCGGCGGAAGCCTGCCTTGACGTGGTCCACCGTCAGGCCGGTGACCTTCAGGCCCTGGAAGTCGAGGTCGAAGCGGGTGAGCTTCCCGGTGGCGCGGGCGGTGAGGACCGCGGTGCCGTCGAGGTGGTGGCTCGCCGGGTCGTAACGGAGCGTCAGGCCGTAGTGGGCGACGTGGTAGCCGCCGTTGCCGGAGAGCGGGAAGTACGGGTCTCCCGCGCCGGACGAGCCGATCGTCGTCGCGCCCGCGGGCGAGGCCGCCGCGAGCAGGGCCGCGACGGCGACGGGGACGGTTCCGACGACGGCGCCGCGCCGGAGGCCAGCGGTGCGTCTTGTGGACTGCTGCCGGAGGTGCGTCACATGCGCTCCTACAGGGTGAGGGGGGTGATCATCCGTCTCAGAGACTAGGCGGCGGCCTCGACCGGAATCCCTCTCATTCAGGTCAAGTTACGCCGCGTCGCCGCCACGCCGGGTGTGTGCCCGGTCGTAGGCTCGCCGCACCACCGCCGCCCGAGGGAGCCCTGCCCGTGACCGTCCGCGTGCGCCGTGTCTACGATCCGCCCGAGCCGGAGGACGGAGTGCGTGTCCTGGTCGACCGGCTGTGGCCGCGCGGTCTGTCCAAGGACGCGGCCCGCGTCGACGAGTGGCCCAAGGCCCTCACCCCGTCCGCCGAACTGCGCCGCTGGTACCACGCGGGCGAGGGGTCCCCCGAGGAGTTCAGCAGCCGTTACGAGGCGGAGCTCGCCGCGCCCGAGGCGGCCGAACTCCTGCACACGCTGCGGAACTTGGTCCGTATGGGGCCGGTGACCCTGCTGACGGCGGTCAGGTCTCCCCAGGAGAGCCACGCCTCGGTGCTGGCCCGCCTCCTCGACGACTGAGGAGACGGGCCGGAGCGCCCGGTCAGGCCGTCTGCTTGGCCGCCGCGCGTCCCGCCGCGCGACCGGAGAAGAGGCAGCCGCCGAGGAAGGTGCCTTCCAGGGCGTTGTAGCCATGGACGCCACCACCGCCGAAGCCGGCCACCTCGCCCGCCGCGTAGAGGCCGCCGATCGGCTGTCCGTCGGCGGCCAGCGCGCGTGAGTCGAGGTCGGTCTGGATGCCGCCGAGGGTCTTGCGGGTCAGGACGTGCAGCTTGACGCCGATCAGCGGTCCCGCGGCGGGGTCGAGGATGCGGTGCGGGGTGGCGACGCGGCCCAGCCGGTCGCCGATGTAGCGGCGGGCGTTGCGGATGCCCTGGATCTGCGAGTCCTTGCTGTACGGGTTGGCCATCTGGAGGTCACGGGCCACGATCTGGCGGCGCAGCACGGCCGCGTCCAGGAGCGGCTTGTCGGTCAACTGGTTCATCTTCTCGACCAGTTGCTCCAGATTGCCGGCGGTCACGAAGTCCGCGCCCTTGCGCAGGAATGCGTCCACCGGACCAGGAGCGCCCTTGCCGAGGAGCCGGTCGCGCAGGACCGCCTTCTTGTCCTTGGCGGTGATGTCGGGGTTCTGCTCGGAGCCCGACAGCGCGAACTCCTTCTCGATGATCTTCTGGGTGAGGATGAACCAGGAGTGGTCGTGCTCCGCCAAGTCCGCTGTCGTGCGCAGGTACTTGAGGGTGTTGAGGGTGTCGTAGCCCGGCAGGCACGGGTCGGGCAGGCGGCGTCCGAGGGCGTCGAACCACAGGGAGGACGGGCCGGGCAGGATGCGGATGCCGTGGCCGGGCCAGACCGGGTCCCAGTTCCGCACGCCCTCGGTGTAGTGCCACATGCGGTCACGGTTGACCAGTCGTACGCCCGCCTCGGCGCTGATGTCGAGCATCCGCCCGTCGACGTAGGCCGGTACGCCGGTGACCATCTCGGCGGGCGGGGTGCCGAGGCGCTCGGGCCAGTAGCGGCGGACGATGTCGTGGTCGGCGCCGATGCCGCCGGTGGTGACGATCACGGCCTGGGCGGTGAGTTCGAAGGCTCCGATCGCCTCGCGGCTGGAGGCGACGCCCCGCGGCGAGTCGTCCTGGGCGAGGACCGTGCCGCGGACGCCGCGCGCCTCGCCCTCGGCCACGACCAGCTCGTCGACCTGGTGGCGGTGGTAGAAGGTGAGCAGTCCGTCGCGGGCGGCCTGGCGCGCGTAATCGACGAAGGGTTCGACGACTCCGGTGCCGGTGCCCCAGGTGACGTGGAAGCGCGGGACGGAGTTGCCGTGTCCGTGGGCGCGCAGGTCGCCGCGTTCCGCCCAGCCGACCGTGGGCAGCAGCTTGATGCCGTGGCTCTCCAGCCAGGGCCGCTTCTCGCCGGCCGCGAACTCGACGTAGGCGCGCGCCCAGCGCACCGCCCACGCGTCCTCGTCGTCGACCCGGTCGAAGCCGGCGCTGCCCTGCCAGTCGCTCCAGGCCAGGTCGAAGGAGTCCTTGATGCCGAGGCGGCGCTGCTCCGGGGAGTCGACGAGGAACAGGCCGCCGAAGGACCAGAACGCCTGCCCGCCGAGGTTGGCGGCGTTCTCCTGGTCGACGAGCGCGACCCGGCGTCCCCGGCTGGTCAGTTCATGGGCCGCGACCAGTCCCGCGAGACCCGCTCCGACCACGATGACGTCCGCGTCCATGGCGTTCGCCGCCTTCCTCATTCGGATGTGCCGCTGCCGTCGGTCAGCAGGGCGGTGAGTAGTTGTTTGAGCCAGACGCGGGCGTGCTCCACGTCCTTGTCCAGCAGCAGTTGGGTGGTGACTCCGTCGTAGGCGGCGACCACGGCGTGTGCCGCCGCGTCGACGTCGCCGAGCACGGCGGGGAGTTCGGCCCGGCCCCGGGCGCGGATGAGCCGGTGCGCGATCGCCCCGCGCAGTCGCGCCCGGTGGTCCAGCAGGGTCTGCGCGACCTCGGCGTCCCGGGCCGCGTGCACCAGGAAGTCGGTCTTCACCAGGAGCCAGTCCAGGTCGAGGAGGAGCACGTCGGTGACGCGGTCCACGGCGGCGGGCACGTCGAGGTCGGGACCGTCGAGGGCGAGCGCGCCGGCCACCTGGTCGGCGATCAGGTCGGCCCGCTCCTGGTAGAGGGCGAAGAACAGCTCGTCCAGGGTGCCGAAGTTCGAGTAGAAGGCGCCCCTGCTGTAGCCGGCTGCCTCGCAGACCTCTTCGATGGAGACCCGGCCGAACCCTTTCGCGGCGAACACGGCGAAGGCGGCGTCCAGCAGATTGGCGCGCGTGCGGACCCGGCGTCTGGTCACGCGCTTGGCCGTCGCCTCCGCCGCCATGCCCGGTCCCTCCGTACGTCCGCTGTTCGATGCGCGAATGTATCCGATACACCGATGTATCGAAAGCCCACAGGCCAGGCTCCGTGCGATTTTTATGGGAACAGATTTTCGAATCAGGAGTACGCTGGTTCCATGACCGCGCACCACCTCCAGGGCTCCCTCTTCGACCAGACCGACCGGCCCCGCCTCGGCTCCCTCGACGGGATGCGCCGTACCGCACTGGGTCTCGGCGCCTGGATCGACGTGCTGCCCGCGTGGCTCGCGGGTGCCGACGCCCTCTTCGAGGAACTGGCCGCAGAGGTGCCGTGGCGCGCGGAGCGCCGTCAGATGTACGACCGGGAGGTGGCCGTACCACGACTGCTCGCCTTCTACGACGCCGACGACGCGTTGCCGCACCCGGTGCTGGCCGAGGCGCGGAACGCGCTCTCGGCGTACTACGCGCGGGAGTTGGGCGAACCGTTCGCGACCTCCGGGCTGTGCTACTACCGGGACGGCCGGGACAGTGTGGCCTGGCACGGCGACCGGATCGGGCGGGGTGCGAGCGAGGACACGATGGTGGCGATCCTCTCCGTGGGCACGCCCCGTGATCTGCTGCTGCGTCCGGTGCGCGGCGGCGAGTCGGTGCGACGCCCGCTGGGGCACGGCGACCTGATCGTGATGGGCGGTTCCTGTCAGCGGACCTGGGAGCACTGCGTCCCCAAGACCACCCGAGCCGCGGGAGGACGCATCAGCGTGCAGTTCCGCCCGCACGGCGTGCGCTGAGGCGGAGAGGCGGCCGCTTCGGAGGCACGCGGGGGCCGCCTCCGGCGGACGGTGCCGGAGGCGGCTTCCCCCGCGCGCGCCGGGAACACGCACGTCTGGTTGGCTGTCCCCGTACGCACCACCACGCAAGGGACGGTCATGCGGGCAGAAGTACACCAAGTCGCCGACGGCACCTACCTGGTGCACGGCAGCAACACCAACTGGGTGATCCTCAAGGACGGTGACACGGCCACGCTGGTGGACACCGGCTACCCCGGGGACCGCGAGCTCGTACTCGACTCCCTCAAGCAGGTGGGGAGTTCACCGAAGGCGGTCGCGGCGGTGCTGATCACCCACGCCCACAACGACCACCTCGGTTCGGCCGAGTACCTGCACAGCGCCCACGGCACGCCCGTCTACGCGCACGAGGCCGAAGTGCCGCACGCCCGCCGGGAGTTCCTCCAGCAGGTGACCGTCGCGGACGTACTGAGGAACGTCTGGCGTCCGGGAGTGCTGCCGTGGATGGTGCACACCATCCGCGTCGGAGGCACCGAGCAGCACCCGGTCGCTACGGCCGAGGCGTTCCCCGGCGCGGGCGGCCCGCTCGACCTGCCCGGCCGGCCCGTCCCCGTGCACACCCCCGGCCACACGAGCGGGCACTGTGTCTTCCACCTCCCCGACCGCGGGATCGTCATCTCCGGGGACGCCCTGGTGAGCGGCCACCCCACCTCGCGGATCAAGGGTCCGCAACTGCTGCCCGACATGTTCCATCACGAGCGCGACCGTGCCGTGGCCTCGCTGGACGTCCTCGAAGCGCTGGACGCCGACACGCTGCTGCCCGGCCACGGCCCCGTGCACACCGGTCCGGTCCGTGGAGCGGCACAGCGCGCCCGCGAACACGCGCTCTAAGGTCGCCCCATGGCCCTGCAGATCAACGCGACCAACCCGGAGCACCCGGTCCTCCTGCTGGAACTCCCGTGGGACGTTCCCCTGGAGGAGTGGCCCGACGCATACCTGGTGCCCCTGCCGCGCGGCATCTCCCGCCACGTGGTCCGCTACGCCCGCGCCGGCAGCGAGGTGATAGCCGTCAAGGAGCTGGCGGAACGGCCCGCGCTGCGCGAGTACGAGCTGCTGCGCGACCTGGACCGGCTCGGCATCCCGGCCGTCGACCCCCTCGCCGTGGTCACCGGTCGCGCCGACTCCGCCGGTGAGCCACTGGAGCCGGTGCTGATCACCCGGCATCTGGGCGGCTCGATGCCGTATCGCTCGATGTTCGAGACGACGCTGCGCCCGGCCACCATGCACCGGCTGATGGACGCGCTCGCGGTGCTGCTGGTGCGGCTGCACCTGGCCGGGTTCGCGTGGGGCGACTGCTCGCTGTCCAACACGCTGTTCCGGCGGGACGCGGGCGCCTACGCCGCGTATCTGGTGGACGCGGAGACCGGCGATCTACACCCGCGGCTGAGCGACGGGCAGCGGGAGTACGACCTCGACCTCGCCCGCGTGAACATCAGCGGGGAACTGCTCGACCTGGAGGCGTCCGGGGCGCTGCACCCGGCCGTCGACCCGATCGAGTTCGGCATGGAGATCTGCGCCAGGTACCAGAGCCTGTGGGAGGAGCTGACCCGGGTCTCGGTGTATCCGGCGGGCAAGTACCACTTTATCGAACGCCGGATCCGGCGCCTGAACGAACTCGGCTTCGACGTCGCCGAGATGCAGATCGAGCACTCCTCGAACGGCGACACGGTCACCTTCGTGCCCAAGGTCGTCGACGCGGGCCACCACCAGCGTCAATTGCTGCGCCTGACCGGGCTGGACGCCGAGGAGAACCAGGCGCGGCGGCTGCTCAACGACCTGGAGAGCTGGATGGCCACCCAGGACGACTACGCCCCGGGCGATCCGCTCGCCGCCCGGCCCGAGGTGCTCGCGCACCGGTGGGTGCGGGATGTGTTCCGGCCGACCGTGCGCGCCGTGCCGCTCGAACTGCGCGGCTCGATGGACCCGGCCGAGATCTACCACGAGCTGCTCGAACACCGCTGGTATCTCGCCGAGCGGGCCCAGCACGACATCGACCTGGACACGGTGGTCTCGGACTACATCAAGAACATCCTGCCGAAGGCCCGCGAGACCCTGGAGCCGACCTCACCGGAGTGACCCGGGCGGGGCCGTGGTGCCCCGCACGACGAGGCGGGGCGGTACGACCTGCTCGCCGTCCGGTACCTCCGTCCCGTCCAGCCGGGCGATCACGCGGCCCACGGAGAGCTCCGCGAGACGGGGGACGTCCTGGGCGACGGTGGTGAGGTCGATGTGGGCGAGCCGGGACAGGCTGGTGTCGTCGAAGCCGACCACGGAGATCTCGCCGGGGACGGTGACACCGGCCCGCAGGAAGGTGTCGAGGACGCCCGTGGCGCAGCGGTCGTTGAAGGCGAGGACCGCGTCGGCGCGGGACTTCTCCGCCAGCAGGGCGCGGGCCGCCCGGGCGCCGTCCTCCTCGGTGGGCCCGCCCGGCACGACGTGGACGTGCTCGGCGAGGCCGTGCCGGCGCATCGCGGTGCGGTAGCCGCGGCGGCGGTCGGCGGCGCCGGGCGCCCGGCCGCCGTCGATGTGGACGACGGTCCGGTGGCCGAGCGCGACGAGGTGGTCCACGGCCTGGCGGGCGCCCTCGTCGTCGGCGGTGCGGACGACGTCCACGGCGGGCGGGGCGGGCCGCAGCCGCCGGGCCACCGAGACCACCGGCACCTGGGTCGCCAGGTGCGCGAGGCGGGCGGCCGGGACCTCGGGGCCGAGCAGGACGAGCGCCTCGCACCGGTCGGCGAGCAGCGCCTCCACGGCCTGCCGCTCACCGCGGGTGGGCGCGACCGCGCTGAGGGCGACCTGGTAACCGGCGGGCTCGGCGGCGGCGTAGATGCCCTCCACCAGGTCGGTGTGGAAGGGATGGCGCAGCCCGAACTGCACGCCGAGCAGGCGTGAGCGGTTGCTGCGCAGCACCCTGGCCCGGGTGTCGGGCCGGTAACCGATCTCCTCGGCGGCCTTGAGGACCCGCTCACGCGTGGTGGCGCTGGCGCCGTAGGCACCGCGCATCACGATGGAGACCAGCGCGACGGACACGCCCGCGCGGGCCGCGACATGGGCCAGGGTGGGCCGCTTGCCGTCGGGCACCGCGGAGTTGGCCGGCACGGATGTCCTCCCGGTCGAGGCGTCGGGGTGGGTTCGTCCGGAGGATCGTAGCTGCTCGGGACGGTTCTGCAACGTTCTAGAACCTCTCCCCCGCGAAGCCTTGACACGGACATCGGGCGATGGCGTACTACTGCCGTCTAGAACGTTCTAGAAGAGGGCGAGCAAGTCATGTACACCTTGGCGGTCTGTGCCGAGATGGTCTTCCGGGACCTGCCGATCCACGAGCGGGCGCGGCGCGTCCACGAGGCCGGTTTCCAGGTCGAGATCTGGGACTGGACCCGGCACGACCTGGACGCGCTCGCGCGGACCCCGGCCGAGTTCTCCTCGATGACGGGCTACATCCGGGGCAGCCTCACCGACGAGGCGGGCGCCGACGAACTCCTGCGCACCGCCGAGGAGTCGGTCAAGGCCGCCGACCAACTCGGCTGCCCCCGGCTCAACCTGCACGGCACGGGGCTCGACTCCGAGGGCCTGCCGGTGGTCCCGGTACGCGGCGAGCCCACCGGCCCGATGTGGATCGCCGCCCACCGCACCCTCACCCGCCTCGCCGAGCTGGGTGAGAGCAACGGTGTCACCTTCACGCTGGAGAACCTCAACTCCGCGGTCGACCACCCCGGCGTCCCCTTCGGGACGGCCGCCGACACCCTGGCCCTGGTCGCCGCCGTGGACCGCCCCGGTCTGCGCATGAACCTGGACCTCTACCACGCCCAGATCGGCGAGGGAAACCTCATCGAACTCGTCCGCAGGGCCCACCTGTTGAACCTGATCGGCGAGATCCAGGTGGCGGACGTACCCGGCCGCCAGGAGCCCGGCACCGGCGAGATCAACTACCCGGCGATCGCCCGCGCCCTCACCGACCTCGGCTACGACGGCACGGTCGCGATGGAGGCCTGGGCCTCGGACGGCGACAGCGAACGCGCCCTGGACCGCTTCCGCACCGCGTTCACCGTCTGACCCGGGTTCAGGCCTGAGGCGACGGCACCACGGCCACCGGGCACTCCGCGTGGTGCAGCACCCCGTGCGCGACCGAGCCGATCCGCGCGCCCACCGCCCATCGCGCCGGCGATCAGACCGCCGGTGACGGCCAGGCCCACCGCGAGGGCGATGGTGGTCA
>NZ_JBEXDX010000068.1:0-29417 GCF_040605995.1 Streptomyces sp. NPDC005492
ATCGAGGTCACCAAGGCGATTCAGGAAGTCAAGCGGGCGCTGATCACGCGGCGGTTCTGATTTTCTCGGCCTAACAAGTGTGAGGGCCGGGGCTGAACTACTCGCCCGGGTGGGCGAGTTCGATGTCGTGGCCGTCTGCTCCGCGGCCGTTCACCGTGAGGGCGGTCGCGACCGGCGGGTAGCCCGTCGCGATCACCGTGTACTCGCCGCCGCTCAGGTCGGTGAAGGCGTACGCCCCGTCCGTCCCGGTGGTGGCGGTCCCGACCACGTTGCCCGCCGCGTCCACGAGGGTGACGCGGGCGTCGGCCAGCGGACCGTGCGGGGAGCGGACGACACCCAGGACCTGCGCGCCGGAGTCGAGGTCGATCTCGACCCGGGTGACACCGGTACCGCCGACCTCGACGGGCAGGGCGTGCGGCCGGAACCCGGCGGCGTTCACCGCGAGGGTCACCGCACCCGGCACCAGCTCGGCGAAGGCGAACTCGCCCTGCTCACCGGTGGTTCCGGTGGCCAGCAGATCCCCGCGCACATCGGTCACGATCACCATCGCGTCCTTGACGGGCTGACCCGAATCGGCCGCCCGGACAAGGCCGTTGAGGCCACTGGTGCCGCTGAGGACGACGTCGTAGGAGACCGGTTCGGGACTGTTGACGACGACTGTGGAGGCCTGCGGCTGGAAGCCGTCGGCGGAGGCGATCAGGACGTACGAGCCCACGCTCGGCGCGTCCACCCCGTAGGACCCGTCGGCCTGTGTGACCGAGCGGCCCAACTGCCGTCCCCCGAGGGAGATCAGCGTGACGGCGGCCTGCGGCACGGGCGCGCTCTCGGCGCCGCGGACGAAGCCGCGGACAGGAATCCCACCGGACATGGGGACGGTCTCCTCCCTGACCACCGTCGCTACGGCGGCGGCCTGGACGTTCGTGGCGGCTACGGCGTTCTCCTCGGCCTCGGCCGGCAGCGGCACCTCGCCGATCTCCAGCACGCCCACGCTCTCCTGCGCCGCCTGGGCCAGCCCGCCGGACGTCCGCAGCGGGACCTCCTTGATGAACATGACGACGACGAAGGCGACGAGCGCGAAGGGCGCCGCGTACAGGAAGACATCGGCGATGCCGTGGCCGTAGGCGCTCTCCAGCCAGGTGCGGACCGTGGACGGCAGGGCGTCCATGTCGGGAAGCGCGCTGCTGCCGACGGCCTTCGCGGCGGCGGCCTGCGACTGCGGGTCGAGCGAGGTGACGGTGTCCTTGGCGTAGTGCGTGATCCGGCCGGACATGACCGAACCGAGCACACCGACGCCGACCGCGCCGCCGAGGGACCGGAAGAAGCTCACCGTGGAGGAGGCGGCGCCGAGGTCCTTCGGGGTGACCTGGTTCTGCGTGGACAGCACGAGGTTCTGCATCATCGTGCCGACGCCGATCCCCAGCATGGCCATGTAGATGGACAGTTCCCAGTACGGGGTGTCGTAGCGCATCAGACCGAGCAGGCCCAGGCCCGCGGTGAGGAAGAGACCGCCGGCGACCAGCCAGCCCTTCCAGCGGCCGGTCTTGGTGATGAACCGGCCGGAGACCATCGACGCGACGAACAGACCGCCGATCATCGGGATCGTCATGACACCGGACATCGTCGGGGACTTGTCGCGGGCGAGCTGGAAGTACTGGGAGAAGAACACCGTGCCCGAGTACATGCCGACACCGACGAACAGGGAGGCCAGCGAGGCCAGCGACACCGTGCGGTTGCGGAACAGGCGCAGCGGGATGATCGGCTCGCTCGCCCGGGTCTCGGTGAACACGAACAGCAGCGCCAGCACGAACGTGCCGCCCACCATCGTGTACGTCTGCCACGACAGCCAGTCGTACTTGTCGTCGGCGAAGGTCACCCAGACCAGCAGCAGCGAGGCGGCGGCGGTGATGAAGAAGGCGCCGGTCCAGTCGACCTTGACCTTCCGCTTGGCGACCGGGAGGTGCAGCGTCTTCTGGAGCACGACCAGCGCGATCAGCGCGAAGGGGATGCCGACGAAGAGGCAGTAGCGCCAGCCGAGCCACGAGGTGTCGGTGATCACGCCGCCGAGCAGCGGACCGCCGACGGTCGCGACCGCGAAGGTGGCACCGGTGTAGCCGGAGTACCGGCCGCGCTCGCGCGGGGCGATCATCGCGGCCATCACGACCTGGACGAGGGCGGAGAGACCGCCGGCGCCGAGGCCCTGGATGACACGGGCGCCGATCAGCATCGCCGGGTTCTGCGCGAGACCGGCGACGACCGAGCCGATGATGTAGATGACCAGGGATATCTGGACCAGGGCCTTCTTGCTGACCAGGTCGGCCATCTTGCCCCACAGCGGCACCGAGGCCGTCATGGAGAGCAGGGCCGCGGTGACGACCCAGGTGTAGGCCTCCTGGCCGCCGCCCAGGCTGCCGATGATGGTCGGCAGGGCGTTGGTGACGATCGTCGAGGAGATGATCGCGGCGAACAGGCCGAGCAGCAGCCCGGAGAGCGCCTCCATGATCTGCCGGTGTGTCATCGGAGCGCCGTCGGGGGCCGCGGGGGATCCCCCTCCGTGCTTCGCGTGGGCCCGCACACCGGCTGGTGTGGTCGTTGCCATGGGCTTCCTTTTCTTCCGTGCTTATACGGGTGTACGGGTGGTGTGTTCGAGTTCGGGGTGGGGGGAGTGGGGGCTGGTGTTGTGGGGGGTGCGGCAGTCGTCGAAGCTGGCCCGGAGCCGGGCCATCAGCCGGATCAACTGCCCGACCTCCTCCTCGCTCCAGTCGCTCAGCCGGTCGGCGAGCAACTCGGCGGTCCGCCGGGACAGTTCGTCCACCTGGGCCCAGCCGCTGGGGGTGAGGCGCAGGATGCGGGAGCGCTTGTCGGCGGGGTCGGGGGACCGTGTGATCCAGCCCCGGTCGGCGGCGTGCGCGACATGGCGGCTGGTCACGGACATGTCGACGGAGAGCAGCTCGGCGAGCCGGCTCATCCGCATGTCCCCGTGCCGGCCGAGCAGCGTCAGGACGGCCACGGAACCGCCGGGGCAGTCGGACGGCAGGATCCGTCCCAGCTCCCTGCGCACGGCGCCGAAGGCACTGAACTGACGCATCAGCTCCTCGTACTGCGCCTGCTCGGCCATCACACCTCCCATGTTCGTTGCTTAGGGCAACCATAAGAGAGGTTGGTTGCTACAGGCAAATAAAAAGCCTGTGCGGGGAAACAAAAAGTTGGCAAAGGCAAGCATTATGGAAAGTAAACCCACAGGTGGGAACGGCCGCACGAGCCCCCGCACTTGGGTGTCCCCCGGGGATTCGCTAGTGTCTCGGCCCATGGCAAACACCCAGGGCCCCGAGGGCAACTACGACCCCGCCGGCAGCACCCAGATGTTCCGTGCCTTCGTCGACGAGACCCCCCAGGGCCGACAGCAGCAGGCTGCGGCCCCCGCCGGACCCCGTATCGGCCTGATCGTCGGCGTCGTCGTCGCCGTGCTGGTCGTGGCGGCGGTGGCCTACCTGGCCTTCATGTAACAGGGGTCGCTCACAGCGGACGTGCTACCGGTCCCCGTCCAGGGTGAACCGGTAGACCGTCGACCCCCAGGCCCGGAAGCCGAGCCGCTCGTCCAGCCGGTTCGCCGCCGCCCGGTCGGGCGGCGAGGTGGGATCGACGGTCCGCAGAACCGCAGTGCACTTCATGTGCCTTCTAGGCCCACTGGACCGACACGTCCCGCGTCTCGATGTGCATCCCCAACGGCACCCGCCATGCCTCGACGCACACCGTCCAGGTCTGGTCCTTGTGCGCGCCGGCCGCGATCGGCACGGACAGTCGTTCCGTGGAGTCGATCGTCGCCCAGTCGATCCCGAGGGCTCCGATGATGTGCGTCCCGAAGCTCACCGTGCCCGAACGCACCGCCGTACCACCGGAGTTGCGAAGGCCTAGGGTCACGTCCTCGCACCAGCGGTGATCCGTGGCCGTGCGCACGGGCGTGCCCCAGGTGAGGGCGGCGGGGGTGGCCGGGGCCGTCGTAGGAGCGGTGGTCGGGGTCGATGAGGGCGAATGTGCGCTGCTACGACCGGACTTGGCGCCCGCGGGTGACGTGGCCGGGGCAGGTGTGCTGGACGCCGGCCCGGGTGCGGTCCCGGTATCCGCTCCCGAAGTGCGGCTCCCGGCAGGTGACTTGGGGGCGTCGAGCGGTACCAGGGTGACGCTTCCGGTCGGTCGTGCCGCCGTGGCGGACGGCGGGGGCGCGCCGACCGCCGTATAACCGCCGCTGTCGCCTCCGCACGCGGTCAGCGTCGCGCAGACGACGGCCGCCGACGCGCCCAGCAGGGCGCCTCGGCGGCCAGTTGTCCATGTCGAACGAAGCATCGCGCCATGGTGGCTGACACCCCGTCAAATAGGAACCCTCGGCGGCGGGTTCGGTGGACGACTCAGTCGGAGATGAGGCCCTCGCGCAGGGTGGACAGGGTGCGCGTGAGGAGGCGGGAGACGTGCATCTGGGAGATGCCGACCTCCTCGCCGATCTGCGACTGGGTCATGTTGGCGAAGAAGCGCAGCATGATGATCCGGCGCTCGCGCGGCGGGAGCTTGGCCAGGAGCGGCTTGAGGGACTCCCGGTACTCCACGCCCTCCAGAGCCGTGTCCTCGTAGCCGAGGCGGTCAGCGAGGGAGCCCTCGCCGCCGTCGTCCTCGGGGGCCGGGGAGTCGAGCGAGGAGGCGGTGTAGGCGTTGCCGACCGCGAGGCCGTCGACCACGTCCTCCTCGGACACGCCCAGGACCGCGGCGAGTTCGGGGACGGTCGGGGACCGGTCCAGCTTCTGGGACAGCTCGTCGCTGGCCTTCGTCAGGGCCAGCCGCAGCTCCTGGAGCCGGCGCGGGACACGCACCGACCACGAGGTGTCGCGGAAGAAGCGCTTGATCTCGCCCACGACGGTCGGCATCGCGAACGTCGGGAACTCCACCCCGCGTTCGCAGTCGAAGCGGTCGATCGCCTTGATCAGGCCGATCGTGCCGACCTGGACGATGTCCTCCATCGGCTCGTTCCGCGAGCGGAAACGCGCGGCGGCGTAACGCACCAGCGGGAGATTGAGCTCGATGAGGGTGTCCCGGACGTAGGCGCGCTCGGGGCTGTTCTCGTCGAGTGCGGCGAGCCGCAGGAACAGGGAGCGGGACAGGGTGCGGGTGTCGATGGCTCCCGTGGTCGGGAGGGCCGGGGCCGGTACGGCGGGTACGGCCTCCAGGACCGTAACGGCGTCGAGTGCGGGCTCAGCCTCGCTCTTGGTGAGCGTGAGCACCTTCGAGCTGCCCTGGTCTGCGGACATGCCACCCCCTTTGGGTCGCGGGACGGTCGTGGCGATCGCCCCCGTCTGGGGAGCGGTGCCTTCACCTGAATACCGGAGCCTGAGCCACGGCAAACGCGCTTCCCGCAGAATGTCACATGTCGGCAACACGCTGTAGTGACATGTCGACATGTGAGTGACGAATCAGCCCTGGAAACAGGGGGTCTGACGGTTTTTCAGCGCAGAACTGTCGGGAAGAGCCCTGGTGAGCGATTCGTTCGTACCGGTGACGGATCGCTAGCGCATTCGGTTATGGCCGCGCGGTGCCGTGGCTATGCCTCGATGCGGTTCGCGGAGCGCAGTCGCTGGAAGCTACGCGCGAGTAGCCGCGAGACATGCATCTGGGAGACGCCGAGTTCGGCGCTGATCTGCGACTGGGTGAGATTGCTGTAGTAGCGCAGCAGCAGAATGCGCTGTTCCCGCTCGGGGAGTTGGACGAGGAGATGGCGGACGAGGTCGCGGTGTTCCACGCCGTCCAGGGCCGGGTCCTCGTAGCCGAGCCGGTCCAGGAGGCCGGGCAGTCCGTCGCCCTCCTGGGCGGCCTCGAGGGAGGTCGCGTGGTACGACCGCCCGGCCTCGATGCAGGACAGCACCTCGTCCTCGGCGATGCGCAGCCGCTCGGCGATCTCGGCGGTGGTGGGGGTGCGCCCGAAGGCGGTCGTCAGGTCCTCGGTCGCGGCGTTGACCTGCACCCACAGCTCGTGCAGCCGGCGCGGGACATGGACGGTGCGGACGTTGTCGCGGAAGTACCGCTTGATCTCGCCGATGACGGTCGGCATCGCGAAGGTCGGGAACTGCACGCCCCGGTCCGGGTCGAAGCGGTCGATGGCGTTGATCAGACCGATCGTGCCGACCTGGACGACGTCCTCCATCGGCTCGTTGCGGGAGCGGAAGCGGGCGGCGGCGTAGCGCACGAGCGGGAGGTTGGCCTCGATGAGCGCCCCGCGCACCCGGTTGTGCTCCGGCGTGCCCGGCTGGAGCTCCTTGAGCTGGCCGAACAGCACCTGGGTGAGCGCCCGGGTGTCGGCGCCCCGGCTGCGGGGCGCGGCCGGCGGGGTTTCCGTGACTTCCTGGGGCGGCGCAGTACTGGCCGACACGGTCAACGCCACCTCTTCATCGGTCAACTCATCCGTCAATAGCGGTCATAGCATCACAACACATGCGCACTGTGTGCAAGCACCGCATATCACCGCGTTACTCCGTGTTGAGGGTTGAATTGGTTCATAAGACGCATAACAGCCCTCCGCTGTTCCGGCGGAGGGCTGTTGAAGGGGAGAGCTCAGAATTCGTAGTCGGCGATCACCCACGTGGCGAACTCGCGCCACAGCGCGACGCCCGCCTGGTGCGCAGGATGCTCGATGTACCGCTTCAGGGCGTCGGCGTCTTCGACCGCCGAATTGATCGCGAAGTCGTACGCGATGGGGCGGTCGCTGATGTTCCAGCCCAGCTCCCAGAAGCGCAGGTCCTCGATCAGGTCGCCGAGCGGGCGGAAGGCCTCGACGCCCGCCACCACGCGCGGGTCGTCGCGCTCGACCCCCTCGTCGAGCTTGAAGAGGACGAGGTGGCGGATCATCTGCGCGCTCCTGGGTTGTCGGCTAGTGCGCCCCGTCGGCCAGCCAGGTCATGAAGTCGCCGATGGCCTTCGCGGCGTCCGATATGCCCTCGAAGCCTATCTGGACGTAGTCGGCCGCCTTGGACGGGTCCGTGATGATCACATACAGCGCGAAGACCACGAGCAAATAGACGGCGATCTTCTTCGCGTTCACCGCCATCGCGGCCTCCCCTGTGACGTCCGTGCCCGGTGGGCCCCCTGTTGACGGCGGTGAGTGTAACCTTCACGGCCCTTTTCTGGATCAATCGGGGATCAACGGGCCGCAGGGGGAGGGCGGTTGCCGATGGCGGGGGCGGCATGCACGAAGGGCCCCGTCTTTCGACGGGGCCCTTCAGAAGCGGTAGCGGAGGGATTTGAACCCTCGGTGACTTGCGCCACACTCGCTTTCGAGGCGAGCTCCTTCGGCCGCTCGGACACGCTACCGAGAGAGACCTTACAACAAGGTGGGGTGTGGTTTGAAATCGGTAATCAGCGGCCGCGGAAGAACTCCGTGAGCAGGTGTGCGCACTCCTCCGCGAGCACGTCACCGATCACCTCGGGGCGGTGGTTGAGCCGTCGGTCGCGGACGACGTCGAAGAGGGAGCCGGCCGCGCCGGCCTTCTCGTCGCGGGCGCCGTAGACGACCCGGTCCACCCGTGACTGCACCAGCGCGCCCGCGCACATCGTGCACGGCTCCAGCGTGACGACGAGGGTGCAGCCGGACAGCCGCCACTCACCGAGGTGCGCGGCGGCCCGCCGGATCGCGAGGACCTCGGCGTGGGCGGTCGGGTCGCCGGTGGCCTCGCGTTCGTTGTGGCCGGTGGCGAGCACGGTCGTACCGTCCGGGGACAGTACGACCGCGCCGACCGGGACGTCGCCGCCCCGGGCGGCCGCTCCGGCCTCCTCCAGGGCGAGCCGCATCGCGGCCCGCCAGCGGTCTCGTACCGGGTCCTGAGGGTCAGGGGTCCCTTCTGTGCGTGCTGCCGTGGTCAGCGGACGGTCTCCAGGACCTCCGAGGCCCCCAGGGCCTCGGCGATGGAGCTCAGCGCGTCGTCGGCGTCGAGGAGACGCAGCTCCTTCTCGCCGACGCCCAGGTCGTCGAGGATCTGGCTGTCCCCGACGGGGCTGTGCGGGACGGCCTCGGCGGAGGTGCCGTCCTCCTCGTCGTCGTCCTCCTCGGCGTCACCGTCCTCGGTGCCGTCGAGGTCGAGGGAGTCCAGGTCGACGACCACGTCGTCGTCCGGATCCCTCCCGAGCAGCTCGTCCGTGAGCAGGATCTCGCCGTACGAGCTGCGGGCTGCCGCAGCGGCGTCCGAGACGTAGATCCGAGGGTCGTCCTCGCCGTCGATGCGGACGACACCGAACCAGGCGTCCTCCTGCTCGATGAGCACCAGCACCGTGTCGTCCTCGGGCGAGGCTTCACGGGCCAGTTCGGCCAGATCCGACAGGCTCTCGACATCGTCGAGCTCTGTGTCGCTCGCTTCCCACCCGTCTTCGGTGCGCGCGAGCAGTGCGGCGAAGTACACCGTGACTCTCCCACTGGTCTTAGGCGTGCCGGTTGGGGGTCCCCCCGGCGGAGGTTGAGGCTGCGGGTGGGGAGAGCTCGTGCTCCGAGCCCCACCCACTCGGAATCGTGGCAGAAACAAGGCGCACAGGGGACGTCTTCGGCTCCCTGTGTCCGCCCGTTTTGATCGACCACCAGCGGGATCGTACGCGGCGATCCCCGTGCACACGCACCCGGTTGGGCTTACAAGGTGCTGTGAGACAGGCCTCAACTACCAGCGGAACGTGCGCATACGCATGGCGTGGCGCAGCCGCGCGGTCTTGGCGCGGCGGGGCTGGACGCGGTCGCGCAGCTCGCGCGCCTCGGCCAGGTCGCGCAGGAACTGTGCCCGGCGCCGTCTGCGCTCGGCATCGGTCTCCCGGCTGTCCTGCTGTGACGGGTCCTCGTGGGACTCACGGTCAGGCATCTGCTCACCACCCCGGTCCGTCCCTCCCACTTTCCCCCGGACGGGCGGTTTGATGCCAGCGTGAGCAGGAACGGAGCGGCGGCTACTGTTGTCGACATGCGTCTCCACGTCGTCGACCACCCTCTGGTCGCCCACAAGCTCACCACGCTGCGCGACCGGCGCACCGACTCCGCGACCTTCCGCCGCCTGGCCGACGAGCTGGTCACCCTGCTCGCCTACGAGGCCACGCGTGACGTGCGCACCGAACAGGTCGACATCACGACGCCGGTCGCCTCGACCACCGGCGTCAAGCTGTCCTACCCGCGCCCGCTGGTGGTGCCGATCCTGCGGGCCGGCCTCGGCATGCTGGACGGCATGGTCCGGCTGCTCCCCTCGGCCGAGGTCGGCTTCATGGGCATGGTGCGCAACGAGGAGACGCTCCAGGCCTCCACGTACGCCACGCGCATGCCGGAGGACCTCTCCGGCCGCCAGGTGTACGTCCTGGACCCGATGCTGGCCACCGGCGGCACCCTGGTCGCGGCGATCCGCGAGCTGATCAAGCGCGGCGCCGACGATGTGACGGCCGTGGTCCTGCTGGCCGCCCCCGAGGGCGTCGAGGTCATGGAGCGCGAGCTGGCGGGCACCCCGGTGACGGTCGTGACGGCCTCGGTCGACGAGCGCCTGAACGAACACGGCTACATCGTCCCGGGCCTGGGCGACGCGGGCGACCGGCTCTACGGCGCCGCCGAGTAACACCCGGCCAACACCCGATTCCCGTACGGCTCTTACCTGGCGGTCGTACGGGAAGGTGCGCCTTCCGGACGCCTTCTCCTACGGCTACGAGCACGCCTTCGCTGAGGCCGAAGCGCCGGCCGTCGGCGTGGGCCCGCCCAGCGCGGCCAGCGCCTTGTCGGCCGCCGCCTTCGCCGTGAGGTCCTTGAAGGCGGTGCCGATGATCAGGTCGATGTCGGTGCCCTTGCGGGTCGTCTCGGTGCGGCGCTCGGCGCCGGTGAGCTGGGTGGCGAGGACGGGCAGCGAGGTGTCGAGCGAGGCGGCGGGGCCGAGCAGCACCCCGGTGCCCTTGACCTTCTTGTCCCACTGCGCGGAGGCGTTGCCCACGTCGCCGATCTTGAAGCCGCGCTTCTTCAGCTCGTCGGCGGTCGACTTGGCGAGGCCGCTGCGGGGCGTGGCGTTGTAGACGTTCACGGTGATCTGGGCCGGCTTCGGCACGGCGGTGTCCGTGCCGGTGCTCGCCGAGGGGCTGGCCTTGGACGCGCAGTCCGCCTTGGGACCGACCGCCGCGGCCTGCTTGCCGCCACCGGTGAAGACGTCGATGAGCTGCAAGGTGCCCCACCCGCCCACACCCAGTACGGCGACGGACGCGACCACCATGAGGACGAGCCGCCCGCGACGCCGCGGACGGCGCATGCGCGGGTATTTGTCCCCCGTGATCCGGTACTGGCCGCCCATGCCTGGGGGAGTCAGCATGCTCATGAGCGCAGCGTAGTGCGCTTGGGCGACGATTCCTACTAGATGATCATTGGACGTCGCCCGGTCCAACCCGAACGGGTGAACGGTCGACCGGAACGGCTCGCTCCGGGCCCGGCGTCCGGACCGTGGCGGCGGATCAGTCCAGTTCGAGCACGCGCGCGTGGAGGACCTGCCGCTGCTGCAGCGCGGCGCGGACCGCGCGGTGCAGACCGTCCTCCAGGTACAGGTCGCCCTGCCACTTCACGACGTGGGCGAAGAGGTCGCCGTAGAACGTCGAGTCCTCGGCGAGGAGGGTCTCCAGGTCGAGCTGGCCCTTGGTCGTCACGAGCTGATCGAGGCGGACCGGGCGCGGCGCGACATCCGCCCACTGCCGGGTGCTTTCCCGGCCGTGGTCGGGGTACGGCCGGCCGTTTCCGATGCGCTTGAAGATCACACGGAAAGCCTACCGGTCATGACGTTCCGGGCGCAGCCATGGAGACGGAGTGCGACGCTGGAAAAGATGCCGCAAAGGCGGGCAAAAAGGGAACAGGGGCCTGATATGAGTGACAGCGAGACGATCGCCTCGGGCTACGCCTTCACAGGACCTGCACTCGATCTGGGCGCCCTGCTCTGGGACGGCGCCTGTCTGCCCGACGCGCAGATCCGCATCCCCCTCCCCATGCTCAACCGCCACGGCCTGGTCGCGGGCGCCACCGGCACCGGCAAGACCAAGACGCTCCAGCTCATCGCCGAGCAGCTCTCGGCGCAGGGCGTGCCGGTGTTCCTCGCGGACGTGAAGGGCGATGTCTCGGGCATCTCGGCGCCGGGCGCGGCGAACGACAAGGTCACCGGCAGAGCCGCGGAGGTCCGCCAGCAGTGGACGGCGACCGGCTTCCCGGCGGAGTTCTACGCCCTCGGCGGCATCGGCCACGGCATCCCCGTCCGCGCCACGATCACCGGCTTCGGCCCGGTGCTGCTCTCCAAGGTCCTCCAGCTCAACCAGACCCAGGAGCAGTCCCTCGGCCTGGTCTTCCACTACGCCGACACCAAGGGCCTGGAGCTGATCGACCTCAAGGACCTGCGGGCCGTCGTCACCTTCCTGACCTCGGACGAGGGCAAGCCGGAGCTGAAGAACATCGGCGGTCTGTCCACCGCCACGGCCGGCGTGATCCTGCGCTCCCTCACCGCGTTCGAGGCACAGGGCATGGCCGACTTCTTCGGCGAGCCGGAGTTCAACACGAACGAGCTGCTGCGCACGGCGTCGGACGGCCGCGGCATGGTGTCGGTCCTCGAACTCCCCGCCGTCCAGGACAAACCGCAGCTCTTCTCGACCTTCCTGATGTGGCTGCTGGCCGACCTCTTCCACGACCTCCCGGAGGTCGGCGACGCCGACAGGCCGAAGCTCGTCTTCTTCTTCGACGAGGCGCATCTGCTCTTCAACGACGCCTCCAAGGCGTTCCTGGACTCCATCACGCAGACCGTCCGGCTGATTCGCTCGAAAGGGGTCGGCGTCTTCTTCGTGACGCAGACCCCGAAGGACGTACCCGGCGACGTCCTGGCCCAGCTCGGCAACCGCGTCCAGCACGCGCTGCGCGCCTTCACCCCGGACGACCAGAAGGCCCTGAAGGCGACCGTGAAGACCTTCCCGAACTCCTCCTACGACCTGGAGGAGATCCTCACCGGCCTCGGCACCGGTGAGGCCGTGGTCACGGTCCTCAGCGAGAACGGCGCCCCGACACCCGTCGCCGTCACCCGCCTGCGCGCCCCCGAGTCCCTGATGGGCCCGGTCGACGCGGCCACCCTCGACCAGGCGGTCAAGTCCTCGTCCCTCTACGGCCGTTACGCACAGGCTGTGGACCGCGAGTCGGCGTACGAGAAGCTGTCGGCACGACCGGAGCCGCAGGAGACCCCGAAGGCGACTCCCCGTTCGGCTCCGAAAGAGGACGAGTCGATGGTCCAACAGGTCGTCGGCAGCGGCATGTTCAAGTCCCTGGCCCGTTCCGTCGGTACGCAGATCGGCCGCGAGATCACCCGCTCCCTGTTCGGCACGGCCCGGCGGAAGCGCTAGCCGCCACCGCCGGGCCGTACGGGCGGCTCAGCGCCCGGGTTTTTCCGGGGGCCGCTGCGGCTCGGCGGGTTTGCGGACTTCGGGCTTGGGCGCGTTGCGTACGGCCTCCGCGCGCAGCAGGGCGCGCAGGACCGCGTACGGGTCGATGGGCATGGCTGTGTTCCTTGCGTCGTACCGACGGGCTGACCTGGGGAGCGGTCGGTACGTCAGCAGCGCAGGACCACGGTGCGCAGGGCACGCAGGGTGTACGACGCCCGGGGCGGCGCGGGGAAGGGGTGGCGCGCGGGAACACCGGGCGCCGGGGCGGGACGTAGCGGCGCGGCGGGGCGGTGGACCGCGAGGGAAACGGGCCGCAGGGCCGGCGCGGTCGTGTCGAGGGCGTCGTACTCGATGGTCGTCTCGACGGAGGACGCGACGGGTGTCGCGCTCGCTTCGACGTGCGCACCCGGCACCAGCAACGCGAGCAGCAGCACGAGCGCCCGCAGCCAGGCTCGGCTGCGGGGGAGGCTTCGTGCGGGGGTCACAGGGGTCAATCTGCCCTGCGGCCCTACGGCGTTCATCGCGTCCGGAGCGAGATACGCCCACATGGAGCAGGGGTGCCCGTCACAGCGCGGTCGGCACTTGCTGGGCCCGGCTCCGCATCCGGATCGCGGTGATGATCTCGACGACGCCGACCGCGACCAGCCAGATGCCGCCGACCAGGGTGAGGACGGCGACCGAGCGGAAGGGCGAGTCGATCAGCACGATGCCGGCGACGAACGTGACGATCCCGAGGAAGATCTGCCAGCCGCGGGCGGGCATGGTCTGGTCGTGCAGGGCGGCAAGCGTCTGGGTGATGCCCCGGATCAGCCAGCCGATGCCGATCCACAGGGCGAGCAGCAGGATCGACTGCATCGGGCCGCGGAAGCAGAACAGGCCCAGCACGATCGACAGCGCGCCGCTGATGAACGCCAGCACGCGCAGCGAGGTCGCCTTGTGGGTGCCGAAGGCGGAGACGAGCTGGAAGACGCCGCTGATCAGCAGGTAGACGCCGAAGAGGATGCCGGCCGCGAACAGGGACGCGCCCGGCCACACCAGGACCAGGACGCCCAGGACCAGCGAGGCGACGCCGGTGAGCAGGACGACCTGCCAGGCGGCCTTGGACAGGGTGTACAGGGGACCTTCGAGATCCGGTTCCCGGTCCCGCTCGTGGTGCGGGGGGCGCGGTGCGTGGGCGCGGCGGTCGTCGAACTCCGGGCCCCAGGGGGAGCCGCTCGGTGCCTCGGTCATGGTCCATGCTCTGACCGGCGGCGAACGCCCCGCCACCGGGGCGGGCCACCTGGCTGACGGACTACTTGCCGCCCGCCGCCTTCGCCGCCTTGGCCGCCGCCTTCATCTCCTGCTTGTGGGCGCGGACCTTGGTGAGCGACTCGGGCCCGGTGATGTCGGCGACGGACCGGAAGGACTTCGGCTCCCCGTAGGCACCGGCGGCCTCGCGCCAGCCCTTCGGCGTCACACCGAGCTGCTTGCCGAGCAGGGCCAGGAAGATCTGCGCCTTCTGCTTCCCGAACCCTGGCAGCTCCTCCAGCCGCTTCAGCAGCTCGCCACCGGTACCGACGCCCTCCCAGACGCGGCTCGCGTCCCCGTCGTAGTGCTCGACGAGGTACTGGCAGAGCTGTTGGATCCGCTTGGCCATGGATCCGGGATACCGGTGCACGGCCGGCTTCTCGGAGAGGAGCGCGGCGAACTCCTCGGGATCACGTGCGGCGATCTCGTGCGCGTCCAGATCCTCGGCACCGAGCCGGTCCGCGATCGTCCGCGGCCCCTTGAACGCCCACTCCATCGGCACCTGCTGATCGAGCAGCATCCCGACCAGCGCGGCGAGTGGGGAACGGCCGAGGAGCTCGTCGGCCTCGGGGTCCTGGGCGAGGTGAAGGGTGACGTCCATGCTTGGCATCATGCCGGGTGGGGGGCTGGTTCCGCTTGTCCTGGTACGTCAGTCGGAGCGGCTGATCGACGTCCCCGGTGTGCTCCTCCCCTGTAAGCACGCTCAACCGGCGTTCGTCCCCCGGGAGATGGCATGCTCACGGCCCTCCCGTAGCCTTCCGGCGTGATGACCCCAGAAGACCTCGTCGCGCACTACGAACTGGAGCCGATACCCCGCGAGGGCGGCCTGTTCCGCCAGACGTGGGCGGGCCCGGAGCGGCCCGACGGCCGCCCCGAGGGCACGGCGATCGTCGCCCTCCTCACCGCGCCCGACTTCTCCGCCCTGCACCGGCTGCCCACCGACGAGGTCTGGCACTTCTACCTCGGCGATCCGCTGGAACTCCTGCTCCTCGCCCCCGACGGCACCGTGGGCACGGCCGTCCTCGGCCCGGACATACGGCACGGCCAGCACCTCCAGTTCACCGTGCCCGCCGGTACCTGGATGGGGGCGCGGGTGGCCGGCGCGTGGACGTTCTTCGGGTGCACGATGGCACCCGGGTTCACCTTCGAGGGCTACGAGCACGGGGACGCGGCCGAGTTGACCGTCCGCTACCCGTCCGAGGCCGCCCGCATCACCGCCCTGTGCCGCCCATGAACGGCCCCCATGGTGAGTGAAGGGAGCGGTTCGCCCGTACCTAACCGGAGGCCTGCAAGTCCGAAGACGGAGATATGACGTGCGCCGACGACGGAACGAAGGACAGCGTTGTGGACGCGACGGAATCAGCGGAAGGCGGCGAGGAGTCCAAGGGCTGGTGCTGCTGGGCTCCCTGCTGGTCCTGCTTCTCCTCGGCACCGCGGGCACCGCGTCCGCGCACGCCGCCCTCGAAACCACCGACCCCGCCGACGGAAGCGTCCTCAAGTCCGCCCCGCGCAGCGTCACCCTCACCTTCTCCGAGTCCGTCACCCTGCTCGACGATTCCTTCCGCGTCTACGACCCCGACAACCGGCGGGTGGAAACGAGTTCCGCGCACCACGCGAAGGACGCGGGCGACACGGCGAGCGTCACCCTCCCGGCCAAGCTCGGCACCGGCACCTTCACGGTCGCCTGGCGCGTGGTCTCGGCCGACAGCCACCCCGTCTCGGGCGCCTTCACCTTCTCCGTCGGCAAGCCCTCGGCCACCACCACCCCGATCACCACCGCCCCGAACGAGGACCCCCTCACGGGCAGCCTGTACGACATCGCCCGCTACTTCGCGTACGTCGCCGCGGCCCTCCTCATCGGTACGGCCACCTTCGCGACCCTGTGCCGCCCACCGGACCCGACGGTCCTCAACAAGCCGATCCTCACGGGTTGGTGGACCCTCCTGGCGTCCACGATCGCCCTCCTGATCCTCCGGGCCCCGTACGAAGCGGGCACCGCCCTGACCACGGCCTTCGACCCGACAGCCCTCCCCAGAACCCTCACCACCCGCCCGGGCCTGGCCCTGGCGGCCCGCCTGCTCCTCCTGGCCGCGACAGCGGTCTTCCTGCTACGTCTCCGGGGCCGCGAGCGATGGGGCCGGGTGACCCTGGGGACGGGCGCCGTACTGTCGGTCGCCCTGGCACTGACCTGGGCCTCCGCGGAACACGCCTCCGCCGGTATCCAGGTGCCGGTGGCGATGACGTCGGCGGTGCTGCATCTGCTCGCGATGGCGGTATGGCTCGGCGGCCTGACGGCCCTGCTCACCGTCCTCTACCGCTCACCGGACCTCGACGCGGCCCCGGTCGCCCGCTTCTCCCGCCTGGCCTTCGCCTCGGTGACCGTGCTGGTCGTCACCGGCGTCTACCAGTCCTGGCGCGGCCTGGGCTCGTGGAACGCCCTGACCGACACGTCGTACGGCCGCATCCTGCTCGTGAAACTCGGCGCGGTGGTCCTGCTGCTGGCGGCGGCGGGCTGGTCGCGACGGTGGACGGCCCGTTTGACGGAGACGGAAGTACGCCTACAGCTCCCGGAGTTGGTCCGGACGGGAGCGGAGACCAAGGCCGCGGACGCGATGACGACCGAGGCCGCCACGACTCCCGATGACGGCTCCCAGGACAGGTACCGACGTGGCCTGCGCCGCTCGGTGCTGTGCGAAGTCGCCGTAGGCGTAACGGTGTTGGTGATCACCACCCTGCTGACCACCACCCTCCCGGGCCGCGCGTCGGCGGAGGCCCAGCAGACGGCGACCCCGGCCGGCGTCCCGGCGGCCTCCGTCACCATGGTCCCCTTCCGCGTCGGCAACGCGGGCGGCAAGGTACAGATCACCCTCGACCCCGGCCGGGTAGGCCAGAACTCGGTCGAAGCGGTCGTCTACGGCCCCGACGGCGGCTTCGCCACCGTCCCCGAACTCCGCCTCTCCTTCACCCTCCCGACCCAGAAGATCGGCCCCCTCGACGCCAACATCAAGGACGAGGGCGGCTATTGGGGAACCAACACCCTCAACCTCCCCATCGCCGGGACCTGGACCATGAAGGTCACGATCAGGACGACGGACGTGGACCAGGTGAGCGTGGAGCGGCGGGTGCGGATCGTGCGGTAGGCGGGGGCCTGGTCACGTCGGCTGCTTGCCGGCCCGCCACTCCAGTGCCTGGGGTTCCTCGGTGAACTCGATCAGGTGCTGTCCGGTGAACGGCCTGAGCGCGTCCCGTACTTCGGTCGGGGTGGCGTAGAAGAACTCCTTGCGGCTGTTCACCTGGTTGACGCGGCGTTCGGCGAACTGCTTGTGGAGTGCCGATTCCAGTCCGACCGCGTCCTTGCTGAAGATCAGTGCGTGCACGTCGAAGCGGAACGGCACCGAGGCGCCGCTCAACTCGTAGATCCGGTCCAGTGGTTCGAGTCTGCGGGTCATGCCGATCTTCACGACGCGGTCGCCGAAGGCGCCGACGTTCGAGATGACGTACACATAGCCGGTGCGGATGTTCGCCGCGCGGGTCTCGACCTCCTGCAGCGCGCCCTCGATCTCGGCCAGTTTGGCGACCATCTCCGCGACCGCCGCCTCGTCGCCACGCTCGCGCAGCCGGTCGAGGGCGGCCTGATAGTGGCTGAGCTCCTTGTTCAACTTCTCGCGCTGCCGGTCGAGTTCGCGCTGGACGGCGGCCTCCTCGCGCTCCTTGGCGCGCGCCTCGCGCTGGGCCTCCTTCTCCTCTTCCTTCTTCTGCAGGAAGTCGGCGGTCAGCTCCAACTCCCGTACGCGCGCGTTGTGGTACTCGTCGCTGATGCGGATGTGCATGGTGGCGCCGAGCTTGGCGATCGTCTCGCGGCTCTTGTACAGCCGGTCGACGAGCGGGCGCAGCCGGTGCGGGCGCATGGTGCGCACCGCGTAGTCGGCCTCGGCGTTGTAGGCGCGCAGCATGAGCTTGGAGAAGTCGCGGACCATCTTCTGGCCCTCGCGCTTGGAGCCGTTCACCGTCCAGTCGGTGGCGCCGAGCACGGCCCGGTCGGTGCGGGCCAGGTTCTTGATCTCGGTCTGCAGGGTGTCGAGCCGGCTGCGGTAGGCGATGGCGTCCTGCAGGGCGTGCTGGTAGGCGTAGACACCGGCCTCCTGGAGCATCACGGTCTCGGCGGTGACGACGATCCGCGCCTGAAGCTCGGCCAGCCGCCGCTCGCCGTCGAACACCTCCTTACGGTGCCGGTCGGCGTCCCTGCGTGCCCGCTCGGTCTCCTTCGCCGTACGGCGCGAGTCGTCGAGGATCTCCTTGGCCGTCTCCCGAGCGTCCTTCAACACCCCCTCGGCCTCTACGGCGGCCTCGGCAACGCTCCGCTCGCGCAGGGTGGCCGCCTCCAGCTCGGTCCGCCGCACCAGGTCGGCCACCTGCGCGGCGTCCAGCCCCTGCGTCCTGCTGATCCAGGCCCGCAACTCGTCGGCCTCGGACAGCGCGTCCGCCCGCCGACGGCCGAACAGCCCGCTCTTACGGGGCGCGGGTACCGAGGGAGCGGCGGGGTCCGGCACTGCCACCGCCACGGTCCCGGGCGCGGCCTGCTCAGGTACCCACAACTGCCACCCGTCCGGAGGCGGCGGCCACGAGGGATCGGGCACCCAGTCCGGCGGCGGCACCCAACCCAGAGGCGGCACAGGCCAACCGGGCGGCGGATTGAACCGGTAAGCGCTCATTGCCCCATCCCCCCTGACGGATGGTCGCATTCTGTCGCCGTATCGCTACGCGCTCACCCTGGAGTTCCTCGTCGTGATCATTCTGTGACCGTGCGAAAGGGTCCGGCTCATCCGGGAGTTGGACAGTCCCGTTCGGGAGCCGTCAGCGCTGTCCCCGGATACGCTGCGCGACCTCGCTGTTCTCGGTCTCCCACCAGGGGCGGACGAGTTCCGGCCCCCCGGTCGCCGTTGCCTCCGTAGCCGATGTGGCGGCGGGCGTCGCCCGGACCAGTTCCGTGTCCAGGCGGCGGTCCAGGGCGGCCGTTTCGGCGCGTTCGGTGCGGGCCCATTGGACGAGGATCGCGAGGAGGAAGGGGAGGGCGACGAGTTCGGCGATGCCGACCATCGCGCCGCCGCCGAGTTGCTGGTCGTGCTGGACGTCGGGGGCCCAGGAGGGGGCGTGGTGCAGGTACCAGGCTCCGGCGATCAGTGTGCCGTGGGTCATCACCACGATTCCCGGGACCGCGTCGATGATCCCGTCGACGAACACCAGCGCCGCCCGCACCGGGTGGGTGCACCAGGCGGGCAGCGCCTCCTCGCGGGTGAGTACCGGGAGGACGAACAGGCTTCCGGCGAGCAGCAGTTGGAGGTACATGAGCTGGTGCAGCCAGGTGTGGGCCAGGGCCGTCTCGAAGTACGGCGTGAAGTAGATCGTCAGTTCGGTGGTGAGGACGAGGGCCGTGCTGACCAGTGGGAAGGTGAACAGGCGGACCAGTCGGCCGGTCAGCGTGCGCTGCGCTCGGGCGGCGGCGCGCTCGGGCAGGGCGCGCAGGGCCAGCCGTAGCGAATCGCCGAGGGCCAGGCCGAGCGGGGCGATCAGGTCCAGGAGGACGTTCTGGACGGCGGCCGGCCAGAACAGCACACGGTCGTAGACGGCCAGCGCGGACATCGTGGCGACCACGAGCGTGCCGAGGCCGAACAGCGCGAACGCGACGGTCCGCGCCAGCGGCCAGGCCTCGCCCCGGCGCCGCAGCCGCAGGACACCCCAGCCGTACAGGCCGCCGAGGAGTACGACGAGCAGCAGCGCGGGGACGTCCGCCTGCCAGGAGGAGAACAGCCGTCCCATGGTGAGCTGCGGCGGGTTCTCCATCGCGATCTACCTCCACGGCCTGCCGGATTCGCCGGATCTGCCGCAGCACTCTATGCCGCCGGGCACGGGGGCGAGGACCCGCCCCCGTGCCCGGTCGCTCCCTGTATGGAGGACTACATCGACTGGCGCATGATCCAGTCCCGGATGCCCGGGATCGTGTACGCGACCTGCCAGGTGGCCATGTGCGCACTGGTCGTCGAGCCGGTCGGTACGACGGTGCCGGTCTCGAAGGCGGCGAAGTTCACCGGGGTCCGCTGGGCCTTCATGCTGCGCACGTCGGCGGCGAACTCGGCGGCCGTGGACTGCCCGTCCCACAGCGCGGTGCTGACCGCGGTGCCCTGCTCCTGGATGACCTCGGTGATGGCCTGCTCACCGGGATAGGCCTTGGTGTCGTCGGCGGAGACGAGGATCCACAGGTCCTTCTTCGCCAGCGGCGCGGCCTGGCCCTCCGGCCACTGCCCGGCGACGATGAACGCCGCCGCGAACAGGTCCGGGTACTTGATGTTGAGGCCGAGGGACATCATCGCGCCCATCGACTGCCCGGTCGTATAGCGGCGCTTACGGTCGATGCTGTACTGCTGCGTGACCGACTCGACGAGGTTGGCGGTGGCGTCGAACAGCGTCGACGGCAGATAGTCGTCGTCGATCACGACCGAGCCGTACTCGGGTGCGAGCACGAACGCCTCGTGCCGGGCCTGGTCCTCCGGGCTCGCCCAGCACACCGCGCCCAGACCCTGCACCAACGGGCCCTCGGTGGCGACGTTGACCACGCTCGCGTCGTGCATGAACAGCACCAGCGGGTAGCTCTTGCGCGGGTTGTAGTGCTTGGGGACGAACAGGTTGTACTTCAGGGTCTGGCCGGTCGCCGGGTCGTCGAAGGTGAACTGCTGGAAGTCGTCGACGATCAGGTTCTTCACCGTGTCGGTGGTCAGCGCGGTGGTGCTCGCGGCGTACTGCGTGCCGCGGACCGTGGTGACGGTGCCGGCCTGGGTGAGCGTGGCCTTCGCCGCGACGATGGTGCCGCCGGGGGTGGTGTCGCCGACCTTCGGGCCGCCCGCCCCGACCCCGCCGCCGGAGTCGCCCGTCCCGCCGGTGGGCGGGGTGCCGGAACCCTGCTGGGTCACCCACAGCGCCGCCGCCGTGTCGTCCGGCGACAGCTCGACGATGACGTAGCGCCCGCCCCTCGCCCGCTCCGCGAGGTCGGCGGTGCGGTTCGTGTAGACCTTGGTCACGGTGCGGTCGGTGACGGTGAATGTCGACGTCGACAGCGAACCGCCGTCGATCTCTCTGTCGTATTCGACCGCTACGGCGACGAGCTTCTGCCCGGCTCCGAAGACCTGGGTGATGGCGGTGAGGCTTTTCACGTGGTCCCCGCCCGCACTCGTCCCGCCCGTCCCGCTCGCTTCGTCCGCCGAACTGGGGGTCGCGCTGCCGAACACCGCCAGCGCCCCCGCCGTCGCGGTCGCGGTACCGGCCATGAACCTACGCCTGTCCATGAGGGTGAGCTCCTTCGATCGAGGTTGTCAGGGCTGCCGAACGCCACTGTCCCGCCTCAATCTGTGCGGCGATACGAGAAAGGAGCCTCATTCTCACAGGATACGCAGAGCTTTCCTGGTGGTGCGCATGAATCCGCGTCGTGCAAGCTTAGTTAACGCGGGATATCGCGCCGCCATTATTGACTCGCATTCACCTGCCCTATTGGTGGCGGAAATTCGACGACGGAAACAAGTCACAATTGGAGCGAATTCGCAGCGAATTCAGGGGGACCGTTGACGGCCGGTGTCGGCTGTGCTGCCTGGCTGGCGGTGGTGGTGAGCCGGAAGTACCGCCCAGGCCGCGGGGGTTGGCGCGGCTTCCCGGCCTCGATCTTCGTACCAGACCGTCCGTCGACTCCCCGGCCAAGAACGCTGGACACCAGGTCCGCGAGCCCTGCAAGCTGCACCGACACACAGAACGGGGTGGCGTGGTGGGGCGTTCGCGGAGTGGGACTTCGTCGCCGGTCCAGGTGCGCTACCGGCTCACCGCGTGGCAACAGACAACGCCCTTTCTGCCCGCGGTCGTTGGGACAACGGCCGTCTTCTTCCTGTCCGCCCCCGACATACCACCCCCGGGCGGACTGACCGGCCTGGTGACGTTCTGGATCGTCGTGCTGGCGCTGGGGCCCTTGTTCTCCTTCCGCTTCGGCATCACCCTGACCCCGACAGCGGCCGTGGTCCACAACCTGCGCCGCCGCACGATCCCCTGGTCCGACATCCAGGGCGTCCAGATCGAATCCATCCTGGGTACCAGAACGGTCGTCCTCTACGAGGCGGGCGGCCGCCGCACCGCACTACGGGCACCCCAGACCGGATTCCTCTCCTGGGACCGCCATTTCGAGGAGAAGTTCCATGTCGTAGGAGAGTGGTGGCTCTCCCACCGCGGCCCCGACTGGATCCCGGTCCCACCCCCATGGGCCTGGTGGAACACTCCGTCCGCGTAGCTTGCCGAGGACGGGAGTTGAGGACTGCCGCGCCGGACGACCGGTGCTAGGCCTGGCCATGTCCCTGCGGACCGTCATAGCCCTGGCGGTCACGGCCGCGGCGGAACGCCGCACCCGCTGAAGCGTCTCGACCCCTTGGCCCGTCACGCATGGGAGAACGCGCTCGTGATCCTCGTGAACCGGAGCCACCGGGAACACGTGAACCGGAGCCACCGGGAACATAGGAAGTGCACTGCTGAAGGAGCTGCGCGTATGCGGTGCCGGACCGCTGAGAGGGCTCACCCGTGACGCCGCGCGGGCCGTGTTCCCCGAGGGTGTCGAAGCCGCTGAGGGCGACCTCGCGGAGCCTGAGGCCTTGAACTCCGCGATGGGCGGGGTGTGTTCGCTGTTTCTCGTGTCGCGGCTGGGCCCGGATGCCGACGTCCTTGAGGCCGCGCGGCGGCAGGTGTGGAGCATGTGGTGCTGGTGTCGTCCATCACGGGCCAGACCCATCCGCACCTCGGCCCCGCCGCGGAGAACCTGGCGGTCGAGCGGCTGCTGAAGGACAGCGGCATGGCCTGGACGATCCTGCGGCCGACCCAGTTCGCCTCGAATACCCTGATGTGGGCGGGGCCGATCCGTGAGCGCGGGACGGCTCGCGCACCGTATGCGGACACCGCGCTCCCCACGATCCACCCCGCGGACATCGCGTCGGTGGCACGGGCGGCGCTGAGCGAGCCCGGCCACCGGGGACGGACGTATGCCCTGACCGGCCCGGAGCCGGTGACTCCCCGGCAACAGGTCGAGGCCATCGCGGCGGCGCTGGGGCGGGAGGTGTCCTTCGCCGAGATCGGTCGGCAGGAGGCGCATGCCCAGATGACCGCGGCCTTCGGGACCGAAGCGGCGGACGCGGTCCTCGACGTCACGGGCGGGGATGTCAACGACGAGCTCCTGAGGGTGCGCGACACGGTCGCGCGGATCACCGGTTCACCGGCCAGACCGTTCCGGCAGTGGGCCGCGGAGCATGCCGACGCCTTGCGCTGACAGATGACACCCGGACCGGACCACTGCCCGAGCCGGGTCCGGGGTGCCGGTTCAGCCCAGGGACGCGCTCGCGGCGCGCAGTTCCTCCAGGGCCGTCAGGACGTACCCGGCGAGTTCGTCGTTGGCGTCGCGGTCGCCCTCGGTCCACTCGGCGAAGCCCCGTTTGAAGGCGAGGACGCCCAGCTCGCTGGCGAGGGCCGCGGTCGGATCGGGTATGCCGCGGGCGGCGAGCGCGGATGTCATCGCGGCCGCCAGGCTGACGGTCTTGAGCGCGTCACGCTCCTGGAGTTCGGTGCTGGCGGCGATGGCCGCCCGCACCCGAGGGGCGAACTCGCGGTTCTGGGGGCCCATCAGGCCGGAGGCGCGCACGAGACCGGCGGCGACCGTCTCCAGCGGGGTGGCATCACCGGGCGCCTCGGCGATTCCCTCGGCCAGCAGCCGGCTCAGCTCCTCCTGCCCGGCGACCAGCAGCTCGCGCTTGTCGGGAAAGTGCCGGAAGAAGGTGCTTTTGGTGACCCCGGCGCGCTCGGCGATCTGCGTGACCGTCGTGGCGTCGTACCCCTGCTCGGTGAACAGGTCGACGGCAGCCATGACAAGGCGTTCGCGCGCACCTGGTTCCCATCGACCCATGGGCACCATTCTATGTGATGGGACTCTTGTCCCATCACTCTGCTACGGTGATGGGACAAGAGTCCCATCACTTGTGAGGGAGTTTCCATGCGCGTCTTCGTCACCGGCGGCACCGGCCTGGTCGGTTCCGCCGTCGTCGCCGAACTCATCGGCAACGGCCATACAGTCCTCGCGCTCGCGCGGTCGGACGCGTCCGCGCGGGCCGCCGAGGCCGCCGGCGCCGAGCCGTTGCGGGGAACCCTCGCCGATCCGGACGTCCTGCGTGCCGGCGCCGCCCGGGTCGACGGGTTGATCCACCTGGCGTTCGGCAATGACTTCAGCAGCCCCGAGGCCTTCGCGGCGAACGTCGCCGAGGAGACGGCCGCGCTCACGGCCCTAGGCGAGGAACTCGTCGGCAGCGACCGGCCGTTCGTCACCGTCTCGGGCACGCCCTGGGTGACGAAGGGCCGTACCTCCACCGAGGCCGACCCGGTGCCGACCGACGGGCCGGTCGGCGGTCGCGGTCGCGCGGTCACGGCGGTCCTGGGCCTGGCCTCGCGAGGAGTCCGCAGCTCGTCCGTACGCCTGCCGCGCACGGTTCACAACGAGGGCGCGGGCGGTTTCGCCGGCCTGCTGACCGACATCGCACGCCGGACCGGGGTGTCCGGCTACGCGGGCGACGGCGAACAGCGCTGGCCGGCCGTACACGCCCTCGACGCGGCCGTCCTCTTCCGCCTCGCCCTGGAGAAGGCGGAAGCCGGCACGGCCTGGCACGCGGTGGCCGACGAAGGAGACAAGGTGCGTGACATCGCCGAGGTCATCGGCCGACGGCTGGGCCTCCCGGTCGAGTCGGTACCTCCGGACACCTACGGCCCCCTCGGCCCGATCTTCGCCGCCGACCAGCCCTCCTCCAGCACCCACACCCGCCAGACCCTCGGCTGGGAGCCGAAACACCCCAGCCTCCTGGAGGACCTGGAGAACATCCAGCCCTGAAACGAGGAGTGAGAATACGTCGAAGGGTCCCACCGCGAACGGTGGGGCCCTTCGACATCGTGCCCGGTGAGGCACTGGCGGAGGATACGAGATTCGAACTCGTGAGGGGTTGCCCCCAGCACGCTTTCCAACTGTGGTGGTGGGTGGCGGGGTGCGTTCGGTGGCGTTCACCTGCGTTCATAGACGGCTTGGCTCCCGGTGGCGTCGGTCGAGCCGCACGTGGGTGGAGTCCGGGTCCGGCTCGGCACCAAGTCCTCAAGCATCAGCATGGGTGGCAAGAGCGGTCGAGTGACCTTGAACAGCAAAGGCCGGAGAACAACGACGCTTCGGGCCGGCGGAGCCTCCGTGACATCGTCGAGTTCACCCGTCAAGCGGAAGCAGAAGCAGGCCGCCACATCGCCCCGCCCTGCGGCACCGGCACCTCGTTCGGCGAGACTCGGTCCTCTGGTGGCACCCCGGCGGTCTATCGCGAACGGCTGGGTGGCCTGCGATGGGAGAGCGATCGTCGTACACCGGGCAGGCCAGGACGACGTTCGGATCCCCGTCGTTCAGGTCACACAGGCGTGGCTACAAGGTAAGGACCTTGCCCTTATGGCGCACAGGGCGGTTGCAGGTTTCGGGTTCGTGCGGCTGGTCGGGTTGTGACCGGTTGGGGCGCATAGCAGAGCAGGCACGGGCTTCGTGATCATTGTGGTGTCCAAGCCAGATGATCACGAGGTGGCCCGTGCCTGCTGCTGCGTCCTCTCTCATCCCTGCCGTGCTGGTGACACTGGGCCCGCTGGACACCGGCCGGATCGCCGACCTGCGCCCTACTTCGACTCGGTGCCCGACCCGCGCGCACGGCGAGGCCGGTGGTACTCACTCACAGCGATCCTGCTGGTGTGCGCCTGCGCGGCTGTCTCGCGGGCCAGGGGCATCGACGAACTCGCCGAGTGGGGCCGGCGTGCCTCGACGGCACTCCTGACGGCGATCGGGATCCGCCGCCACCTGCTCAGATGGCGGCGCACTCCGGCGTTGGCCACGATCGGCCGTGTGCTGGGGGCTGTTGACGGTGACGCCCTGGACCGGGCGGTGGGCGCCTGCCTGGCCGACCGGCACCGTGCCGCCACCGCTCCCGCCCAGGCGCCGTTGCTCTCCGCGTCCCGACGGCCACGCGCGATCGCTGTCGACGGCAAAGCACTCAAGGGATCAGCCCGTCTCGCCGCAACGCGCCGGCATCTGCTCTCCGCAGTCACTCACGGCACCGTCGTGACCCTCGCCCAGGCGGGGGTCGGCGCGAAGACGAACGAAACCACACACTTCCCACCGCTCCTGGCACCGCTGGACCTGACCGGCACCGTCGTCACCTTCGACGCCCTGCACTCGGTCAAGGCGAACATCTCCTGGCTGGTCGAGACCAAGAAGGCCCACTACATCGCCGTGATCAAGACCAACCGGCCCACCGCCCACGCCCAACTCGCCGCCCTGCCCTGGCAGTCCATCGCAGTCCAGCACACCGCCTCCGGGGCCGGACACGGACGCAGCGAGTCCCGCTCGATCAAAACCTGCGGAATCGCCGACGAACTCGGCGGAATCGCCTCCCTCATGCCCGCCTGGCCACCGCGTCCACCGCCGCCGCAAGCCCACCGGCACACGCGAGACCCGCGAGAGCATCTACGCCGTCACCAGCCTCGACGCCCACCAAGTCGGCCCCGCCGACCTGGCCGTCGCGATCCGCGGACACCGGGGAGTGGAGAACTCCTCGCACCACATCAGGGACTTCACCTTCGCCGAGGATGCCTCCACCGTCCGCGCCGGGACCGCACCACGGGCCATGGCGACCCTCCGCAACTTCGCCATCGGCGCGCTGAAATCCCTCGGAGCCGACAACATCGCCAAGACCACCCGGGCGATCCGCGACGAACCCGAACGAGCACTTCCCATCCCGGGCATCACCAACTACCCCGGACAGCTACGGAACTTGATCAAGCCCTGGCACCAGCAGCCGAACGGGCGACCCGGTCCCGCCTGTCGCCGCACCTCAGGTTTCGCTCAACCGTGCGAACGGGGGTGGGAGTCGGCGCTAGGGTCTCTCCTCGGCGGCTGTAGAGGCCGTTGTCGACCAAAGAAAACCGAGGGGAACGCGTGCGCAGAATTTCGCGAATCATGTCGGCAGGCTGTGTCGCAGCGGCACTGGCCGTCATCAGCTCCACACCTGCCTCCGCCGCTGTGCCGATGAGTTGCCCGATGACCACGGGCTACGATTTCTCCGGCAGTCACAATTACTACCGAGACCTGGAACCCCGTTCCGGCGGCGACAGCGGTACGACAATCAGCATCACCTTCCACAAGGGAAAGACGACGACGTCCACCGTGGGCGGAGCGATCTCGGGCGAAGCGAAGGTGGTCTTCGTCAAGGCGTCGGCGTCGTTCGACTACCACTTCGCATGGCAGTGGGAGAACAGCTCGACCTACACGTGGTCGTGGAAGGTGCCGAACAACATGACGCACGGTTACCTGCACGCGGGTGTGAAGGTCAAGTACACGAAGTGGAACTACAACCAGACGCAGCCCAACTGCAGCACCAAGGTGCTGCGCAGTGGATCAGCGCGGCTGGTCTACGAGGGTCGCGAAACCTGGCACGGAAAGAGCTGATGCGCAGAAGACACCTGGCCGTACTGCCAGTCATCGTCATCCTGGCCGCCGGGTGTGGGGGAGGGGGAAATCGGGCTCCTGTGGCCAGCCCGTCGAAATCAGTGCTGGTGTCTGATCCGGACAGTCCTGACAGCGGAAAGGCGACGCCGGGCCATCTCGGACCCGGGACGGTCAAACTTCCTGTTTCTGCTGACCAGATCGCCGAACTAGGCGTCCGCTACGACTGTCTCGGACCTGGCGGTCTCACTGTCACTAGCGGAACCGGCCTCAGCGCCGAGGTCGGTGGCTGCGACGACAGCGCCACGTTCGGCGCCGGCATCAAGGCGAAGGATTTGCACGGCAGAAAATTCGCGGACACGGTCACCGTCACGGTCGGCAAGCGTACGAGGTGGCGTATGTCCGTGGACATCACCACCAAGGACGGTGTGAAGCAGACCGTCCACGGCTGATGGCGTGACGAGGCCCCCGCTGATGCTGATCTCTGACTACGGGCTGACGCGGGGGCGACAGGTTCCAGGCCGGTTCCGGCCAGGAAACCGATGCGGAGTTCGGGGTGGCGCTGGGCGTAGCGCAGAGTGCTCTTCGTGGCCCAGTACTCCAGTCGTACTTCGTAATCTGACGGATCAACGGGGTGGTGGGCTCAGTCGAGGTCGGTGAGGCGATGCTTGCAGTGGGGGTGCGACCCCATTCCGAGCATTCCGGGAGGCCCTGCATGACGCAAGGGGCACTGATCGCGACTGGCACCAATACCGGCTATGTGCGAGTCACGATTCAAGACCAGAATAACGGCCCACACCCGCGGACTCCTGGGAGGAGATCGTTGAGGTCAGCGTGCAGGCCCCGGAGGGACAACTCCGTGTAAGCGCCTTGAACTTGGGACCGTGGCCGACTCCACACTCCTCAGCCCCGCGGGACCCAGGGTGGCTTCAAGTTCCCGGTAGGAGTGGGCTGTCGGTGATGCCCCAGATCCAGAGGGCGTGCTCGGGTGCGTCCCGGATCGATCGCCCTGGGTCGTCGCCTTGGCGCTTGGACTCCGGCAGGGCTAAGCGCTCGGCCACTGGGAAGACGTCGATCTCGCCGCCGGGTACCCGTGTGGTCGGAAAGCCGGTTACTGTCCCAAGCGGGAGCAGCCCCGGCGCGAGCACAAGTCCACCAAGTCACGCGCGGGCCGACGCACCATCGGCCTTCCCGACCCGCTGATCAAGATTCTTCGGCAGCACCAGGAAGCTCAGGACCGGGAGCGGATCGCGGCCGGTACCGACTGGGAGGGCAAGGAGTACGTTTTCGCTTCACCCATCGGCGGTCCCCTCAGCCCCAACACCGACTTCCACACCTGGAAGCGGCTCCTCAAGGACGCGGGCGTACGGAACGGCCGGCTGCAGGACGCTCGTCACACCGCCGCGACCGTGTTCCTGATCCTCGGCGTCCCGGACGTGGTGATCGACTCGATCATGGGTTGGGAGCCCGGGGGAGCGGCCAGGATGCGCGCTCGCTACATGCACGTGACCGGGACCACGCTCCGCAAGGTCGCTCAGCAGGTTGGAGACGCACTCTGGGAGCCGCATCGGGCGGCCTAAAGCTCTGAACGGAGGTCAACGGAGGTCAGGGCGTGTGGGTCCCTCCCCCCTCCCGCTCCGCGAGGAAGTCATCGAGCAGTGCGAAAAGGGTCGTGATGACACGTTCTTCCTGCTCCGGTGAGAGCTGCCAGTGATTCCAGCTTTCATCGGGGAGGGCGATGTGGCGGACCAGACCCATCCAAGCGTGGTTTTGCATTCGCGGCCGCGCCTGGCCACCAGCCACTCACGCCAGCCATCGAGCCCGGGGCCGCCGTGCCGCCGGGCGTGGGCGTCGTAGCCGATCACGAAGCTTTCCACCCGGGCGAGTGTGGTCTGACCCACGAAGACCTCAGGGCCTTCGGAGACAAAGGCCCAGTACTCGCGCTCACTCATGTCTATGTGACTCACCCGCCCATCCTTCCGCATCAAAGTCGGCTGTCCCCGAACCCGAGCAAGTGACCGGAGACCAACGACGAAGGGCCCCACCGCGAACGGTGGGGCCCTTCGACATCGTGCCCGGTGAGGCACTGGCGGAGGATACGAGATTCGAACTCGTGAGGGGTTGC
>NZ_JBEXDX010000069.1:0-26986 GCF_040605995.1 Streptomyces sp. NPDC005492
ACTGCCTACAGCACCGCAAGCTGTTCGACGAACACACCGCGTTCCCCACCGAACTCGCCGCCGCAGCTTGACGCGTTGGCATCGTGAGGTGTCTGTTCTCATGCACGCGGCCGACTGCGGTCACCCGATCGAGACTCCCGTTCGACGCACAACCCTCAAGATCGGAACGACAACAACCACTCATAACTCCCAGCGAGAGTCCCCTGAGTCCCTTCTGGGTATCGCCTAGCCCCGTCACCTGCACGTTTACCAGGGACCGAGCGTCAGGGACTGAACGTGCAGAGGCCCTCCTGGCAAGGTCGGCGCAATGTCAGGCCGGTGCGGCGGATCGTCACCATGCTGGCCTCGTACATCGCGCCGTGCCCGCGCCGATGCCTGGCCACCAGCGTCAGGTCCACCGGCGCCGTCACCGGCTCATCCGCACACAGCCGCCAGCTGGATGGGGGGCGCTGTTCGAGAGCTGGGCGGGACGACACCAGACTGGTAATGGATCAGATCCGCAAGAGCCCTGGCTGCGGCCTTGGGGCCAGCCTTCGCCCCGCCCCCCGGCCCCCGGCCCCCCGGCCCCCCAGTCCGGCGGTCCGGCGGTCCGGCGGTCCGGCGGTCCGGAGGAGGCAACGGCCGCGCTACAGGAAGCAGTTGCTCAGTTCTGACACCGCGCCAGCGGGAAGCGGCCAGAGTCCTCCTGCGCGGGTTCAAACGGCCCGCGGATGTGGCGCAGCAGATGGGCGTCGATCCGAACAACGCCCGGGTGACACTGCACCACGCGAAACAGCGACTCAGCAGGATTCTGGGCTGGAGCACTGATGAGGTCGCCCACGTGATCCAGCTGTGCCAGGTACAGGCGGCCGACGGGAAGCGCACCGTTCCGGCAGCCTGACCAGGAGCCAGCACCAAGGCCTGGGCGGTCCGTCAGACGGGCCGCCCAGTCTGTGAAGAAGAACTCTGGTCTACCCGGCCCTGTTCAACTATGGACCCGTCCTGGCAAGGTTCCTTGGCGTGTCCTGGAGGGTGTTGAGCAGCAGGAAGGCAGTCGCCCGATACGCAAGGGCGAACGCGGCCGTCGAGGCCTTGGAGGCCGACCTCCGAAGGCTGGGACTACCGCCAGCGCCGCTGCGCGTCCGGGCGGCCTTGCGCAGTGGCGTCTGGCTCCAGGAGCGCGTGGTGGACAGCCAACCTGCCGCCTTCACCGTCTGCAGTCTTTTTGGTTTCTTTGTCTGCTCTTGGGCCCAGTCGCCCGACTCGCCAGCCGGGCATGATGGGCAGCTACGGCAACCCGCAGAGATTTGGGGTCTTCTCACCGGCTCCTGGTCGATGCCCTCCCTCAACACGATCAACATCGCCGCGACATCGCTGCTCGCCGCCGTGCTGGTGGCCTTCTTCCGCTCCGCGGGCGCCCCACCCTCGACGCGGACGAAGTGGATCGACGGTGCTGCGCGCCAACTGCTCCCCGTCGTGGTCATCAAACGGGCGGTATACCGCTGCACCGATACCTACAGTCACGGCGCACGCCGCGCCGACTCCGCCCGGGCGCTGGCAGGAGCTGTCAGGATCACCTCCCGCACGGTGAACCGCATGCACCGCACCTCCCAGCGACTGCCCGTCCGCTCCCATCGCCGCCGACAGCTCAAGCACCATGCCGGTCTCGTCGTGGCAGCACTGCGCCAAGCCGAGGCGCGGATCGACGTCGAGGGCGCGGCAGCGATCCCCGAGCTCGCACGCCTCCTGATGAAGATCGCCGACCGGTACGTCCAAGGCCACCTCGGGGCCCTCCTCGACGACGAGGAGCTGACGGGGCTGGAAGCCGTACGCGACTGGGAGGCACTCCGGATCGCTGCTTTCGTGGTGATCACCGTCGGGTCCGCGGCGACGGTCAGCCAGATCGGCTTACCCGAATCGACAAGGGCCTACGCCATCAGCGCGTGCGGGGTTCTCGCCGCTGTGCTGGTCTACGGCCAACAACGGGCCCGGCGGGGACTGGACCTGCTCAGCCAGATCCGGGGCGGGCAGGGCTGACGTCAGCACCGCCACGCGCCGGCCCCCGTCCGACTTGCTGGACGAGGCCGCTCACCTCACCGGACGCGACGTCGCGGCGGACCGGGCGTTCGCCGGAACCCTCCCTACCGGTCCAGGGCGCGGAGCAGATTGCGGGCGACGGCATAGGCCGATTCCTTCGGATCATCTGATCGTTGCGATTCACGTGAACCGGTACGAGGACGTGGAACTGCACACCGCCGAACTCGACGACGTCGTCTATCCGCTGCTGTGCGCACTGCCCTTCCTGGCCTCCCACGCGGGCGACCTGGTCGGCACCAGCGGCCCCGCTCACGTCCGCGCCACCCTCGTGAGCGACATGGCCGCCCACCCCACCCAGAACATTGTCGACCTCGACCGGCCGGACATCGTGCCCTTCCGCGTCGACCGGCTCGCCCCCGGGACAGGATCCGGGAACGCACCCCGGCCGTCCGCGCGATCGAGCACACATCGAGTACCTCGACCTGGTCGGCTCCTGCCACGGCTTCGTGGCCACTCTCGGCCGCCTGGTCCCGCAGCTGCGGGGGCAGGAGTTCACCGAGGACGAGCGCGAGACCGTGCACAGGAGCCAAAAACACCTAATAAGTCCGGCATGCCGGTCAATCTTGGTGACGCAATTCGGTTGAGCGGATGGCTGCCGCGATCGGCCGGGTCACAGCAGGCCGGGCTGCTGCCATTCGTCGCCGAGGACGTGGTGGTCGAGGAAGTTGAGGAACGTCTCGTACCACAGGCGCGTGTGGTTCGGCTTCAGGATCCAGTGGTTCTCGTCCGGGAAGTAGAGGTACTTCGCGGGGACTTCGTGCCGCTGCAGCTCTTGGAAGAGGGTGGCGCCCTGCCCGACGGGCACGCGGTAGTCCTGCGCGCCGTGGATCACCAGCATCGGGGTGCGGATCTTCGCGACGTCCAGGTGCGGCGAGTCGGCCTCGTACCGCTCGGGGCGGGTCAGCGGGTCGCCGAAGATCCGCTGGAAATACCAGGGCGCGTCGGTGTCGCCTTGGAACATCCGCAGGTCCCACAGACCCGCGTGGCTGACGATCGCCTTGAACCGGTCCGTGCCGGTGGCGACCCTGTTCGCCATGTACCCGCCGTACGAACCGCCCGCGAGCGCCGTACGTGAGGCATCGATGTCGTCCCGGGCCTCGGTCGCGTCGGTCAGCGCGATCACGTCCGCGTAGGGGCGCCCGCCCCACTGCCCCCAGCCGCGCCGGTGGTTGATCTGCCCGTAGCCGGTCGAGAGGGCCGGATCCGGCAGCAGCACCGCATAGCCGCGCGCGGCGAACGGCCACGGGTTCCACCGCCAGGTCCAGCCGTTCCAGCTGCCCTGCGGTCCGCCGTGGACGGCGACGAGCAGCGGGGCGGGCCGCTCGGCGGACGCGCCCTCGGGCAGCACGAGCCAGCCGCGCAGCACGAACCCGTCGTCCGCCTCCGCGTGCACCTCGGTGAGCGTGCCGGGCAGTTCCCCGACCCCACCCGGCGCGGGCAGCTCGGCCGGAGTCTGGTCGGCGGCACGGGCGTCGATCCGCACGGGCGTCGGCGGCGCGTCGACCGCGTGGCGCAGGGCGTAGAGCGTGTGCCCGTCGGGGGCCACGGTCAGCGAGCCGTACGCACCCGAAGCGGTGAGACGTGTGATGCCTCCGTCCGGGTCGCGCCGGAAGACGGGCGCGTGCCCCTGCTCGTCGGACGTGAAGAAGAGCGTCTCGTCCACCGGTGAACAGGCCACGCCACCGGGCCAGTTGTCGAACCCGGGCAGCAGATCGTGCGCGGTGCCGTCGGCCAGGTCGATCCGGACGAGAGTCGCTTCCCAGGGGTCGTTGTACGTCGGGTAGCGCATCCGGCAGCACACGACGGCCGAGCCGTCGTGAGTGAACCGCGGCGCCTCGTAGAGGTGCTCCAGATCACCGACGACGTGGATCTCCTCACCGCTCACCGCGTCGGCCACCACCACGGCAGTGCGATGCTCGTCCGGGACCCGCCCGGGCACGAACCTTCGGTACGCGACCCGTGTGCCGTCCGGCGACAGCGCCGTATCCCCCGGATCCTCCAGACCCATCCCCTGCCCGCCGACGAGGACCGGCTCCGCGTCGGCACCGGCACGGATGAAGGTGTGCGGCTCCGCCGGGCCGAGGTCGTGGTCCCAGGCGCGGGTCGGCCCGGCCTCGTACAGGATCGCGGTGACCGTCGCGTCCTTCCGCGCCGCTCGCAGCTTGCCGTGCGCCTCGGCGTCGGCGGCACCCGGCAGCAGCCCCGCGGTGTGGCACAGCGCGCCAGAGTCGCGGGCGACGGTGACTGCGGCGATCCCGCCTGGGTGCCGGGCCACGACGACGGCCTCCCCTCGCGGCGGCAGCGCCCACAGCGCGGCGCCCTCGTCCTCGTCGCCGTCCGCGGCAGCGCGTTCAGACAGGAAGTACAGCGTCCCGTCCGGACCGAACACCGGCCCCGACTCACCCTTGTCGGACCGAGTCAGCCGCAGCGCGTTGCGCTCCCCGGTCGGATCGATCTCCCACAGACCGGACACGAACCGCGTCCCGTCCCCGGACAGCGACTGCACGGCGGCGACGAGACGAGTGCCATCGATGGACAGGACAAGGGAGTTGACGCGGGGGCAGGCGACGAGAGCGGACAGGTCACGGAAGGTGGATGGGCCACCGGAGAACTCGGTCATGCGGGCGATTGTCGCCCCCGCGCGACGCGGACGGCCAGGGAGTATGAGGTAGAGCGCCTGTCAGCAGCCCTGCCGGCATATTCGCACGTACATGGATGTAACGCCGTTCGCTATCGCCGTTACCGAGACGCTTTCGCGGAACGGCCACTCCTGCCCCAGAGGCCCCACGGCGGATCTAACCTGCCGCGTTGAGGAAGGAAAACACCTACTGAACGCCACCCTCAACTCGGTGGTCTTCCGCTCCGCCGACCAAGACCTGACCACGGCCGGCACCTACATCGAAATGACCTCCCGCCTCCTGGAACCCACCCTCCTCGCCCTCGCAGCCCTCGCCATCCGCGGGCGCATCAAACGCTGACGACCTCCTCGTGACGGGCATCACACACCATTCATTGCTGTTGAGTACGTCTGCGGAGGCTGAGAGCAGAGAGAAGCCCAACCGTCAGGAGCACACCGTGAGCATCCGCATGGATCTCCCAGGGGTGCGCACCTCTGGAGGCCGCCGATGACGAACAACCAGTCCCGCAAACCGATACATACACCCGTCAAACCCCTTGGCTGGTTGGCCTGGGGTATGGTCGGTGACCCACTGCCGGAACGGGTTTTTGAGGCGGTGGATGACGGCGTTCGCCTCGTCCAACCGGATCAGATGTGGGAAATGGCAAAGCGGCACAAGCCGGTCTCGGGCACCCCCGACGATCTTCTGGCCGCCGTTGCAGCCCGGCATTGGCAGGGAAATGGGGAAGGAAGCCTGCTGAACCGCCTTGTCCTGCCGGACAGCCAGAGGTGGCGGGACGCCCTCAGCACTGCCTTGATAGGCCCGTGGGCATCCTCACTGGACTGCACCAGCTACCTTCCGTGCGCTGCCCTGAGCGTTCTTCGAGCCGAAGTGCGGACCCTGCACCGGCAGTTGGGGCCGATCTGGCGGCGCCGGACTCGGCATGGACCGGTGCTGTCCCTGGACGCCTGCCTCGGCGACGGCCTGTCGCTGCACGACCTGATTGCGGCCAACGGGGGCTGCGCCGAGCTACCCACGGGCAAGGTGTTCGACGACGAGCGCCTCAACACCGTGATCGGCGCCCTTGCCCCGGCCGAGCGAGCAGTCGTCATCGCCTACGCCAAAGGCGAGGGCACTACCTGGACCGAGGCCGCAGCCGCCACCGGCGCCGCAGACCCGGAGGCCTTCGGCGAACGTGTACGACGCAAGGCAAAACGCCTCGCCACGGAACAGAAGCGCCGCCTCGCGCAGCGACGGACCGATATGAGGAGGGCCCGGCCGTGAGAACCTTTGCCAACCGGCGCCTTAGACGGAACCTCTCGTTCGTCCCGGACCCCCGGCCTGCCGCGCCGGTGACGAACAACCCTTTCTTCTTCGCCCGTCCCATCCCCGTCATCGCCACCGACCTTGGGCTTCACACGCTGTCACCGCAGAATGAGCAGACGCCAACAGAGCCGCCAGCCACGCAGCCCTTGGTGTATGGGCTCTTTGTGCGTGCCCAGCTCATCCACAAGCGTCCCTGGCCCGGGGAGTGGGCCAGGTGGAACAACCGCGGTCTCGACGCCTTCGTCGCTAAGGGGCTGGCCATGCGGGTCAGCGATCGGTGGCGGGAAGCAGTATCCACCGCCCTACTGGGCTCCTGGTGCGATCCACTTACAGCCGACGGCTTTCTGCCCACGACCGCCCTGGGTGCCCTGAGAGCTGAGGCCCGGGTGCTGCACCGGCAGCTGGTGCCGCTGTGGCGGCGAGGAACCCGGCACGGGCGACTGTTGTCCCTGGATGCCGACCTCGGAGGAATGTCGCTGTACGACCTAGTCGCCAACGACATTAATCTCCTCGCGGGTATTTCGGGCGGCGTGTTCGACGACGAACGCCTCAACTCAGTGCTGCGCGCTCTGGATCCAGCCGAACGACAAGTGGTGCTCGCCTACGCCGAGGGCGAGGGCACCACCTGGACCGAGGCCGCAGCCGCCACCGGCGCTCCCGACCCGGAGGCCTTCGGCGAACGTGTACGACGCAAGGCCCAACGGCTCGCCGCCGAACAACGCCGCCGCTCTGCCCAACGGAAGGCACATAGCGCTCTTCAAGATTCTTTGCCGGACAGGGTTGAGCCCGGAACCGAGAGGTAAGCACCCTCTCGTTCAAGGAAGATCCACCATGAGCCTTCTCCTCGTCCTGGCCCTGTCCGTCCTCGCGTTCATCACCTGCAGGGCCATGGACAAAGCCAAGGACACCGACATCACCCACATCACCCGGGCCGCTCTCACCGCGATCGTGATCCTCGTCCTCACCTACGTGGCCATGCGCGTCGTACCGCCCGAAGCGGTACCCGATCTCATGAGCAGCGCTCTCAGGGCGCTGAAGGCAGCGTGAGCAGGCAGAACGGGCGCGTGTCACCACGTGCATTCGCCGACAGTAGGGTCGGGGCATGGTGACGCGACTTCGCCGGCTCGAAGGCCTTCTGGGTGCACGGCTTAACGACCTTGACTACAAGGCCATTTCCGAGCTGGTCGGGAACACTGACGCGGCCGAGGCCGAGGACCTCGACTACAAACGCCAGCACTACACCGGTAGTGACCCGAGCCGTGAAGAGCTGGCCAAGGACGTCGCCGCCTTCGCCAACCACACCGGCGGACTTCTCATCCTGGGCATGGCGGAGAACAAGGGCGTGCCCAGCCGCGTGTTCGACGTGGACCTGGACGACAGTCACCTGCGGCACATCCGGCAGGTCATCGCGAACAACACCGCACCGCCCGTCCCCTACGAGACCATCCCCGTCCACAACCCGGACGTGCCGGGTACCGGGTTCCTGCTGATCGCCGTTCCCCGCAGTCCCTACGGTCCGCACGCCGTCACCACCCAGCCCACCAAGCTCTCCCGGGACGGCCTGCGCTATCCGCGGCGCGGCGGCAGCCAGACCGAGTGGCTCACCGAGACGGACGTGGCCACCGCCTACCGCAACCGGTCCACCGCGGCCGCGGAACGCGACCGGCGCCTGGACGACGTCGAGGCGGAACTCGTCGACGCGGTGGCCTCCCGCACCACCCCGCATCTCATCGTCACGCTGGTACCGGAGCAGGCCGGTGACATGGTCATCGACTCCGGCCGCTTCGCCCGCTACCAGGAAGAGCTTCGAGCCACCCAGCTCTATCTCGGCCAAGGAGTCAGCAACTTCGGCCAGGTTGTCGTCGGCGCTCGCCGGCTGATCGTGACCGAGGGCGCAGGCCGCTGCACACGGCGGAGCCGGGCGACGTCGTCTACCCACTGCTGTGCGCGCTGCCCTTCCTCGCCTCCCACGCGCGCGACCGGGCAGCAGCCGCTGGCCCCGGCCACGTCCGTGTGTCTCTCGTGAGCGACATGGCCGCCCACCCCGCCCAGGACCACGTCTTCGACATCAACCGGCCCGGCATCGTGCCCTTCCGCGTCGACCGGATCGATCCGACGACCGGTCGGCCGCAGACGCTCGCTTTTGAGTTCCACCCCTACGCAACCGCCGAGGCCGGCGTTCTGCTGGACGACCTGGCCGACCTCGACCGCGGCCTCCTCCAGGCCACCGCCGCGCTCGCGGACGAACTCCTGCAGGCCTACGGCTATCCCGAGACCGGCCTCATCACCCGCAGCGGCCAACTCCACCCCCACCAGTTCAGCAACCGCAACTCCGGCGCCGTCGCGCAGTGGGCCCGCCACAACGGCCTCCTCTGAACCCGGCGTTGCCCAGGGAACAGCCGTCTGGGACGGTATGTCCTTCACCTGGCGACCTCGTACGCCCCGACGGATCCTTCAGCCGCATGGGCAGCCTCGACAACCTCACCAACGAGGAACTCGCCCGCCTGCACCCCGACATGGAGCTCTGTGCGGCCTGCGACGGCCATCGTCCTGCCGCCCGCGCCTTCATCCGCTGGCACCGCGACACCGACCGCGACCCTCAGGCACTCCCCCAGCTGTTCGAGGACTGGGAGACCGAGACCATGCACGCCCACGGGTGGGCCCGTGCCCAACCACCCGAAGCTCCCCTCAGCCCACCGGCGCCGACCGGCGCCGACCGGCCTCACACCACGCGGACACGGCTGATCACGACACCGTGGAGGCCTTCGAGCCCCGTGCCGCCGCGCAGGCCTGCCCTCTCCTTCCGCGGCGCGACTCCGTGAACGTTCGCGTGTTGGGTCCGGTCGCTGACCTGCTGTTCCGCTAGGGTCTGGGCTGCGGCAGGCTGCGCACGCCGCGAGCCCGCGTCCGGTCCCCCGCACCGGTCACGCACCGGGCCAAGGACACCGGGATCCGCAGGTTCCAGGGACGGTCCCGCACTGTTCGCTCATGCCTGCGCGTCGTCGACTCTGCGGGGTGGCGGGGGCCCTGGAGCGGAGATCGATCCTCATGACCAAGTCCGGTGCCAGCGGCCCCAAGGCCCGAGCCCGCAAGGCCCAACACGCCACAGGCGTCCGCTACACCCAGGTCCGCCACGCAGCCCCACCCTCCAGGCACGGGCGCACCGTGCAGTTCCTCCTGGAGGACCAGTACGACCTCGGCACCCTCGCCGTCCAACTGGCGGCCGCGTGGGCGCGGCAGGGGATGCGAGTGCTGCTCGTGCACGAGTACAAGCCCTACCAGGCCGACATGGCGCTGTACTCCCGCCAAGCCCGGGAGCGGAAGGCGGCCGAGCAGCGGCAGCAGGCCTTGCCCGGACACCGCAGCACCGTGCTGTGGACTGCGGGCACCGGCCGGAAGCAGGGCGGACTGCTGGTCGAGCAGCACACCCCCTGGTCGACTCCACCCGACGAACCCAGGCTCCTCAACCGTGACGACAACCCGCTCCGCGACGCACTGCAGCAGGGACGCCGCCACTTCGACACCGTGGTCCTCATGGGCCGGCCGACCTGGCCGCACCGCGAACTCGTGGACCACTTCATCGTGCTCGCCGCCAGCAACGGCGCCCCCACCGCCGAAACCCTCACCCACGGCGCGCTGCCCGAAGAACACCAAGAGCGCCCGCTCACCGCCGAGCAGAGCGCCGTCCTGCTGCGCGAACGCCACCTCAACTTCCTCTACCACCGCCCCTCCACCTTCCTCGGCATGATCACCGGAAGCCGCGCCCAGCCGGCAGCGGAACCCGAACCCGGCTTCGTCCGCGCCGTGGAAGCCAACATGACTGCCGCCGGCATCCCCCTCCTCGGCCACATCCACGTCGGCGACCACGACCTGGCAGCCCACGTACAGCGCAGAGACCAGGCGGCTCTGGTTGCCGCCTCCTCGCTCGACCCAGGCGTCGAACACGCCGCACAGGCCATCGCGGACCGCTGGTAGCCCGCCGGGAGCATGTGTCGCTGATGGCTGGGGAGTGAACCCGGTGGGATCTGCTGCCGCGATCCGTACGGGTCCGATAGAAGAGGGCCATGGTGGCGGATGAGCGGGCGGCGTTGGCGGAGGGGATGTGGCGGGCCACGGACCTGATGTGGGCCTACCTCACCGAGGACCGGACCCGGGTCAGGGCCGGACTGGAAGGCCTGGACAGTGACCAGCTGGCGCACACGCTTGCGTGGCAAGCCCGCGACCACGACTGGCTGTTCGACGACCTCGGCGAGCCGTCGATGTCCGTGCCGCTCCTGGACACGGTCGCCGCCCTGGCACCGGTGGACTGCGAGTTCATGATGACAACCGCGGTGCGCAATTGTGTCGCTGCGGGCACGGGACTGGCCTCCAGCGGGCTGGGGGACTTCCCGACGACCGCCCAGATCCACGCGCTCACGGTCTGCATGGCCGTGATGCTCCTGGAAGTACACGGACGCCGGGGAGCTCTCGAGTTCGTCGCTGCATCGGCCGACGACTACGTCCGACGCGGTCACCCGCGCCCCTACCCGACCCCCTGATATCGAGAGGCCGACGTCCTGGTCCACGGGCCAGCCGACCTTGCTCATTTCCAGTTGAGATGGACAGCCCGCCCATCTCACGCGAGAACCCCTCAGCTGGTCTGGGTGGGGAGACCCGGTCGGATGCGACGATTAAGGAGCACCAGGCGTGGCAGCAGACACCCCCGACGGACTGGTTCCGGCAGCAACACGTGGGCAACAGGCCCTCGATCAGATGATCGACACCCAGCGCCCACTCGCGCGGAGGAACATCGCCCGGACCCGCCAGCGCAACCCGGAGGCGACACCAGCACAGGTCATCCGCGACCTGGAGTGGAAGTACATCAGGGACTTCGCCGGGAGAGGTGCCGTAGCCGGAGCTGTTGCGGCCGCGCCCGGCCCCAGCACGAGATCCGTGTCGGCAGGCGAGGCCCTCTCATCTCTCCAGCTGAGGACCCTCTTCGCGCTCTCAACTGGCGCAACGGAGACGCTCTCATCCCCCAAGACTGGATTGATGAGCACGCCGGATAACGAGTGAAGAACCGGCACCCAACCGGGCGAAGCGAAACGGCATGGGATCGCGTCGGCGAGGGCACTATGCGCTCCGGCAGCCCCGACGGCTGCCCGGTGTGCCGGCAGCGGCGACGGGGATCAACTCAGGCGGTGCGGGCGGGTGGAGCGGGTGCTCTTGGAGTCGAGCAGTAGCCCGTCGACGGCGAGGTCGGCGTCCGCGGTGAGGTGGCGGGCGGCGAACGTGGGGCCGGGCGTGCAGTCCTCGGACCGGGAACCGGCACGCAGGGCCTGGAGCGGCCGTCGGCGGCCTTGTAGTGCCACGTCCTCCCGCCTCAAGGGCCACGACCAGATCGTCATCGCCAAACAGGGCGGATGGGCCCCGCACTCCAAGGTGCTCGCGGGCTACCTTGAAGTCGCCGACGAGTGGGAGGACAACGCCCTGCTCGGAGTGCTGTAGACGGGGCAAACGGGTCCTCCCAGGCAGTCGGCTGCTCCAGTCGTGAGGCACCGCCCGGACCAGTGGCCGCGTCTAGCGCGTACACCTTCTTGTCGTGGGTGTTGGCGTAGAGGAGGGCGCCATCCACGACCGCCGGCCACGGAGCGCCCCGCGCTCGCGGCCGCCATCGCCGTGGTCGGACTGCCCCTGGGCGGACACGGCCGAGCGCCAGCTGCAGGAACTGCAGCAGGGAAAGCGGAAGTAGAGGAGTCGGGGGATGTGGTCGAACGTCGTCGCAGTGTTAGGCACCCTCGCGGGCGCCGCCCTGGTCATCGTGTCCCAGCATTGGACAGACCGGCGGGCACGGGCCGAGGCGCACCGCCAGGAGGTCGAGGAGGCAACGGGCCAGCTGCTTGAGGCCGTTCTGACCTACCGGGAGCTGTACTGGCTGTGGCTCGCCGGAGTCCGCGAGGGGCAACACGAGGCCAGCGCGGACGGGGCCGCCCGCTACCGTGCCCACTCCGCGATCACCAACGCCCGCGACCGACTCGCGCTCGCCACGACGCACCAGACGCTCATCGCCGCCGCCGAAGAGGCCACGTGGTCGGCGGTCGAGCTGTCCGACATCGAGACCGGACCGGTCGACGACGAGGGCAGGTTCGGCCCGGACGTCGAGGCCTTGCTCACCGCCGGCCACGAGCGGACCCGGAAGGCGCACACCGCCTTGCGCCGGGCCGGAACGGCGTTCATCCACCCCACCATGACAACGCGATGAACGGCGTGCTGTACGCCCTGCGATTCCCAGGCGCCCCTGACCTGCGCGACCAACCGCACCGACCACGTCCTGAAGGCCGCGGCGGGGACTGTGGCCGGTGAAGCGGATCTCGATCCCGGCTCGCTGGCCGGCGCGGGTGACGACGTCGCCGATCGCCGCGGGCTGCAGACCGCCCTCCAGGACGGTGTGCCAGCGGTTGTGCAGGCGGCGCCAGATTCGATCGGTCACGGATGGGAGAAACTCAGCTCTCCGGAGGGTGCCGGCCGGGATGATCGTGGGGTGGTCAAACTCGGGGGACGCCGCCAGAGGCGCAAGTGGCAGTTGATCGGCGCTCTGGGGATGCTGGCGATCGTGGTGAGCGTCGTGTATGCGATCCGGCAGATCATGCACGGTGGCCTCCAGCCGGCTGACACTGCGGGCCTGGTTGGTCTTTCGTTGGGGGTAGCCGGACTCATGGCCGCGATCGTGGCCCTTCGGAAGCCGATTGAGGGCAACAACGCCGAACGCGCCCGCGGCTGGGCTGCGACCCTGGCCCACCACGTCGAAGCCGACGAGAGCGCGGTGTGGAGGCAGCTGCTGGGCGACGACACTCGGCGCATCAACCTCATCTACGTGTTGCACCCCGCCGCACTTCGTCCGGCCACCGCTCCGGCTGCCGGACGACTGTCCGCCGACGGCCAAGGACCGGCGACGTTGCCCGACATCGTCACCTACTACCGTGCCACCCGCCCGCTCCGCTTGATCGTCACCGGGGCAGCTGGCGCAGGCAAGACCGTTCTGGCCCTGGAACTGCTGCTGTCTCTCATCGACGGTCGCGCCGAGGATGACCCCATTCCGGTCCGGATCCCGCTCTCCCTGTGGGACACCGAACGCCAGTCCCTGACCGACCTGCTGAGACAACGACTGGTCGACGCCTATGACTGGCCCACGGACATGGCCGCCGAACTGGTCGCTCACGGTCTGGTCCTGCCGGTCCTGGACGGCCTGGACGAGATGGATCCCCCACTCCCCGACGGTTCCCCCGATCCCGACGCGCCCCGCGCCACCGCGGTCGTCCGCGCCCTCAATGCCTACCAGCAGGGCCGTGACGCCGGGCCTCTCATCCTGACCTGCCGCACCCGGCACTACAACGCCCTGACCCAGCGCACCGAAGTCGTGGATGCCGCCCGCATCGCCGTAGCCCCGGTCGGCACCGGCGACGCCCGCATCTACCTCACCAACCGCGCCCTGGACGCCCCCCGCTGGCAGCCCCTGGCCGACCACCTCACCAACCACCCGGGCGGGAACCTGGCCACCATCCTCTCCACTCCCTGGCGGCTCTGCCTGACCGCCACCGTCTACCAACACGACGGCAACCCCGCCGAACTCCTCACACTCACCGACCCCGACACCCTGGACCGCCACCTCCTGGCCCGCTACATCCCTGCCGCCGTACGCACCGCCCCCAACCCACGCCGCTACACCCCAGAGGACGTCCACCGCTGGCTCCACCACCTAACCACCCACCTCGACCCCACAGGCACCCTCGGCGTCACCAACCTCGCGAGAGCAGAGACCACTGACCTCGTCCTGCACGAACTGTGGCCCCTCGCCGGACGCACCCGCGTCCGCGCGATCGACGCCTTCTTGGGTGCCCTCACCGTGCTCACCGCCCTTCCCCTCACATGGACCATCTCCCAGCCGGAAGCCGGCGTTCTTGCCGCCCTGATCGGTGGACTTGCCATCATGATCGGAGTATTCAGCATCACAACCGACCGCCCCAGGAGGCTTGACTCCCCGTTCAGAACCCCTCAAGCACACGGCCTCCTCGCGCTCGCGATCGTGGCTGGGGTGGTGGCTGGGATCGTTGTGGGGATCAGGGAAGGGGCCGCGATCGGGCTCACGATGGGCTTCGCGATCGGGGCCCTCTTCATAGTCACGGCCGGGATCCCGCAGGAGCCGGGTATGAGTCTTGGAGCCCGAGACGTCATCAGGAGAGACGCCTGGTTCGGGATTGCTTTCGGGATTATGTGCGGCATCGCGGGCGGCATCATGTTCGGGACCGCGGTCGGGCTCGCCTTCGGGACCGAGGCCAGCACTGCCGCTGGCATTGTCGTCGGCATCATGTTCGGGAGGTCAGCCGGTCCGCACGCTTCACTACGGTATGCGGTATTTCTGCTTTGCTCGCACCGTCATCTCCCCTTCCAGCTAGGCCAGTTCCTGGACTGGGCCGTCACCGCAGGACTCCTGCGCTACAGCGGCCCCGCCTACCAGTACCGCCACCGAGAACTCCAACACTGGCTCCGCCAGCACCCCCACCCCCTGCCCTGACCGTTGCGGAACACCACGCCCGGCCACCGAACGAAGCCCGGAAACGCCCCGCGCGCGCCCTCGCACCGCGCTCGCAATGGACAGACATCAACCGGGGGAATGCCAACCCCCAGATCCCGACATCCCTCAGCTCACACCTTCACGGCTCGCAGTCACGCCAGCCTCGGTCCGACTCACTGGACGCGGCCGCCCACCCGCCTCGCTAAAGGGCTTGCTGACCAGTAGTCGGCGGGCGGTATGGGGTCGCCGGCCATGAGACGCCATACAGCGGGTGCAGATGTCCCGTCTGGCGCCGCGGTCGTCGAAGGTCGAACTGAGTGTCAGTGCCGTACGTCAGGATCCCCCCATGGCCGCCCTGGACGAACTGCCCCCGTACCGACGCGCACAGCTCTTGTGGCGCTGGGCCCCTCAAGGCGTCGAGTTCGTCGAGTACCTGGTGCACGATGCCCTTGCGCTGCCACATCAGCACCAGTTGCAGCGGTGCAGCGCGCGCCGGCGGTCCCGGGCACCGTGTCGGAGGGCATGGCCATACTGCTGGTCATGACGATCCCGCTCTGCACCCGTGTGTACGTGATGACCATGGTGGTCCTGGTGTCTGTGGTGGGGATCGGGGCCTGCCTGGGCACCCTCGTGGCCAATCGGCCCGGTGCCGTGGTCGGCTCGTGTGCTGCCGGCCTCGGCACGGGATTCGGAATGCTCCTCCGCCACCGGCCTGCGGTGGCTGCTGTCCGCGAGGCGGGCCTCGAAGGCCATGTGGCAGGGCTGTCCGACGTGGTCCTGATGAGCATCGCGATCTACGAGGCGGCGGTCTTCCCCCTCATCTCTGATGGGGTAAGCGCTGACGAACGAGAAGCACGCCGCACCATCGCCTACCGGCTCGCCGCATACGACGACCTGCCCCGTTCCGTCCGCGTGTCTGCGGCCGCCGCGCTGGAGGCCATCGACGAAGGCGCGGACGCCGCGCGTGCCCGAGCCGCGGTCAAGGAGTTGTCACTCACGATCTACACGTGCCGCAGCAGCCCGTGAATCCCGCGCAAATCCTGTGGAAGCTTCGTGACGTTCGACCTGCACCACGGCGCTGGCCCCGGAGGACCCTTGTCCTGCGCCACCATCCCGCATCAGATCGTCACGCCTGTTCTAGATGTGCTGTCGCATGAGGTTGGTGCCACGGTCGTGATTCTGGACGGCGACGCCTCACGCACGGTCTCCTCGGGCAGTGGTGGGTCGATGATGTGTGAATGACGTACATAGCTCCGCCGGAGTGGCCGCCGCCGCCTGGATGGCCGCCGCCCTCCGACGACTGGACACCGCCGCAGGGTTGGACGCCGGATGCGCACCGTCCGTTTCGCATTCCGCCGGACGGACGCGGCGTGCTTCTGCCGGGGCCGCCCGGCGCTGAGGAACCTTCCGCGACCGAGCCACCAACGGCTTCCGTGGATGCGCGCACCGGGGTCGTGGTGCGGATGCTGGCGCTGTGGGCGCGGTCCGTCCAGCGTGACGCCCACAGCTACTACCAGGCGGCGAGCAAGGCCGCATGGACGGACCGGGCGATCGACTACGGGGAGGAGTGGTCGCCAACTGAGGGCGATCTCGCACGGGCAATCGAGGACGTTTGGGTTCGTGGCTACCGACTCGTCATGTCGGCCTACCAGATGGAGCGCTGGTCGCGGACCCACCAGCGGATCACCGGCGACGCCGAGGAGTCGGACGAACTCCTGAAGAAACTGCGCAACACCATTGAGCACCTCGACGAGGCATCCTTCACCGATCTCCTCGCGCAGAAGGGCCCGACCGGTCCGAAAAGCAAGAAGAAGTGGGCCATTGAGGAGTTGCCCGGCAAGGAGTTGTTCCTGGGATTCGACGCCGGCTATACCGAGGCCGCGTTCGGCCTGGTGGACTTGCGGGACGTGACGGAGCGGGCACGCCTGTACGCCCAGCTTGATGCACCCGACGAGCCGTCGTTCGACGACTATGAGCCCGATTCGTACGACCCTGAAAGTGACTGAACCGCGCCTGCCCAGTCGCCTGTTGCGCGGAGCCGGGTCCCGGCTGTCGAGCGATCGGCAACGGTGTCTCAGATGTCACGGAATCAACGTCATGAGGTACCACGTGTAGGGCTGCCGGAAGACCCCGGTCTGTGGCAAGGTCATCTGCCTACGGGAGGGGATCGGCCGATGACTGAACAGAAGCACGTGCCGCAGGCGGGGGACGCCGGGAGCCGTGAAGAGGGCGCCCGGCCTGCGATGGCCACGCTCGGCAAGGTCAAGGCCGCTGCCGGAATCGGCATCGCCGCTCTGGCGGTGACGGCCACCGGGGTCTTCGCCTGGAAGAGGTTCCAGGGGCTCGTTGCCGACCTGACTGCGACGTCGGACGAGCTGGAGGTGAGGAACGCCTGCCTTGAGGCGGAGAACAACTACCTGAAGGAGGAGAACGACTACCTGAAGTCCTCGTACGGCGCGTCCGAGAACCTCAGGCGATTCGGCTACCGCTGAGTGCGCGCGCCCCGTCCGCAACGGCACATCCCTCAGTAGTCCAGATGAGGCCCGTACTGGCAGCTCACGTCCGAGCACTTCATGGAACCAACCTCATGAAACATCACATCTAGAGCACGCCGACGACATGGTCATGGGCTCTGACCCCCTCGTCCCGAAAAAGGCCGCGAGCGACCCGTTCTCGTCATCATGACGCTAACATGGGGAGCGGACAGGCCGCTCCGTGCGACCGATGGTCCCTCACGCCGTCGCACCCCGGAGGCCAGCTGTGGAGCCCCATGTCAAACTCGCGTTCGCGATGCGCGACACCCCCGGCGCGTACGCGGTCCTGCTCGGGGCAGGCGTCTCGATGGCCGCGGGCCTGCCGTCCGCGTGGGACGTCCAGGTTGATCTCATCGAGCGCCTGGCGGCAGCGGAAAGCACCACCACCCGCGGCAACGCGCACGCCTGGTACAAGCAGCGCTTCGGGCACCCTGCAACCTACGACCGCCTCCTGGACGCGCTCACCAGTACCCCCTACGAGCGCCAGGCGATGCTGCGCTCCTACTTCGAGCCCGACGACCAGCAGCGCGAGGACGGCCTCAAGCAGCCCACCGCCGCACACCACGCGATCGCCCGCCTGGTCGCCGCTGGCCACGTCCGCATCGTGCTGACGACGAACTTCGACCGGCTCATGGAGACCGCCCTGCGTGAGGCCGGCATCGAGCCCACCGTCGTCACCAACGAGGACGACGCCGCGGGCCTCGCCCCGCTGCACACCCTCAAGGGCGTCGTCGTCCACCTCCACGGCGACTACCTCGACCCGACGAGCATGCTCAACACCCCCGACGAGCTCGACCACTACGCCGCCGCCACCGACGCCCTGCTCGACCGCGTCCTGGCCGAGTACGGCCTCGTCATCTCCGGCTGGTCCGCCAGAACGGATCCCGCCCTGCGCAAGGCCTTCGCCCGGACCAACAACCGCTTCTTCGCCTCCTACTGGACCGACCCGGCAGAGCTGTCCGAGGCCGCCCAGGATCTCCTCACCCACCGCGCCGTCACCTACGTCGAGACCGATGCCGACACCTTCTTCACCCACACCGCCGACGCCGTCGACGCGCTCACCGACACCGCCCGCCAGCACCCGGCGAGCATCGCCGCTTCCGTCGCCATCGCCAAACGAGCCCTCTCCGGCACCCGACCGGCGGTCTCCCTGCACGATGCCCTCCACCGCGAGACCAGCCGCATCGCCGACCTCCGCCTGCACCTCGACGGTGACCACGCCCACAGCCTCGCCACCCTCGAAGCCGAGACAGAACTGCTGCTCGCCCTCACCGCCACCACCGCCTACTGGGGCAACAAAGACACCGACCGATGGTGGCTCCACGACATCGAGCCACTCGGCACCCAGCCAGACCGCAGCGGCAGCACCGCCCTACTCCACCTCACCAAAGCCCCTGCCACCATGCTCATCTACACGGCCGGAATCGCCGCCCTGGCCGCAGAACGCTGGAGCACCCTCGTGCGGCTCCTGGACGGGCCCACCGCCTTCGACCCCTACGGCGAGAAGACGTATCCCGCGGCCGCCCTCCTCACCCCCTGGGAAACCATCGGGCTCCGCGAGAAATCCTCCGAACGCCTCTACACCCAGCTCCAGCCCGTCTTCACCCAGCACCTCGCACTCACCGAGAACACCTTCCGCGACGCCTGGGAACGCTTCGAGTACCTGCGTCTCATCGTCGAGCACGTCGCCGGCCGGAACCTCAGCTGGCCCCACATCCGCGCGACAGAGCACGGCGACGTCTACGCACCAGCCTCCGCCGCCTGGGTGAAGAAGATCATCGACGCCAAGTCCGGCCCGTGGTCGTTGGGTCTCCTCAAGGACGCCGCCCCCGAAAGTATCGACAGGGCGACGACCGCAATCGACACCAGCTTCCACAAAGAGATCACACGGCGAGAATTCGAGTAGCGGGTCGTCGATCCCCGAACTGGCCGTAATCGGTCTCCGCGAACCACCAGCTGGTGGGCGAGTGCTTGATGCGCCGCGGCCGTGGTTCCACCAGCGTCTCCGGCCGTCCGTCGGGGTGCTGGAGGCAGACGCCGATGCCGTAGGCGCCGAACTCCAGCAGCGCAGGGGCGCGGCGTTGCGTGTCCCGCGCGGCGCGCCCTGTCTCGGCCCTGCAAAGAAGGCAGTTGCCGCCCCCGCGCGCGATCCGTCACTCGGCTCCGCCGTCATCCCCCAGTTCGCCGGGCGCACCGGACCGCACTGGGGGCGTCGGATGGTCTCCAGTGTGCCGATGGCGAGGCTGGATCAGATCAACGGCGTGCTAGGGAATCGTCGTGCTCAGCCTAGTAGTACCGCTCGGTTTCGGTGCCGCGATCGGCGGTGGCACCGACGCCGCCCTCGCCGCTCTGCACATGCGGGCCGCTCGCCGCGCGTTCGGCCCGCCCCCGACGTCGTGGCCATCGCCAGCATACCGCACGCCGTCCGTGTCCGAGGACTTGCTGGGCTGATCCCCGGTGCGCAGAAGCGCACCGTCCACCGCCCGCTGGAGCGTCGTACGCAGTGTTGGCCCAACCGGGAGTTCAGTCGTCGTCCGGAGCACTCCCCACCCAGGCGACGGGCTGCCCCTCGGAGGTGGTCCCCACGTGCGGGTACTCCGCTTCGTGTCCGATGTCCAGGACGCAGATCCTCCCCCACCTGCCGTGCTTGCCCGGACATGAGCGGCTCAGCAGGTCGAGGTCGGCGTCCCGGATTGCTCGGTCGTACCTTTCCCGGAAACGCCGGAGTATGGGGCCGAGTTCCTGCGCCATGGAGGCTTCCAACGCGTCGATCTCGTGCTTGAGGCGCTGAACCTCGGGGTCCGACATCACAGCCTTCAGCGCCGTCTCGGTCTCCCACTGCTCGCGCTGCCGAGCGAGCGTCTCCCGGCGCTGTGCCCCTTCGTTCGCCACTGCGTTCCCTTCCTGGCCGGCTGCCGGATTAGGGTCGCCGGTCGGCTGGCGTCGTCGGGCAGGCGATCGCCGGGAACGCGTCCGTGTGCCCGCCGCCCGCGGTGAACGCGATCCCGGCGGGCCTGGTCGGCCAGAACGGGGAGACGTCGATGAGGTGGTCGCCGTACTCGGGGTTGATGCGCAGCCATACCTCCACGCTGGTGATGCTGGCGCGGTACGCGGTCACCTCCCACGGCCCGGTCGTGAATCCGCAGGTGTTGGTCCGGGCGATCACGGTGTCCGGGTGGTCGGCGGTGGACAGGTGCAGGGCCGTGCCGTCGTACACGAGCCGGATGCCGTCCTGCTCCAGGTCCTGCCGCCGGGGAGCCTGGCGCAGAAGGCCGTACAGATCCCGGATCTTCATCTGAGCCATGTGCACATCCTCTCCGTGACGTTCCCGGCCGACTGGTGACGATGTATCGAGCGGCCGCTGTCCTTCACCTGCTTCGTGCGCGCTGCTACCTGACCTCGACGGAGTACGAGGCGCCGGGGAACTCCCATCCGTCGGTGCCTTCGCCGATGTCCTCCACGATGACGTCGTCGACGAAGTGGTCCTCGAACTCGTCGTCGGTGAGCTCGCCGGTGAGCCAGAGTTCCTCGATCTCGTCCCAGTGACCCCGGGTACCGTCGATCCGCAGAGGCGCGGCGTCCACCGTGCCGCGCGTCCGTTCGTCGGTCCCGGTCCTGACGACACCGCTGATCTCGTACTGGCCCCGCTTGATGTGGTCCGAGATTGGGTCGGCGGGGACGATCGCGACGCTCTCGTAGGCGGTGTGGATGAGGTCGCGGTAGCCGCGGCGGACGTTGTACTCGGGATCCGACAGCCACTTGAAGAGCGTGTCGGCCCGGACGTCGAGGCCGGCGGTTTCCAGTGCTTCGTATCCGCGTCGGGTTCCGGTGAGCTGGGAGAGCTGGGCGTGCCAGTGCTTGGCGTTGTATGTCGACAGCCGGTGGCGGGGTGTGACCTGGGCGCGCAGGAGGTCGTTGAGCGCGGCGCCCAGGGAGTCGCCGCGGCCTGTGGGGCCGGCCATCAGTCGTCACCCTCGGGGATCATCTCGCCCAGCTCGATGAACTTCGCCTTGACCTCGCCGAAGCCGGTCCCGATCCGGTACGTGTCCGGGGGCGTCCCGGGCGGCGTCCAGAAGACGGCCGCATCCACGTTGCGCAGGGCGATGAGCGTGTGGCCCGCCAGGACCGCGTTGAAGGCCGCAACCCAGTGCCGGACGGACGCCTCGGCGACCATGCTCATGCGCCAGTCCGGCCGCCAGAACGGGGACCGTTGTTCCTGCCGCTTGGGCCACAGCAGACGCAGCGCGATCGACAGCCGGGTCTTGTACGCCTTGTACGACTGACCGCCGGCTTCGACCAGCTCGGAGCGTGTTTGCCGGGCAGCAGCGTAGAAGGGCTTGAACAGCGACTCGTTGGCCTTCCCGGTCCACGAGTCGTGGATGGTCGGCATCGCGGCGATGTGGCGGTCACGGACGAGCTTGACGAGCAGCTTGATGTGCGGGGTGGTGACCCACACCCGGCCCTGGTCGTCCGGCCGGTCGATGATCCGCCCCAACGGGTGCGGCATGTCCGTGCGCGTCCACTCCGGGATGTCGATGAGGTAGATGCCGGCGCTTGCCTTGTCGAATTCCTCAAGGGGCCCGGTGTGCAGCAGCTTGTTCGGGGCGAGAGGGACGGCTGAACAGGCGGATGGGTAGGAGCCGTTGCGGTCGATCAGGCACATCACCCCCGCGCCGAAGGAGTCGGGCACGCCGAGCTGGTCACGCCGGACCCGCTTCCCGTTCTCCCGGATGAAGGGCACGCGCGTACTGGTGACGTCGGGGTGGACCCAGCGGGGCTCGCCGTCCATGTGCTCGCTGATCAGCGGCCACGGACCGCTTTCCCGCGCCTCGATGCCGATGACCGGGACCGGATGCATCTTCGAGCGGCCGACCGCGTCCTTGAGGATCTTCAACGCGGGGAAGACCGCTGTCTCCGGCTCGTCCTCCTCATCCCCCGGTTGAAGTTCCACTTCGCCTTCTGTGTCATCCCCGTCGTCCGGGACGTGCCCGCTGCTGCCCTCGGCGGGCCGCTCGCCGATGCCGGCGTGCACGGTGGTGTTGTTGTAGGCGTTCAGCGCGGCGGTAAGGCGGCGTCCCGCGTCGGTGTCCGGCAGTGGGGGCGGTGCCGCGGCGAACTCGGTGAGCGACGGCCCGAGTTCGTTCAGGGCCTCACGGTTGCCGTTCGTGAGCGCGGTGCGCAGTGCGGCCAGTACATGGGTGACGGCCGCGGGCAGTCCCTGCCGGGCGCCGGACGTGTACGGAAGCGCCGCCTCGGCCAACTCCCGTTCCACGGCCGTGCCCAGCGGACGCGCGGGTTCCTCACCGGCCGTACGGACGGCGGGGGCGCTGCCGGCGTCGAGGAAACGGGCATGCAGCAGGTCGGGGCTCAGGTAGGCCGAGCCGATCGCGCCGAGGTCGCGCTCGGCGACCGTCACCTGGACCCTGGCGGGGTCCTCGGTCGGCGTGAGCGTCAGCGTGACGTCGGCGTCGAGGAGTCCCAGGAGCGCGGGGTCGTCGCTGTCGACGATGGCGAGGACCGGCACGTGCAGGGCGCGCGCGAGGGAGGCCAGGACCTGGGAGGCGTCCGGGAGACGGTCCCCGGACAGCGGCAGGCGGGCGCTGCGGGCGGCCTGAAGGCGGTCCACGACCACGAGGGCCAGGCCCTCCATGTGCGGGGCGGTCTCCGCGATGTCCACGGCGGTCAGGTCGCTGCCGTCGTCGATCATCAGGAGGTCGCCCGCCTGGACCAACTGGTGGGCGATCTCCTGTTCGTGCTCGGTGAGGCGGCCCTGCTTCAGACGCGGGTAGTCGCCACCGGTCTCCGCAGAGACGATCCGGCGGAAGATGTCGTCCCGGTTGGGTCCCGACGCCGCGTACAAGACCATGCCGTGGTCGACGAGCGCCGTCTGCCGTGCGGCCGCCAGACCGAGCAGGCTTCCGCCGACGCTCGGACGAGCTGCCACGAGCGTCAGCTTGCCCGGCTGCAGACCGCCCGTCGCGGCGTCCAGGCCGGGCAGCCCGAACGTGGGGCCTCCGGCGGGGCCGGAAGTGAGGACGGCCCCCATGGCGTCACCCAGCCTGGTGAGCCTGCGCGGCGTGCTGCCGCGGTCCTGAGTGTGTGGGCTGTTCACCGCACCTCCTGCGGACGCCGCGCCCGGGTGCGCGGCCGTGTCGGACGAGGGAGCACTTGAGTCGGTAACGGGGAGCAGTACCGCGACGGGGGTGGTGTTGCGCCGGAGCACCTGCGGCTCGCCCTGAGCTGCCCGCGTGATGAGATCACCGAAGTCCTTCTGTGCCGCACTCAGGACGTGGGACGGGAACGCGCCGGGCTGCCGGGCTGCCGGAAACCGGGCCAGCGGCACCAGCAGGGCGTGATCATCCCTCTTGTGGATCAGCGTCGAGACCCCGTCCTCCTCGGCGCGCTTCACCAGGGCGAAGAGCTCCGTACGGGCCTCGGTCGCGGTCATCGCGGTCTCGGCTGGCGGCTTCTGACTCTGACTCACTCGCCCTCCCAGGAAACCAAACTAACCACCATGGTAGCAAAATCAGCTACATAATTTTGCGAGAGTCACGCATTGGTGCGTGAAATTCACTCACCTGTGAGGTCTGCTGGCGGGGTTGACCGGGTGAAACGCGCGTCGGCGAGCGGCGCCGAAGAGCCGCACAACAGGGCGGAGGCCGGGGCCATCCGCCCCGGCCTCCGCGCACTGACGAACAGACGGTCTCAGCCGCGTGCCTCCGACTCCTGCTCGTCAGGTGTCTCCTTGTACGCGAGGTGCCCGACCGCGGAGTGGGCCTTGCTCAAGGTGCCGTTCAGGCCGCCCGCAAGGTCCATCGACCTGCCGCACAACTCGGTGAAGCGCTCGATCACTTCGTCGAGCGGCTCACCCCGGTAGTCGGTCATCAGGCGGTCCCGGTCGTGGAGCCCCTGCACGGAGGTCCCCAGGAGTTCGACGGCCGTCCGCAGCTCTCCGGCGGTACGGGTGAGGTAGCTGAAGATGCGGTACGCCTCGAGTGGGTACGTGATCCCGCGGTACTGGAGGGCGCCGACGAGTTCACTGAGGGCGCGGGCCGCGTCTTCGCCGTACTGCTCAAGGTTCTTGGTGTTCTCGCTCATGTGGATCGGGGTCTCCGTACGGGATGTGGTCAACGGGGGTCGGTGAACTGGGTGAGGGCGTGCACGGCCCGTGCGCGGGACGGGCGGGCCGGCGTCCTGGCCCGGCGCCGCGGTGCGTACGACTGGGAGGGTGCCGGCTTCAGTTCCGGGGTCCGCGGCCGGGGAATGGACGGCGGTGAGATCCGCCAGGCCTCCCTGGCCGCGCACCACCAGGTCCATGTGCTGGGGCCCGTAGTGCGCCCACAGTTCCAGTGCGGCCTCCAGGAGCGCTGCGCGGTCCTCGCGCGACATCGCCTCGACGGTGGCCACCAACACCCGTGCCTCGCCTACGTGCAGACGGGCGTGCATGACGAGGAGGAGGAAGGTCTGGAGGGACTTGTCGGTCGGAGTTTCTCCGTCCGGCTCGTGGATCGCGAGCAGGTTGCAGACGGCCCCGGCGGTCACCGCGAGGGCGATCGGGTCCTCGTCGTCCAGGAGCTTGGCCGCCAGGGCCGCCCGGCAGGGCGCGCACCCTTCGATGCACGCGCCGATCAGCGCGGACGCGATCCGCATGTCCGGCGCGCTCGCAACTCCCCAGCGGCTGGGGGCGGACGGCCGGAGATCCGTCGCGGAGGGGCCGCTGCCGTGTCGGTGGAGGGTGCCGGCGTTGGCGGCGACGTACGCGGCGCCCCGGGTGCGGCTCGTCTTTCTCGCCCGGCTCTTACGGCCGTGGCTATTGGTCATACGGCTCTCGCATTTCCCGCGCCCGGCCCCATGACCCGATGCGCGCGATGAAGAGCAGCATGCGGAAGGCTCAACAGCTGTACGGCTGTCAGGAGTTGGTGCAGTTCCGCACTGATGCTCACAGTCCGGACCCCGTCGTACGGGGCCCGCGGGCACCTCTGCCGTGATGCACTCCGGTCATGGGCCGGAGCACCGACTTGGGCCGATGCGTCGGCCGCTGCCCGCAGGCTACCCGTCCGCCGCTGCTCTCGGGAACCGATCATGGAGACTGCCCGGCTAGCGTGCCAGGACCCTGAGCGGGAAATCCGGTGCCGCCCTCCGGGCCCGGGGCCTACGCTCCCGTCATGTACAGCAGCGTCCCGGGCCGCCCGCGGCCTCTTGAGCCCTACCGCGGCTTCCGGTTGGGAGTGTTCGACACCTCGGTACTCACCTCGGACATCACCGCCGCTCTCAAGCGGGGCAAGCCGTCCTCGATCCTGGCCGGGATGCGCTATGGGACGCTGCGCGGGTTCATCCCGCACTACGTGTGGGCTGAGGTACCGCGCGTCCTCGCCGACCGCAAGGACGAGGGCGGCGACTTCGACCTCATGGCGGCGGAGCGGCTGTGGTGGGAGGAATACGTACCGCTGCTGCACGTCGTCTGCGTGAACGGGCTGCCCATGTCAGCGGCCGCCGACCGGCTCGCGCAGGAAGACCTCAGCGACGTCGGGATCATCCAACTCGCGGACGTCCTCGCCCCCGTCGTTCTCCTTGCCGCCGACCGGGACCTGATCCGCCTCGACGTCGCCGCGCGGGACTGGCCCGCGCTGCGGGCCGTGCTCGGGAAGATCGGCGCGGCCGAGCGGGCCGTGCGGCGCAGTGACACGCTGGTGGAGGTGTCCGGCCGGTCTCTGATCGGTACCGCGCGCCTGACGCGCGCCCATCCGCTGGCCGCCGGCGCCGTGGCGGTCGCCGCCGGGATCTACGTGTACCGCAATCGCGCCCGACTTCCCCAGGCCAGAGCGACACTCGCCCGGGTCGGTATGGAGGTTCTGCAGACGCTCGCCGAGCCGTACGCCCGGCACGAGTTGCACACATCGACATGGAAGGACGCCGAACGAGGCGAGGCCGGAGACGACGAACTCTCCCTCGTCGCCCGGCTGCTCGCCCGCGCGCCCGCGCCGATGACGCGCACCGACATCCTGGCGGCCCTTCCAACCTCCGCGCAGTACCCGCACCGCCGGCAGATGGACGGGCTGGGCCGTCTCCTGCACCGTTTCCCCGCCTTCCACCAGCCCGCCCCCGGGAAATGGCAGCTCGGCAGGACCAACATGCAGATCACCGCCCCGCCCTGGACGTAGCGGACCGGACGCACCACCGGCACCACGGCGGCCGGCGCGGTGCCGGCGTGGACGTCCTCGACCGCTAGACTGGCCGCAGCGCTCGACCTGAGGCGACACGGCGACCAACTCGGCGACCCTGAAAGAGAGTTCAGCGAGGGACAGCCCTTCGTCCCTGCGGGGTCAGACGCGGAAGAACTGCGCCGCGGCGACGCCCGCCCAGGCCGCGGTCGCGATGACGAACAGCTCCATCGCCTCGGTCACGTGGCCGAGGACGAGGACGACCACGGCCGCGACGAACACCGCCGTGCCCGCGACCGTGAGGCCCACAGCGGCGGCCTTCACCGCGAATCGGACGACGCGCACGCGCAACTCGCGCCTCTGCTCACGGCGCAGCCGACGCCGAAGCGCCCGGGCCTCGCGCCGCAAACAGATCGCCTCGTGCTCGATCAGCGCCAGGAAGTCCTCCGGCGTACTGCTCAGCAGCACGGAGACCGGGATGTCCTGGCCCCGGCCGCCGTCGGGGTGCATCGTGGTCATCAGGTGTTCCTCAGGGAGTGCCTGCCCGCCGCCCGGGTTGGAGAGCCTGGGGCCGGCGGGCCCCGAGCGCGTGTACGCCGGTACGAACACAACAGTCGGGCCAGGCCTGGGGTACAGCCCGATCCAGGCGGGTCTGGCCTTCCTGCCGGTGACGGTCGTGATCGCGGCCGGCGCGGGACTGTCCCAGCGGTTCCTGCCGAG
>NZ_JBEXDX010000070.1:0-26298 GCF_040605995.1 Streptomyces sp. NPDC005492
GACGCGCGTCGGCAGGGCCCTCACGTCACTCCGGGCATTCCGGGGCCGGGCGGCACCCCTCCCGAACGAGCAGATGAACAGCGGGTTAGCATATGAGCACCGCCTAGCTCGAAAGAGAAACCTGTGCCTGTCAACGAGGACTCGTTCACCAACTGGAAGACCCGCGAGGAGATCGCGGAGTCCATGATCCCGATGATCGGGAAGCTGCACCGCGAGCGGGACGTGACCGTCCTGCTGCACAGCCGCTCCCTGGTCAACAAGTCGGTGGTCAGCATCCTCAAGACCCACCGGTTCGCCCGCCAGATCGACGGCGAGGAACTCTCCGTCACCGAGACCCTGCCGTACCTGCGGGCGCTCACCACGCTCGACCTGGGCCCCTCCCAGATCGACATCGGCATGCTCGCCGCCACCCACCGCGCCGACGAACGCGGCCTGACCGCCGAGGAGTTCACCGCCGAGGCGGTCGCCGGTGCCACCGGCGCCAACAAGATCGCGTTCCGTGAGGGCCGTGACGTCGTCCTGTACGGCTTCGGCCGCATCGGCCGCCTGGTCGCCCGCCTCCTCATCGAGAAGGCCGGCTCGGGCAACGGTCTGCGGCTGCGCGCCATCGTCGTACGGCAGGGCGGGGAGCAGGACATCGTGAAGCGCGCCTCGCTGCTGCGCCGCGACTCCATCCACGGCCAGTTCCAGGGCACGATCACCGTCGACGAGGCGAGCAACACGATCATTGCCAACGGCAACGAGATCAAGGTGATCTACGCCGGCGACCCCTCCGAGGTCGACTACACGGCGTACGGCATCAAGGACGCCATCCTCATCGACAACACGGGCAAGTGGCGTGACCGGGAAGGCCTTTCGCAGCATCTGCGGCCCGGCATCGACAAGGTCGTGCTGACCGCGCCCGGCAAGGGCGACGTCCCCAACATCGTGCACGGCGTCAACCACGACACGATCAAGCCGGACGAGCAGATCCTGTCCTGCGCGTCCTGCACCACCAACGCGATCGTGCCGCCGCTGAAGGCGATGGCCGACGAGTACGGTGTGCTGCGCGGCCATGTGGAGACCGTCCACTCGTTCACCAACGACCAGAACCTGCTGGACAACTACCACACGGCCGACCGCCGCGGCCGTTCGGCGCCGCTGAACATGGTGATCACCGAGACCGGTGCCGCGTCCGCCGTGGCCAAGGCGCTGCCCGACCTCAAGGCGCCGATCACCGGCAGCTCGATCCGGGTCCCGGTGCCGGACGTCTCGATCGCGATCCTCAGCCTGCGACTCGGCCGCGAGACCACCCGCGCCGAGGTCCTCGACCACCTCCGCGAGGTCTCGCTGACGTCCCCGCTGAAACGGCAGATCGACTTCACCACCGCCCCCGACGCGGTGTCGAGCGACTTCATGGGCTCACGTCACGCCTCGATCATCGACGCGGGCGCCACCAAGGTCGACGGCGACAACGCGATCCTCTACCTCTGGTACGACAACGAGTTCGGCTACTCCTGCCAGGTCGTCCGGGTCGTCCAGCACGTCTCCGGGGTCGAGTACCCGACCTTCCCGGCGCCGGCCGTCTGACCGCCCGGGCCCGGAACGACCGACGGCCCGGTCGGCCCCAACTGGGGTCGACCGGGCCGTCGTTGCTGTTACCACCGCGCACGGTGTCAGCGTGAGCTGCGCTTGCCCCGGTAGAGCACCACGAACCCGGCGACGAGAAGCAGCGCACCGGCCATGGCGGGCCACAGGTTCGCCCCGGTCTCCGCCAGCCCGCCCTGCGCCTGCGGTTCGGTCTGCGGGGCCACGGCGGCGTAGCTCTCCCCGCCCGACGAGTTCGTGGGCGGCGTCTCCACGGCGCTGCCGACCTCACCGCCGGTACCTGCGTTGCCGTCCGAACCACCCTGCGTCGGCGTCGCGTTCGACCCTTCGGTCTTCGTGTCGGCCTTGGGCACAGCGACAGCGGACGTCAACGAGCTGGGGTCCGTGGTCGCGGTGTCCGGGGCGCTCGTCGCGGGCGCGACGGTGGGCTGGTCGTTGGTGTCGCCGTTTCCGCCGTTACCGCCACTCCCCCCGTTCCCGCTGTTTCCACCGTTTCCGTCATTCCCGCCGCTCCCGGCGGGCTCGTCGGTCGCGGTCGCGCTGGGCGCCGCCGTAGCGGTGTCGGTGGCCGTCGGGGACTCCTGCGGCTCCCCCGAACCCCCGCCCGAACCCGAACCACCGCCCGAACCGGAGCCCGAACCATCTCCTGTACCGCCGCCCGACCCGTTACCCGAACCGCCGCCCGTTCCCGGGTCGTTGTCCGTCCCTGCGCCGCACTTCTCACCGTTGTTGATGCAGTTGACCATGTCCTTCATCAGGCCCTCGTCGAAGACGTTGATGAAGTCGCCGTGGTCCGTGACGGGCTTGTGCTGCTGCTCCGGGAAGGAGTCCACCGCGAACAGCGGGGTGGTCTTGCCGCCGTCCTGGAGGCTCGGCGCGTCGACGTCGTAGACGATCCGCTGGACCAACTGCGGAATGGCCTCGAAGCCCGCCGGGCAGGCGCCTTCGGCGTCCTCGAAGGCCACGTGGGTCCGGTGGTTGGCGCTGTCGATGTTGCGGCCGTCCCAGCAGCTCTGGAACTTGAAGGTGCGCACGACGTCACTGCCCGCCGGGCACAGCGGGTACTTGTCCTTGAGCTGCCGGTCCTCGAACCCGGTACAGCTCCAGGAGGCGTTGGCGTTGGCCGGGCCGTTGACGAAGGCCTTGGCGTCGCCGGTGATGATGCGCAGGAGCCGCGGCATGGCGGTGACCTTGCTCTGCGGGTTGCCCACGAACGTCAGCGTGGCTTCCTTGGCCGTGACGATCTGGCCGGAGTTGCCCTCGGTGCCGCCGCCGGGCTTGTCGGCGTCCCGCTCCTGCTTGCCGTTCTGCAGGCGCAACACAGGCCAGTAGTAGGTGGACTTGTCGCCCGGGTTCTCGCAGCTCGTGTTCGCGTTCGCGAGATCCTGGTCGCTGGCGAAGGCGTTGTTGGACTGATTGCCGACGTAGTCGTGGAAGTGGTGGGCGCCGTTGGTGACCCCGGGCGCGACGATGACGTTGTCGGAGTTGAACAGGCCGTTCTCGTTCACACCGCAGGCGGTGACGAACGTACCGCGGGAGGCGTCGGCCTGTTCCTTCGGCGTGTTCACGTTGGGCTGTACGGAGGTGATGTCCGCGTAGTCCGAGGCGACGGGCCCGTTGGTGGACTGCTGCTGGCCCTGGCCGTCGCCCTGTTGCTGGCCCTGGTCACCGGCGGCGCCACTCGGGTCCTCGCTGCTGCCGCCCTGGTCACCGGTGTCGTTCTTCGGCGCGATCAGCGTGCAGGCGGCGAGCGCGTCGAGTCCCTCCGGGCGGTCGCCGACGCGTGCGATGGCGTCGCCGATCCGTCCGATCGTCGCGGCCCGCTTCTCCTTCAACGGATTCATGATCGCGTTGTCGGCGAAGGAGGCGTCCTGGCGTATGGACTCCGTGGAGTCCTGGAGCTTCTGGTAGGCCTCGGTGATCTGCTGGTCGAGCAGGGCGAGTTCCTTGTCGACGTCGGTCTTCGCCTCGTCCGGAACCGTCGTCAACTGGGTTCCGATGTCAGGGCAGTCGATCGTCGCACCTCGCGATGCCGCGTCCGGGGAGCCCTGTTGGGCGGAGTCACCACCCCAGCCACCTTCGGACGCCGACGCGTATACGTTCGCCGCCACCAGTCCTCCGCCGCCCAGCATCAGGGCGACTGCTGCCATCGTCGCGCGGCGTGCGCCCGTTGGGCGTCTGCGCGTGTTGCGTGCCAAGGAAGTGCTCCTACACGTATCGGTCGGCCCGGCTCGTCCCGGCATGGACATCCCCCGTCCCAATACGGGGTCGGGTCCCGATGTGTTCAACCGTCCCGAAAATTCATAGCGACCTCATACGGAACGCCTGACTCCGCCGACCCATGAGCGCTCGCCACACCCAGGACGAGGTAAAGGTCACAAATACGTATCGGACATATCGCGCTTCAACCTTCACACGAGGCACACACGTTGGCTAGGTTGGCGCACAGGCCTTGCGACTAACTCCGGCGATCGGCGCCGGGCCGCACGGCTTGCGCCGAATCCGGTGTGCCGCTCGCGGCAGCCGGAACCGGGGACCCAACCGACTTGGGGTGAATCGGCCCAACTGCCCAGCGGGGCAAGGGCCGTAGGGCAAACCTTCCGTGATCGACGCCCGAACCCGACAGCTAACCCGGTAGGCGCGATACGGAAGGAGCACGTCTGCCATGCCGGCAGAACGAAGGACGCGCAGCGGAGGCAGTGGCCCCACCGTGGACGACCGACCCAGCCGCGAAGAAGTCCAGCGGCGGATCAACTCCCTTTACGACAGGGCCGAGACGGCCACCGGGAACTACAACGCCACCCGTGCGATGTCCGGGGGGCCGCGCCGGCGTGTCACCCCTCGATCCGGCGCGTCGCGGCCCTCGGATCCCGCCCTCGACGCCGTCACCCGCCAGTGGTTCGACCGGGCCCGCTCCCAACTGGGCCCGACCGTACCGGCGATCCTGCCGCCCAGCCGGACTCCCGGCCGTCCGGCGGAACCCCGGCCTGAGCGACGCCCCGAGCCCGAGTCCGCCCCCGCGCTCCAGGCGCCGCCCAGCCGCGCCGTCGCGGAACTGACCGCGGCGCCCGCCGTACCCGACATCACCACCGCGGCACCGGAGTTGACCGCCCGGCCGGTCGCCGCACTGCCCCCCGCGCCGCAGTCACCGCAAGCACCACCGGCGACCGTGCTCGACCTGCCGCCCGTGCCCGCCCTCGAACTGGCACCCGCGCCGATGGTGGAGTCGCCCCAACTGGCCCCGCAGGCAACCCCGGAGCCGGTCTTCGACCCGCTCACCGCGGACTTGGCGCTGCTCCCCTACATCGCCGCACCGCGCACCGAGACCGCCCCGGCGAACGCCACCTGGCCGCCGCCGGATCCGGCCTGGTCCGCCCCGGAGACGGCCTGGTCCACCGGGCAGATGCCCATGGTGACCGACTGGTCCACCGGACAGATGCCCGTGGTCACCGACTGGTCCACCGGACAGATACCCATGGTGCCCGAGCAGCCGACCGGCGAGCCCACCTGGTACACGACACCGGAACCGGACTGGCGCCCGCCCCAGCAGGAGTGGCAGCCGACCGCGCCCGCCCCCGAGGTCTCCTACGCGGCAGCCCCGGCCGTCGCCCCCGAGGTCTCCTACGCGGCCGGCCCGGTCATCGCTCCCGAGGTCTCCTTCGCCGCGGCCCCGATCCTCGCCCCCGAGATCACCCTGCCCACCGCTCCGACCATGCCGCCCGAGATCATTCTCCCCACGGACCGGACCATGGGCCCGACGACCACCGCGCCCGTCCCTGTCCCTCCCGAGATCGGCACCGGCGCCCAGAGCAAGACCGGCATCGCGCTCGCCTTCGCCCGCGCGCAGATCGGCAGGCCCTGCCTGTGGGGCGCGGCGGGACCGGACGCGTACGACTGCTCCAGCCTCACCCAGGCCGCCTGGAAGGCCGCAGGCGTCCTGCTCCCGCGCACCGCCCAGGAACAGTCGGGCGCCGGCGCACTCGTCCCGCTCACCGACATCCGCCCCGGTGACCTGATCTTCTTCTACGACAGCATCGACCACGTCGGCCTCTACACCGGAAACGGCCTGATGATCCACGCGCCGAGCCCGGGGACGCCGATACGCGAGGAGTCGATCTTCTACGCGGGTTCCGCCGCCATCCGGGGCGCCGTGCGACCCGCCTGATCCGCTCGGGAGACCAGGCCGGGGAGGGCCCGGCCTGGTCGCACATATGTGCACACCCCGGCCGCCCGGTGAGCCGTTTCGTTGGTCCGTACGAGTGGTGCATCCTGAGACACGGTCGTAGCGTCGACAGTGAGACGACGACCGTGCCCGGGCCGGTGGGCCACCGCCGGTGCGGATGCGGGACGACCAGACGAACAGGCGGCCGGGAGCGGACATGTACAAACACACCATGGTCGGAGTCGTCACGGTCTGCGCCGCCGCCCTGCTCGCGCCGGCCGTGGGCACCTCGTCCGCGGCCACGGCGAGCGCGGCACCCGCCGCCCACCAGCAGCGCACGGCCCCGGTGCTCGTCGACTGCCTCTGGCATCCCAAGGTGCGCCCCGCCGACTTCGTGCTCGCCTGCGGCGACGGCAACAGCCGCCTCACGTCGCTGCATTGGACGAACTGGAACGCCGACTCCGCGACGGCCACGGGCTTCAACGTGGTGAACGACTGCAAGCCCTACTGCGCGGCGGGCAAGTTCCACTCGTACCCGGTCGTCGTCCGGCTCGACACCCCGGAGCCGTGGAAGAAGCATCCGCAGCTCCGGCACTACAGCGAGATCAGCCTGACGTACACCGCCGGACGGCCCGACGAGTTCGCGCACGTCGTGACCTACCCCCTGTGGAACTGACTCAGAGCGACAACTCCACCACCAGCGGCCGGTGATCCGAGATCGCCGCCCTGGGCGCCCGCGCCGTATCCACGGCGTCCGCGCCGAGCCCGGTCGCCAGGATGTGGTCGAGCTGGACCAGCGGGCGGTGTGAAGGGAAGGTCGCCCGCCGCCCCTGCCCCCGCCAGCCGCGCCGCCCGGTCGCGTCGAGGGTGATGCGAGGCAGCGCGCCGATGAGGTTGAAGTCGCCCATCAGCACCTGGGGTTGGGGCAGGTCGGCGATCCAGCGGCGCACGGTGCGGAGTTGACCGATGTTCCAGCCCGGTACGAACGAGAGATGGACGGCGACGGCGGTGAACAGCCCGTGCGGCCCTTCCAGTACGGCGGCGAGGGCGGCCCGGGGTTGATCCCGGACCAGGGCCGGAGTGGTCCGCCCAGCGACCCGCAACGGCATCCCGAAGGGCGCCGATGGAAGTCGTAGGGCCCGCCACTCACGGACCGGCAGCCTGGACAGCAACGCGACGCCGTGCGAAGGGACTTGGGGCCGCCGACCCTGGGGTCCGTGGACGCGCATGCCGGGCTCGGCAGGATCGCGGACCCAGCCCCGGCCCGGAACCAGTCGGCAGTGCAGCGCGGTGCCGTAGCGCCAGTCCCGCGCGTCCATCGCGTCGGCGGCGACGGCGGCCTGGTCGGCGCAACCCGAGCGCTCCTGAAGGCAGTCGACCTCCTGGAGAGCCACTACGTCGGCGTCCAGGGACGCGACAGCTTCGGCCAGCGGTGCCGAGGCATCGCCGACGCGAGCCGGTGCCGGGCGTCCGTCCGGCTGGATCAGCCGACCGTGCAGCACGTTGAACGTCGCACACCGCACCCGTAAGTCACTCATCGTCGCCCCTGTTCCCCTCGTGCCGATGCCCTCGGAACCATCACCGCGAAAACAACTTGCGTAACTCAAGCAACCCGCTATAGTTGAGTAAGTCAAGGAAACATACGCGGGCCGGATCACCGAGGCACAGCGTACGGAGCGGATGGAGACCGCCATGGACAACGCGACCCGCACCCCGGCCGCCCCCGGTCCGCTCGCCGCGTTCGCCCGGTTCGTGCTGCTGGGCGGTGGGGTCGGACTCCTCTCCAGTGGGGCCGTGGCCCTGCTCGCCGAGCAGATGACCTGGGCCTTGGCGAACGCGCTGATCACCATCGCCTCCACTCTTCTGTGCACCGAGCTCCACGCCCGCTTCACCTTCGGGTCGGGCCGCCGCGCCGGATGGCGCCAGCACTGGCAGTCCGCGGGTTCTGCCGCGGCGGCCTACGCGGTGACCTGCGCAGCGATGTTCGTCCTGCACCTGGTGCAGTCGTCGCCCGGAATGCCGACCGAGCAGATCGTGTACCTCGGCGCTTCCGGTCTGGCCGGTCTCGCCCGCTTCCTGCTGCTGCGGCTGTACGTCTTCGCGACCGACCGCCGTCGCACGAGGGTCCCGGAGCCGAAGAAGGACACCATCGTGCTGGCGGCACCAGTGCGGGCGAAGACCCCCCAGCCCACGTGGACCCCGATGGCCCGCTTCCCCGTCGCCGCGAAGGTTCCCGCCACCGCGGGTGCCCTGTAGCGGCGGAACCGCAGGCCCGAGCCCTGCCGACATATCCCGATGATCAGCTACGCTGACCGCTTCCAATTCACAGACAGCGGGGACATGTTCACCAAGCGACTGATCACGGCCGGGTTGACAGCACTTCTGATCGGAACGCTTGGCGCATGCGGGGGCAGCGACAGCTCCGGATCCGCGTCCAGTGTCAGTGGAACCGACACCAGCACCGCACCGACAGCCCGGCAGACCCCCGACACCGTCACCGGACTCCGCGACTCGGTCCGTCACCTCACCAGGCAGACGACGAGGGCCACTCGCCCGCACACGGTCACGCAATGCGGCTCCGCCACCAAGCGGGTGCGGCACACATCCAGTTCGGGCACGGGCACCAAGAAGAAGACCCGCACCTGGTACACCACGGAGCAGTACCGCAAGTGCGCGAAGGTGCGCAGCGGCACGGAGACGTACACCCGTGTCGTCCGCAAGGAGCGGTGGTGCGTCAGCCTGGACGACGTGGGCGGCGACACCGGCAGGGACGACGTCTGGTACCAGGTCACGCGTGCCGCCTACGACGACGCCCGCCTCGCGGACGAGCACGCGCGCGTGACGTTCACGCCGACCGGAACGGGCTGCTGAGAACACGGTCCGACGGCCGGCTGCCGGCATGAATCCCGAATCGGGTTCCCGGACTTCGAGTCAATTCGTGATCACAGACGTACCTGCGGTCATGGGCGCCCCGCGCCGACCCGCCACGTCACCGACTCGGAGAACAGGCACCCCATGAACGCACCCGTACCGAACACCCCCGCCACCGACGCGACCGCCCAGATCGGCGTCACCGGCCTGGGCGTGATGGGCCGCAACCTGGCCCGCAACTTCGCCCGCAACGGCTACACGGTCGCCGTCCACAACCGATCGCCGCACCGCACCCATGAGTTGATGAAGGAGTACGGCGACGAGGGCGCCTTCGTCCCGGCCGAGACGGCACAGGAGTTCGTGGCCGCGCTCGAACGCCCCCGCCGCCTGATGATCATGGTGCAGGCCGGTCCTGCCACCGACGCCGTCATCGACGAGTTCGCCGCGCTCATGGAGCCCGGCGACATGATCATCGACGGCGGCAACGCGCACTTCGCCGACACCCGCCGCCGCGAGGCCGCCCTGCGCGAGCGGGGCCTCCACTTCGTCGGCGCCGGAGTCTCCGGCGGCGAGGAGGGCGCGCTGAACGGCCCGTCGATCATGCCCGGCGGTTCGGCGGAGTCGTACGCCGTGCTGGGCCCGATGTTCGAGTCGGTGAGCGCGAAGGTCGACGGCGAGCCCTGCTCCACGCACATCGGCACCGACGGTGCCGGGCACTTCGTCAAGATGGTGCACAACGGCATCGAGTACGCCGACATGCAGCTCATCGCCGAGGCCTACGACCTCCTGCGCCAGGTCGGGGGCTACTCCCCCGCCGAGATCGCGGAAGTCTTCCGCCGCTGGAACGAGGGCCGGCTCGGTTCCTATCTGATCGAGATCACCGCCGAGGTCCTCGCCCACACCGACGCGGAGACCGGCGGGGCCTTCGTCGACATCGTCAAGGACGCCGCCGGTCAGAAGGGCACCGGGCGCTGGACCGTGCAGACCGCGCTGGAGCTGGGTTCGCCGGTCACCGCGATCGCCCAGGCCACCTTCGCCCGCGCCTCCTCCAGCCAGGCCGACCTGCGCGCGGCCTACCGTGGACTGCCCGGTGGCACCACTCCCCCGCTGAGCCGCACCGAGGCCGAGCGCTTCACCGCCCAGGTCGAACAGGCGCTGTACGCCTCGAAGGTCATCGCCTACGACCAGGGCTGGAAGATGATCCAGGACGCGGCCGACGAGTACGACTGGTCGATCGACCTCGCCGCGGTCGCCGGGATCTGGCGCGGCGGCTGCATCATCCGAGCCTCCTTCCTCGACCGTATCCGTGCCGCGTACACGGCCGAGCCGGGTCTGGTCAGCCTGCTGGGCGAGGAGGAGTTCGCGCGGGAGATCGGTGACGCGCAGGTCCCCTGGCGTGAGGTGGTCGCCTCGGCGGCCCGCCGCGGCATTCCCGTGCCGGCCTTCTCGGCCGCGCTGTCCCACTACGACACGCTGCGTGCCGAGCGGCTGCCGGCTGCCCTCCTCCAGGGCCAGCGCGACTTCTTCGGCGCGCACACCTACGGCCGTACGGACAGGACCGGTACCTTCCACACGCACTGGTCGCGGCCCGGCCGCCCGGAGACGACGGCCTGAGCCGTACCGGACACGGGCCCTCCCGCGCGGGCGGGAGGGCCCGAAGTGTGCTTGCCCGCCTACTCGTTGGGGGTGGTGACGGGCGGCGCCGTGCTGTCGCGGACCACGAGCTGCGTGGGCACCAGCGTGGTGCCGTGTTCGTCGTCGCCCCGCTGCCGCATCCGCCGTAGGACACCCGCCACGCACAGGCGTCCGACCTCGGCGAAGTCCTGGTGGACGGTGGTCAGGGGCGGCAGGAAGGAGCCGGCCTCGGGGATGTCGTCGAAGCCGATGACGCTGACGTCCTCGGGGATGCGCCGGCCGCGCTCGTGCAGGGCGCGCAGCAGGCCCAGGGCCATCTGGTCGTTGGCCGCGAACACGGCCGTGCAGTCGGTCTGTTCGGCCAGTTCGAGGCCCATCCGGTAGCCGGACTCCGCGGACCAGTCGCCGCGCACCACGGGCGGCACGGGCCGTCCCGCGTCGGTGAGTTCGGCGCTCCAGGCGTCGGCGCGGCGCTGCGCCGCGAAGGACTCCTCGGGTCCTGCCAGGTGCCAGACCGTGCGGTGGCCGAGGTCGAGGAGGTGGCGTACGGCGGCCCGTGCGCCGCCGTTCTGGTCGGTGTCGACCACGCTGTAGCGGTCGCCCGCGTCGGAGTCGGCGACGACGACCTGGACGTGGGGTGGCAGGGAGATGGTCGCCGCGTCCAGGAGGTGGACCTCCATGATCGCGATGACGGCGTCTACGGCGAGTTCACCGAGGCGGGAGAAGGCGCCGCGCACCTCGTCCTGGGTGGGTACGGCGACCGGCAGGAGCGTCACGGCGTAACCCTCCTGCGCGGCGGAGGTGGCGATCGCCTCCAGGGTGCGCATGTTGCCGGTGGTCGAGAGGTTGAAGGTGATCACACCGATGGTGCGGAACTCACCGCGTTTGAGGGCGCGGGCCGCGCTGTTGGGTCGGTAGCCCAGCTCCTTCATGGCGGCGAGGACCTGTTGCCTGGTCTCCTCGTTGACTCCCTCGTAACCGTTGGACACCCGGGAGACGGTCTGCGAGGAGACGCCGGCCACCCGCGCCACATCCGCCATGGACGCGCTGGGGGCGCGCCGCGAAGACCGTTTCCCGGAGCGTCTACGAGGCTCCTGTGTGCCGGCCGAGGCACCGTCCGCTGTGTCCACCGGTCTCCCTCACATATCGATCCGATCGCCTCGGTCGTGTTTCGCCAAACGAACCTTGACCACCGACATTGGGGCAGTGTAGACATGCCGCCATCAGATGTTTACGTAAACATAACAGGCCGGGACGTCCTTGGACCTGCGTGTTTACGCAACCATCGCGACGGCGTACGACGCCGGTTCCGAGATGGACGAGCGAGGAACTACATGACGACGCTTCAACCCCCTGCGGCCGCGACTCGGCCCCCAGCCAGGCCATCGGCGAAACGGGACCGCCGTTCCTGGACAGGGTGGGGTTTCATCGGACCCTTCGCGGTGGTCTTCGCCTTCGTCTTCCTGGCGCCGATCGTGTACTCGATCTATCTCAGCCTGTACCGCAACCAGCTCATCGGCGGAAACCACTTCGTCGGCCTGGACAACTACAAGCAGGCCTTCCAGGACGACCAGTTCTGGTCCTCCCTGGAGCGGGTCTCGCTGTTCCTGGTGGTCCAGGTGCCGATCATGCTCGGCATCGCCCTGTTCGTGGCGCTCGCCCTGGACAGCGGCCGGCTCTTCGGCCGGGACTTCTTCCGGATCTCGATCTTCCTGCCGTACGCGGTGCCCGCCGTGGTCGCCACCCTCATGTGGGGCTTCATGTACGGCACCCAGTTCGGTCTGGTGGGTGACATCAACAGCGCGTTCGGCGTGACCCTGCCGGACCCGCTCTCGGCCCACCTGGTCCTGGCGTCGATCGGCAACATCGTCACCTGGGAGTTCGTCGGCTACAACATGCTGATCTTCTACTCCGCGCTGCGGGTCATCCCCACCTCGCTGTACGAGGCGGCGGAGATCGACGGCGCCGGGCAGTTCCGCGTCATCACGGCCATCAAGCTCCCCGCGATCCGCGGCGCCCTGGTCATCGCGACGATCTTCTCGATCATCGGCAGCTTCCAGCTCTTCAACGAGCCCAGCATTCTGCGGCCGTTGGCGCGCAACGCCATCACGACGGACTACACGCCGAACTTCTACACCTACTCGCTGTCCTTCAACGGGCAGCAGCACAACTACTCCGCGGCGGTCGCCATCATCATGGGGCTGATCACCATGGTCGTCGCCTACGTCGTGCAGCTCCGCGGCATGCGCAAGGGAGCCTGAGCCATGAGCACCCCCGTCACCACCGCCTCCCCGTCCGCGTCCGCCCCCTCCGGTGCGAGTTCCAAGGGCGCGCCCCGGCTGCGCACACCCCGCAAGAAGCACACACCGGGGCGTCCCAAGCGCAGTGTGCTGCTGACCGTGCTCACCGGTCTGATCATGCTGTACGCCGTGGTGCCCCTGGTGTGGCTGGTCATCAACGCGACCAAGTCCGAGTCGGGACTCAACAACTCCAACGGACTGTGGTTCGCCCACCACTTCGACCTCTGGCAGAACCTCCACGACACGTTCACCTACCACGACGGCATCTTCGGCCGCTGGCTGCTGAACACCCTGTTGTACGTCGTGCTCGGGGCCGGCGGCGCCACCCTCCTGTCGATTCTCGGCGGCTACGCGCTGGCGAAGTTCAACTTCCCCGGGAAGCGCGCCGTCTTCGCCGTGGTCATCGGCGCGGTCGCCGTCCCCGGTACGGCTCTCGCGGTGCCGACCTTCCTGATGTTCAGCAAGATCGGGCTGACCGACACCCCGTGGGCGGTGATCATCCCCTCGTTGGTCTCGCCGTTCGGCCTGTACCTGATGTGGGTCTTCGCCACCGAGGCCATCCCCGTGGAACTCCTCGAAGCCGCCCGGATCGACGGAGCGGGTGAGCTTCGGACCTTCTTCCAGGTCTCCCTGCCGCTGCTCGCCCCCGGTGTGGTGACGGTGCTGCTGTTCACCACGGTCGCGACATGGAACAACTACTTCCTGCCGCTGATCATGATCAAGAACCCTGACTGGTACCCCCTGACCCTGGGCCTGGACGCGTGGAAGAACCAGGCCCAGACGATCGGCGGTGACGTCATCTTCAACTTGGTGATCACGGGTTCGCTGCTCACCATCGTGCCGCTGATCGCCGCGTTCCTGCTGCTGCAGAAGTACTGGCAGTCCGGTCTCGCCGCCGGAAGCGTCAAGGAATAACCCCACCCTCAAGAAGTCCCACCCACGAAGAAGTGGAAGCACCTCCATGCGCAGAACCACCGGCCGCCTGTTGCGCGGCCTCGCCCTCCTGTCCGTCCTCTCCCTGGGGGCGACCGCGTGCGGCAGCTCGGACGACGACAGCTCCAGCACCAAGGCCGTCTCCTCGGCGGACATCCAGGCGGCCCTGAAGAAGGGCGGCACGGTCACGGTCTGGGCCTGGGAGCCCACGCTGAAGACGGTCGCCGCCGACTTCGAGAAGAAGTACCCCAAGGTCAAGATCAACCTGGTCAGCGACCGGTCCGGTGACAAGCACTACACCGCGCTGTCCAACGCGATCGCGGCGGGCAAGGGCGTCCCGGACGTCGCCCAGGTCGAGTACTTCGCGCTGAGCCAGTACTCCCTCACCAAGGGCCTGACCGACCTGGCGCCCTACGGCGCCGACAAGCTGGCCTCGAAGTACACCGCGGGTCCCTGGAACGCCGTGAGCGACGGCGACAAGGTCTACGGCCTGCCGATGGACTCGGGCCCGATGGCGATGTTCTACAACAAGAAGGTCTTCGACAAGTACAAGATCGCCGTCCCGACCACCTGGGACGAGTACGTCGTCGCGGCCGCCAAGCTGCACAAGGCCGACCCCAAGGCGTACATCGCCGCCGACGCCGGTGACGCGGGCTTCACCACCAGCATGCTGTGGCAGGCCGGTTCGCGCCCCTACAAGGTCGACGGCACCAAGGTGTCGATCAACTTCGAGGACGCGGGCGCCAAGAAGTACACGGAGACCTGGCAGAAGCTGATCGACGGGAAGCTCCTCGCGCCGATCAACGGCTGGACCGACGACTGGTACAAGGGCCTCGGTGACGGCACGATCGCCACCCTGACCACCGGCGCCTGGATGCCCGCCAACTTCGTCAGCGGTGTGGCCAGTGCGTCCGGCGACTGGCGCGCGGCCCCGATGCCGCAGTGGACCGCGGGCGGCAAGGCCAGCGCGGAGAACGGCGGCAGCTCCCTCGCCCTGCCCACCCTGGGCAAGAACAAGGAACTCGCCTACGCGTTCGTCGACTACGCCAACGCCGGCGCCGGTGTCCAGACCCGTGTCGACCAGGGCGCCTTCCCGGCGACCAAGGCGGAGCAGCAGTCCGCGGCGTTCCAGGACAAGGAGTTCCCGTACTTCGGCGGCCAGAAGGCCAACAAGATCTTCGCCGAGTCCGCGGCCGAGGTCGCTTCCGACTGGTCGTACCTGCCCTTCCAGCAGTACGCCAACTCGATCTTCAACGACACCGTCGGCAAGGCCTACATCTCCGGCACCACGCTGGCCCAGGGCTTGAAGAGCTGGCAGGACGCCTCGATCAAGTACGGCAGCGAGCAGGGCTTCACCGTCTCGAAGTAGCACCGGCACCACCTCGGGAGCCGCCGCCGAGCAGTCATGCCTCGGCGGCGGCCGCCCGCGATCCACCCAGCGACTTGTTCCACCTGTGCGGTAACCGGAAGGACCACCATGATCTCCACCCTCCTGTCCCAGTTGCGGCACGGGCCGGACGGTGAGCCCACCACCCCCCGCCTCGCCTACGGCGCCGACTACAACCCGGAGCAGTGGCCTCGCGAGGTGTGGGAGGAAGACATCCGGCTGATGCGCGAGGCCGGCGTCAACATCGTCTCCGTGGGGATCTTCTCCTGGGCCCGGATCCAACCGGCCCGGGACGAGTGGGACTTCGGCTGGCTCGACGAGGTCATGGACCTGCTGCACGCGGGCGGCATCGGCGTCGACCTGGCCACCGCGACCGCGTCCCCGCCGCCGTGGCTGAGCACTGAGCACCCGGAGATCCTCCCGGTGACCGCCTCCGGCGAGACCCTCTGGCCGGGGGGCCGTCAGCACTGGCGCCCCACCTCGCCCGTCTTCCGCGACCACGCGCTGCGCCTGGTACGGAAGTTGGCCGAGCGGTACGCGGACCATCCCGCGCTGGTCGCCTGGCACGTCTCCAATGAGCTGGGCTGCCACAACGTCTACGACTACTCCGACGACGCGGCCCGCGCCTTCCGCGACTGGCTTCGCGCCCGCTACGCCACCGTCGAGACGCTCAACCAGGCCTGGGGCACGGCGTTCTGGTCCCAGCGGTACAGCGCTTGGGGGCAGATCCTGCCGCCCCGGCTGGCCGCGTCCTTCCCGAACCCGACCCAGCAGCTCGACTTCAAGCGCTTCTCCTCGGACGCGCTCAAGGACCATCTGCGCGCGGAGCGCGACCTGTTGCGCGAGATCACCCCGGATGTGCCGGTCACCACCAACTTCATGGTGATGGGCAACACCAAGGGCATGAACTACGCCGACTGGGCCGCCGAGATCGACTTCGTCTCCAACGACCACTACGTGGTGCCCGGTTCGCAGGACCGCGACGAGCTGTCCTTCTCCGCGAACCTCGTCAGCGGCATCTCCGCCGGCCGTCCGTGGTTCCTGATGGAGCACTCCACCAGCGCCGTCAACTGGCAGCCCGTCAACGTGGCCAAGCGGCCCGGGGACCTGGCCCGCGACTCGCTGCTGCATGTGGCGCACGGCGCCGACGCCGTCTGCTACTTCCAGTGGCGCCAGTCGGCGGCCGGTGCCGAGAAGTACCACTCGGCGATGGTGCCGCACGCCGGTGCCGACAGCGAGGTCTTCCGCGCGGTGGCCGAACTCGGCCGCACCCTGCGGACGTTGGCGCCCGTCGCGGGCACGGACCGCGAGACGGCCCGGGTCGGCATCGTCTTCGACTGGGAGTCCTGGTGGGCCAGCGAGCAGGACTCGCACCCCACCGACCGGCTCGACTACCGGCAGGAGGCGCTGGACTGGTACTCCGCCCTCCTCGACCTCGGCGTACGGGCCGATGTCGTCACCGCGCAGTCCGCCCTCGACCGCTACGACGTGGTGATCACGCCGGTGCTGCACATGATCCCGGCGGCCCTGTCCAAGGAACTCACGCGCTACGTCGAGCAGGGCGGTCACCTGGTCGCCACGTACTTCTCCGGCGTGGTCGACGAGAACGACCACATCTGGCTCGGCGGCTACCCGGGCGCCCTGCGCGACCTGCTCGGCATCCGCGTCGAGGAGTTCGGCCCGCTGCTCGACGGCGACACGGTCGAGTTGGACCTCGACACCACCGCCACCGGCTCCCTGTGGACCGACCGGATCACGGTGACCGACCCGGAGGTGGAGGTGCTGGCCCACTACCGCAGCGGCACCTACGCCGGACGCCCCGCCGTCACCCGCCGTACGGTGGGCGGGGGTTCGGCCGCGTACGTCTCCACCCGACTGGGCCGCGTCGGCCTCGCCGGTCTGCTCCCCGAGCTGCTCGCGCCCGCCGGTGTCGCCAGTGAACTCCCGGACGGCGCAAGGGGAGACGTCGAACTGACCGTGCGCCGGAACGCCGAGAGCCGCTACCTGTTCCTGGTCAACCGCACCGACAAGACAGTGTCGTTGCCCGGCCTGACCGGAGAACTCCTGGTCGGCACAGCGGGAGCCGACGGCTTCCCCGTCCTCTCCCCCAGGGAGGTCGCCGTGGTGCGGCAGCCGGCGAGCTGACGCCAGACGCCCAAGGCCGCCGCCCATGCGGCGGCCTTGCCCGGGTCGAGCCACGTGCAGTCAATACCCCCTAGGGGTATAGTCCCGCGTGACGCACACCGGAGAGGGGCAGGTCCATGGAAGCGATCGGGCACGTGTTGTCCATTGCCGGTTCGATGACCTGGGAGGTGACCTGGGCACTGATCCTCGGGTTCACGCTCTCCGCCGTCGTGCAGGCGGTGGTGCGCAGATCGACGGTCGTACGACTGCTCGGGGACGACCGGCCGCGCACGCTCGCCCTGTCCGCAGGGCTCGGTGCTGCTTCGTCCTCCTGTTCCTACGCCGCCGTCGCGCTCGCGCGCTCCCTGTTCCGCAAGGGCGCGAACTTCACCGCGGCCATGGCCTTCGAGATCGCGTCCACCAATCTGGTGGTCGAACTCGGTGTGATCCTGGCCCTGTTGATGGGCTGGCAGTTCACCGCCGCCGAGTTCGTCGGCGGGCCGATCATGATCGTGGTGCTCGCGGTGCTGTTCCGTCTCTTCCTGCGTCAGCGCCTGCTGCGCGGGGCCCAGGAGCAGGCGGGGCGCGGGCTGGCCGGGTCCATGGAGGGGCACGCGGCGATGGACATGTCGATCGGGGGCGAGGGGAGTTTCGCCCGTCGGCTGTTCTCGCGGGACGGGTTCACGTCCGTCGCGCACATCTTCGTGATGGAGTGGGCCGCGATCCTGCGCGATCTGGTGGCCGGGCTGCTGATCGCGGGCGCGATCGCCGCCTGGGTACCGGACAGCTTCTGGCACACGTTCTTCCTCGTGGACCACCCCCTCGCCTCGAAGCTGGTCGGACCGCTCGTCGGACCGCTGGTGGCCATCGCGACCTTCGTCTGCTCGATCGGCAACGTGCCCCTCGCGGTGGTGCTGTGGAAGGGCGGCATCAGCTTCGGCGGAGTGATCGCCTTCCTCTACGCCGACCTGCTGATCCTGCCGATCCTGAACATCTACCGGAAGTACTACGGCGCCCGGATGGCCGGCTTCCTGCTGGTCACCTTCTTCGCCGCGATGGCAGTCGCCGGCTATGCCGTGGAGTTCGCCTTCGGCGGGCTCGGCCTGATCCCCGACCAGGCCGACGCCACGATCCCCGACGACGGGATCACCTGGAACTACACGACCTGGCTGAACATCGTCTTCCTGCTGCTGGCCGCGAGTCTGGTCGTACGGTTCCTGCGCAGCGGCGGCCCGGCCATGCTGCGGATGATGGGCGGTTCACCGGAAGACGGTGAGCACGAGCCGGAACACGAGCACCACCACTAACGCAAGCGCCCGAGCCCGAATTCCGGGGTCACCCCGGTCAGTTCACTGTAAAGAACCTTGACAGACGATTGGTCTAGTCCAAATATGGTCGCTGTTCGCCCCGGTCTGGGGCGGCTTCTCTCCTTCAGCATGGGAGCGTCATGAGACGACCTGGGCCTCTTCGCGCGTCACTGTCCTGTACGGCCGTAACCGCCCTGTCCGCGGGGCTCGTTGCTCTAGGTGGGGGCGCCGCGAGCGCGGATCATCGCGCGCGGCCCATGCCGGACCATGTGGCGGCGCCGTACTTCGAGGCGTGGACCGGTGAGAGCCCGGCCGCACTCGCCGCGGCCTCGGGCAACAAGTACCTCACGATGGCCTTCCTGCAGACCGAGGCGGCCGGCTCGTGCACGGCGTACTGGAACGGTCTGCCCGCCCAGCCGATCGCCAAGTCCACCTTCGGGAAAGACATCGCCACGATCCAGGCGCGCGGCGGCAACGTCATCCCGTCCTTCGGCGGCTACAGCGCGGACACCACCAACACCGAACTGGCCGACAGTTGCACCGATGTCGACGCCATCGCCAAGGTCTACGAGAGCCTGGTCACGACGTACGGCGTGAGCCGCATCGACCTCGACATCGAGGCCGACTCCATCAACAACACCGCAGGCGTCGACCGCCGCAACAAGGCCATCGCCAAGGTGCAGCGGTGGGCCCGACGCACCGGCCGCAGCGTGGAGTTCTCCTACACACTGCCGACGACCACCACCGGCCTCGCCCCCAACGGCGTGGCCCTGCTCCAGAACGCGGTCGACAACGGAGCCCACGTCGACGTCGTGAACATCATGACGTTCGACTACTACGACGGCGCCAGCCACGACATGGCGGAGGACACCAAGACGGCCGCCACCGGCCTGCACTCCCAACTCGCCGCGCTCTACCCGAAGAAGAGCCCGGCGAAGCTGTGGAAGATGATCGGCGTCACCGAGATGCCCGGCATCGACGACTTCGGCCCGGCGGAGACCTTCACCACACAGAACGCGGTCACGGTGAAGAAGTGGGCCGAGGCCCAGGGCATCAACACGCTCTCCTTCTGGGCGCTTCAGCGCGACAACGGCGGCTGTGTGGGCACCGGCGGCGCCAACAACTGCTCGGGTATCGCCCAGGACACCTGGTACTTCAGCCACACCTTCGAGTCGTTCACCCGCAGGTGACGGGGAGGGTCAACTCCCAGGTGTCGACCCCGAAGTCGAGTGTCATGCCGTGCCGTTCGTACAGGGCCAGCGCGTTGCTCGTGTTGTCGGTGTCCACGCCCAGGCCGATCCGGTCGCGGCCCAGCGCCGCGTAGTGGCCGAAGCTGTACCGCAGGAGATGACTGCCCAGGCCCCGGCCACGGGCCTGGCGCAGGACGGCGACGTTGCCGATCCAGGCCATGGAGGCGCGGTCGTTGTGGCTGCGCAGCATCGCGGCGTCCCCGAGGCCGTCGACGTGGGCGATCCAGATCAGCGACCAGTCGACTCGCTCGGCGTCGATGTCGTCCAGCCACTGCGGATAGGTGCGGTACTGGAAGTCGAAGTGCTCGGTCATGGCCTCCTGGAGCAGCGCGTGGGCACGGCGGCGGTCCGCCTCCGTCAGGCAGGGGCGCAGGGTCACACCGGGCGGAGAGGACGGCAACGGGTCGGCCGCCGGCGTGAGTTGACGGGCCATCACGTTGTAGCGGCGGACCGGTCGCCAGCCCCGGCCGCGCAGTGCGGGCAGGTCCATGGTGGGGGCGAGGGTGAGGTGCAGGTGCACCACGGCGCGGGACGCTCCGTTGTCGGCGGCGCGTGCCGCGGCCCTGGTCTCCATCAGGTCGAACAGGTGCAGGGCGGCCGGCAGCCGGTCCGGCAGGATGTAGTGGTCGATGTCGATCCGCTCGCCGCCGGAGTCGTCCCACAGCAGGCCGTATCCGATCAGGCGGGCGCCCTCGAAGAGCAGCCAGGAGTCGCGCTCCAGGTCCACCTCGGGGTGTTTCAGATCCGCCTGGATCTCGGCGAGTTCGGTGTCCGGACGGCCGATCTCCAGCAGGTCGATCTCGTTCAGCAGGGCGCACACCGCGTCCGCGTCGTCCGGTGTCGCCGGGCGGACGAGCAGACCGGGCGGTGGCGGAGTGGGGGCGGTCATGCACCCACTGTCGGGTGATCGCCTCCGGCCCGCAACGGAGTTTCCGTGGCTCAGCGGCGAGTGGAACCGTCGTCCGCCGGGTCCGTGTGGTCGTGGTAGCGGAGCAGGAGCATCGCGGCGTCGTCGTGCAGCGGGCCCGCCGTGTGGCGGACCAGGTCCTCGCGCAGGGAGTCGAGCGCGCTCTGCGCGTCGGGTTCCTTCAGCAGGTGCGCCCGCTCGCCGAGCGGATAGAAGGTGCCGTGGTCGTCGCGGGCCTCGGTGACGCCGTCGGTGTACAGCAGCAGTTGCTCGCCCGGCGCGAAGCGCACGGGGAACGGCTTCGGGCTCTCGCTGCCCTGGGCGCCGCCCAGGCCGAGCGGCGGGGCGTAGGCGGGCGGCGCCGGGAAGTCGGCGGTGCCGTTGCGCCGTACCACCATCGGGGGCGGGTGGCCGTAGTTGAGGAAGAGCACCTCGTGGTCCTCGCCGATCTCGGCGAGGACGGCGGTCACGAACTTCTCGTCGGACAGCACCCGGGAGACGCTGCGCTCCAGCCGCTCGCCGAGTCCCACCAGATCGGGTTCGTCGTGCGCGGCCTCCCGGAACGCGCCGAGCACCACGGCGGCCGTCTCGACCGCGGCCAGGCCCTTGCCCTGGACATCGCCGACGATGACGCGCACACCGTGCGGGGAGGCGACCACCTCGTACAGGTCACCGCCGATCCGGGCCTCCGCGACGGCCGAGGTGTACGACACCGCCGCCTGGAGGGGGCCCGCGGTAAGGGGCACCGGCCGCAGCAGGACGCGCTGCGCGACCTCGGCGATGGACCGCACACTGGCCAGCTCGGCCTCGCGCCGGCCGCGCATCACGGCGGCGGCGATGCCCGCGCCGGTCACGCCCACCACCGACACCATCGCCAGGAAGCCCCTGCGTTCCTGGAAGAGTCCGTCGTACAGGCCGAGTCCGACGCACAGCGCGAGCGCCGCCGCGCCGAACCAGGCGGTTCGGCGCCAGCCGCCGACCAGGCCGGCGAAGGCCGGACCGAGGGAGGCCAGGGGCAGGAAGCCGAGTCCGGGGCCGGTGAGGAGGTCCCCGACCGCGACCACCGTCATCACCGCGGCGGGCAGCCAGGTCAGCACGGAGAGACTGCGCTGCGGCTTCGCTGCGGCCATGGTCCTCTCCAAAGCGTCACGGCTCCCGGGAACGGTCTTCCGCGGGGCCCTCCCCCACCTTTGGACATCGCAAGGCTCCCAGGCAATCCCCCGGGCGTGCCCAGCGCTTTACCCAATTGAGTCCGAGAGCGGACATTTCCTGATCGGTGACAACCATCTCGGTCCGCCCGGTTGCCGATCACGGACTCCGGGCACATGGAGTATGTGGGACCGGCCGCGCAAGACGTGCAGCGGCCCCGGTGCGGTGGCGCCGCGGGGATACCGGATTGTCCTAGGAGGGGAAGTGATCCGCCATGCGTACGCATCGGCGTACCCATAGGCGTTCTGTACGCGTGGAGTACCTGCTGCCCGACGAGGCCGCGTCGGCGGGTCGGGCCCGCAGGCTGACCTCGGAGTTCCTCGCCCGCTCCCGCCCCCGGCTGACGCGGATGGACACGGAGCGGATCGACGACGCGACTCTCATCGTGTCCGAACTGGTCGCCAACGCGACCAAGCACGGACGCGGCGAGTGCCGGCTGCGCCTCCAACTGTCCGACGAGCGCGTCACGGTCGAGGTCTACGACGACAGCCCGGCTCCGCCCCGCGTGCGGCCGATGACGGCCGAGGGCGAGAGCGGGCGCGGCCTGGCCATGGTCCGCTGCCTGGCCCACCGCCTCGACGTCACCCCGCTCACCGGGGGCGGCAAGCGGGTGCGCGCGATCCTGGCGATCTGACCCGGGCCGACGGGCTCAGCCGGCGATCAGCGGCGGTACGACGGGCACCTCGGTGGTGCGCCACATGTAGAGGCAGCGCACGCACTGGAAGTACGTCCCACATGCCCCGGGACCGGCGAGGTGGCCCTGGACCGGCCGGTCATCCGACGGCACCCGGATCCAGTACCGGGCCGAAGCACACTGGCAGCGCGCTCAACCCCCGCACCAGCGTGCTGGTTCGCCAGCGCAGGGTCGTGGGGTCGGTGGCAAGGGCGATGTCGGGGCGGTGGTGGAGGAGGAGGCGTACGGCGACGGCGGCCTCCGTGCGGGCCAGGGGTGCGCCCAGGCAGTGGTGGAGGCCGTGGCCGAAGGCGAGGTGTCCGGCGCCCCGGCGTCGCAGGTCGAAGCGGTCGGGATCAGGGAAGTGGAGGGGGTCGCGGGAGGCGGCCGCCAGGGAGATCTGGACCGCGTCTCCGGCCGGGACGCGAGTGCCCGCGAGGTCCATCGACTCGGCCGCGAAACGGAACGCCGTGGCATGGACGGGTGCGCTGTGGCGCAGCGACTCCTCCACCGCGGCAGCCGCCAACTCCGGTGCGGCGCGGAGGAGTTCGAGCTGGTCGGGGTGGATGAGCAGGGCGTGGACGGTCGCGGAGATCAGGTTGACGGTCGTCTCATGGCCGGCGACCAGGAGGAGGAAGGGCATGCCGAGGAGCTCCTCGGAAGTCAGGGGGGACTCGGCGGCGGGGACGCGGGCCGCGCTGACCAGGTCACCGAGCAGGTCGGCCTCCCGGGTGCCGCGCTTCCGGTGGAGCAGGTCGGCCAAGTAGGCACCCAGGGCGTCAGCGGCCGAGGCACCTGTCTCGGGCGAGGCCGGCATGACGAGTTCGTTGGACCAGGCATGGAACACCGTACGATCCGCGGCGGGCACCCCGAACAGATCGCAGATCACCGTGACGGGCAGCGGCAGGGCGTACCGGCTCACCAGATCCGCCGTCCCCCGCGTGGGCAGTTGGGCGAGCAGGTCGACGGCGATCGCTTCGATTCGCGGGCGGAGCGCTGCGATCCGCGCGGGCGTGAAGTGGCCGGCGACCAGCCGCCGTAGGCGGGTGTGCTGCGGTGGGTCGGTCTGGAGCATGTTGCGGCCGAGGGCGTGGCCGCCGTCGTCCTGCCAGGTCGAGGAGTGGCGTATGTCGTTGCGCAGGCGCGGATCGGTCAGCGCGGTGCGTGCCGCGTCCCGTGTGACGACCAGCCAGCTCTCGCCGCTGCCCGGGACCATGATGCGGTGCACAGGGCCCCGCTCACGCAGGGCCGCGTAGACGGGGTGGGGATCGGCGGCCAGGTCATGGCCTTCGGGGGCGAGGTCCTGAAGGGTGGGTGCGGGCATGACGCTCCTTTCGATGGTTGCCGGGAACGCGCGGGCGCTCGGTCACACGTCGGTGCGCCATACGGCATCCAGGGTGGGCGCGAGGGCCGTCGCCTGAGCGTGGCCCGCGCTGGCGGCGGCCGGACGGCGGGCGTCGGCGGTCATGTCGCGGCCCATCGCGCGGCGGGCCGCGCGGTCGGGGGTCACGAGGGTGATCTCGGCTCCCTCGGCGGCGAGTTGGGCCGCCTGCTGTCCGGCGCTCGGGTGCGGGCCGACCGCTGTCGGTATCGGTGAGACGGCCAGGATGTGCCGGTGACCGGCGGCGAGGTGCAGATTGGTGGTCGTGCGACTGCCGCCGTCGATCCAGCGTCGGCCGCCGACCGTGACGGGCGCGCAGACGAGGGGGACGGCGCAGCTCGCGGCGACCGCTTCGAGGAGGGTGACGTTCGAGTCGGCGTCGAAGGTCTCCATGGAGCCGGTCCGGGCGTCCACGGCCGCGATCCGCAGGGCCCGGTGGGGCCAGTCCCGTGCGCCGCGCAGCAACGTGCCGAGGGCGTCGAGCAGTTCGGACTCGGGTCTGGTGCGGGCCTTCAGCGCGGCGCGGCCCAGCCGACGTACGGAGCGTTCCGGATCGCGGGATCCCATGGCCGCCCACAGGAATCGGGCCGTCTGGGCGGCGGTCACCCGCAGCTCCACCCTGTCGGCACGGGTCAGTTGGCGTTCGTACAGCTCCTGCGGTGCCTCACCGGCCGCGAGCCGGGTACCGAAGATCGCGCCCGCCGAGGTGCCGATGATCACGTCGGCGCGGGTGAGGTCGAGGCCCGCCTCGGTGAGCCCGGCGAGCACCCCCGTCATCCACGCCCCGCCGACCGGCCCGCCCCCGCCCAGGACCAATGCCGTATTCCGCATGACGTCGCCCCCTGTCGCCAAAATGGGGAGTACTCCCCACTTGATGGATCGACGATAGCATCACTACCGGGGAGCACTCCCCACTACCCCGGAGGGTGAGGATGACGGGCCCGAACGACGCGACGGCACCTGCTCGGCGGCGCGATGCGCGGCGCAACCGGGAACTCCTGATCGAGGCCGCCCACGAGGTCTTCACCGAGCAGGGCCTGCACGCGCCGATCGACGTGATCGCCCGTCGGGCCGGCATCGGAAACGCCACCCTGTACCGGCACTTCCCCACCCGCGCCGCCCTCGTCGACGCCGTCTTCCGCGACCTGCTCACCGGCACGATGACCGCGGGCGAGCAGGCGCGCGTCGCCGAGGATGCCTTGGCGGGGCTGACGAGTTATCTCCACACCGTGTTCGCCGGTCTGGCCGCGGACCGTGGGACCAACGACCTGATGACCACCCGCCTCGACGGCGTCGACTCGCTCCAGGCCGTGCACGCCCACAACCGCCGCACCGTGGAGATACTGCTGAGCCGCGGGCGGGAGCAGGGCACGATCCGTGCGGACGTCACCCCGGAGGACGTGCTCTTCGCCCTCGCCGCCCTGGGCCGTACCGTCCCCTCCCTCACCTCGGCCGCCGGCCCCGACGCCTGGCGCCGCCCCCTCGCCCTCCTCCTCGACGGCCTGCGCGGCACACCCGCAGCGCCTCCGCTCCCGTCCCCCGCCCTGACCTCGGCGCAACTCGACAAGGCCCTGCAAGGCCTCGGACCGGGAAGCTGACTCGACTACAGCGAGACGGTGCCGGGCGGGACCGGTCTGCGCCCGCGTACCGCCCACGCGCGGGCCGTGAGCCCGATCGATCCGTCCGGCCGGGTCGGGACGGTGGCCTCAAGTGCCGCGCGCAGGTGGTCCCGGGCCGGTGCCGGGAGGGCGGCGACGTAGCCGGGAGCGGGTCCTTGGCCGGTGAGGAAGGGCTCCCACAGATCCGTGAAGTCGGCGAAGACGGTGGGTACTTCGACGGCGGCGACCTCTACGTCCAGCAGGTCGGCCGATGTCCACGTCTCCCGCAGTGGCTCCGGACGGCACACCGGGAAACGGCGGCCCTCGTCGAGTTCGGCGGCCGCCGGGTCCAGCGTGGTCGCCGCGTCCCAGAAGTGCCGTAGAAACGCCATGCCGTCGGCGTAGTCCCACACGTACGCGGCGACCAGGCCGCCCGGTCGCACTACGCGGGTCGCCTCGCGTACGCAATCGGTGGGCTCGGGAAGGAAGTTGAGCATCAGGCCGCTGACGGCGACATCGAACACGGCCTCGGGGAACGGCAGCGCCCTCGCGTCGGCCAGCGCGAAGGCGGTGGCCTTGGGGACGGTGGTGCGGGCCGCGGTGGCGAAGGCGGTGGACCGTTCCAGGCCCACCACCGTCCGGGGATGGCACCGGTCGGCGACCGTCGCGGTCAGGGCTCCGGTGCCGCATCCCACGTCGAGCCAGCGCGCGCCGGGGTCGCACCCGAGCCATCCGACGAAGTCCTCGGCGACACGTCGGCTCCATCGGCCCATGTACCGCTCGTAGGCGTCCCCGGCCGCCCATACGTCGTACCGCCGCTTCTCCACGTCGTCCACGGTCCTCCGGTGGGTCCGTCGCCGCCAGCCGCGAGGAGCCGGAACAGCGGGCTGCCCGGCGCCTAGGTCGTGTCCGCAAAGTCCCGTCGCCCGCCCGCAGGGCGGGCCGCGCCCGCCGCAGAAGCGGCTGATGTCGCA